>JBJMLD010000145.1:0-42614 GCA_045805545.1 Solirubrobacteraceae bacterium | reverse complement strand
GCAGCGTGGTGAGCAGGGGCGCGCGTTCGGCCGGCGCGACGACCGTCGCGAGCTGCTCCACGGAGCGCGTTACCTGGTCGACCAGCGGCGGCGAGGCCTTCAGCGTCGGCTCCAGTGCGTGGGCCAGGTTGACCAGCGGCGGCAGTGCTCGGTCGATCGCGGCCAGCGAGTTCGGAGCGACTTGGAGCGTTTGGTCGACGCCGGCGATCGTCTGCGCCAGCGCCCCGTCGGTCGACGCGAGTGCGGTTGAGGTCACGTTCAGGCTGTGGAGCAGGTCTACGAGTTGCGGCGAGGTGCTGGCAAGGGTCCCGGTTACGCTGGCCGCCGAGCTGAGCAGCGTCTGAAGGTCACCCGGATGCGTTCCGTGTAGTGCCTGGCTGACCCAGGCCACGTCCTTCAGCGTTGGGGTGAGCTCGGGGATCGCCTGCTTGAGACCGCCGCCGCCGCTGTTCGACAGGGGCTCGCCGGGCTTCGGGCTGAAACCCTGGTTGAACGTGCCGAGCATGTCCCGGAGGCTGTTCCGGGTGTAGGCGTCGAACGTCGAGAGGACGTTGTAGAACTGCACGGGCGTCGTCGTCTGGGATTCCGGAATCGTGAAGCCGGTCTTGGCGATGGGGGCGCTCGGGCTGCCGGGATCGAGCTCGAGGTAGTAGCCCCCTTCCAGGAACAGCCGGTCGCGGATCCGCAGCGTGGCGTCTTTGTGGATCGGGAGTCCGTCGTTGTTCAGCGTGAACGTGATCAGCGACGTGCGTCCCGGCCCGGGATCGACGCCGCTGACCGCGCCGACGTTGATGCCGGCGATCCGCACCGGCGAGTCGGCCCGGACGTTGACGCTGTTGCCGACGACCGCCTTCACCGTGAACTTGTGCGTAAACGGCAGGCTGTGGCTGAACGCGTAATAGGTGATCGCGATCGTCAATGCGATCGCAGCGAAGGAGATCACGAGCGGGTGGATCCCCCGGCGGCGCCGCGCCCCGGGAGTGTTCGGCTGCGAGCGAGAGCGGACGGCCGGGCTCATGGCACCAGCCCCGCCTTGCGCCCGCGCTCGAGCACGCCAGGCGGCGGGTTCGTGTTGTCGACCACGGTCGAGGTTGGGCCCGGGTCGCCGATTCGCTGCGCCCCGCTATAGACCTCGTTACCGGCCTGGCAGCCCTGCGCGTTCTCCTTGGGGTAGTAGTTGATGTGGAGGTCGGAGGCGGTGCTCGACGCCTGGAACAGCTGGTTGACGTCGATGATCGGGGCGAAGCGCAGCCAGCCTCCGGTGTTGTCGCCCTCGCTGAGCGAGTCGGCGAAGTTCCGCACCCACAGTGCCGCCACGTTGCAGGAGAACTGCTCTGAGGCCACCGAGCGCAGGATCGCGCCGAGACCGACCAGGGCCGAGGAGCCGAACGTGGCCAGGTCGCTCGAGCCGAGCACCTTGAACGTCTGCGTGGATGCGGGGTCGCGCGCCAGCGCATCGACGGCGAGCAGCGCCGTGTGGAGGTTGTCCGAGACCTTGGGGACCTGCTTGAACACCGGCGTGGCGGCGAGCAGGATCGAGTCGAGCCGCTGGGACGCGAGAGGCAACACGGCGGCGCCGGGCTTCAGGCCCTGCACGATCGCCGCCGCGTCGGCCAGGACCGGCTGCGCGTTGGTGAGCACGGTCGTGGCCAACGCCTCAGTGGCCGGCGTCTGATCGATCGCGTTGCCGAGCGCTGAGTGCTTGAGGGCGTCGAACGTCGTCGCCGCGTCGGTCATCAGCGGCCCGAACAGGGTCGGTGAGACGGGCGCGAGCGCGCTCGTCGTGGCGGCCAGGCCGCTGATGAAGCCGCTCACGTTCGTGCTCGGTGAGGCGAACAGGCGGAGCAGGCTCTCGAGCGGGCCGATCAGCTGATCGGTGCTGTGGATCGCGTCGTTGAACTGGCTACCGCGCCCCGCCACCGCGTCGCCAAGCTGCCCGATCACGCGCCGCAGCCCGCGCTGGGTCCGCGGGCCGAACGTGGCAAACGCGGTGTCGAGGTCGACGAACGGCTTGTTGTGGTCCAGGCGCGGGTTGGTGTTCAGCGTGAACGTGCCGCCGTCCGGCAGGCCGCCTTTGCCGCGCCCCGGGAACACCTCCACGTACTTGCCGCCGAGCACCGAGGCGAGGCGCACCTCGTAGCGCGTGTCCTGCGGCAGCGGCTCGAGGCTGCGCTGCAGCGACAGTCCCAGGCGCGCGAACGGATGCGGCCACTGCTTGGTCGCCGGCTCGGGCGTGATCGTCAGCACCTGCCCCACGCGCGCCCCGCCGATCCGCACGTCGGCGTTCTTGACCAGCTCGGACGCGTTGGCCACGTCGACGCTGATGTTGTACGTGGGCACGAACGGCAACCCGTTCTCGGCGATGTACGACAGGTAGACGGCCACCACGACAACGAGGACCGTGATCGTCCCGATCAGGATCGGGTTGTCGAACACCTCCGTCACCGTCTGTCGCGTCCGTCTCATTTGAGCAAGTACTGGACGAGGCTCTGCAGCGTCTGACCCGCCTGCTGCACCGGGTTGCCGTTGCCGGGCGCGCCGGCCGCCGCCCCGGCGCCAGCCGTCGGCCCCCCGGCTGCTCCCGAGGGACCTGCGTGTGCCGAAGCCGGCGCGGATGCCGGCGCCGACGGCGTCCGCGGCGCGGCTGCTCGTGCGGGTCGGGGTGGCCGTCCGGACACCCCTCGCGCACAAAGCCCCTGCCGGCCCGAGCAGTGGGAAGCGCGCGGGGTGTCCCAGGCGGCTCCCCCGACCCCCCGGTACGCCGGTTGCGACCCGTAGTGCGCCGAGCACCCATCGACAGGCGTAGTCGCATACGCCCCGCAGGCGCCGTTCTTTGCCCCCACAAGGAGTATCGAAAGCATGTGCGAGTTCCCGTCGAACCGCGCCAGCGACGCCGCGATGTAGTACGTCACCGACAGGAAGTTCTCGACGAAGCCTCGCTGCTGGAGGTTGGAGCTCAGCTTCGCGAACAGGTTGGTCCCGGGCAGCGACGACTCGGCGTAGCGCCGCACGGTGCCGACCAGCGGCGTCGTGTCGCGAATCGCGCCGGTCGCCTGGTGAAGCGTCTTGCGCAGCGAGGCCAGCGCCGGCTTGGCCGCCGCCGCGAATGGCCCGATGTCGTTCTGCACACGTGTCAGCGCCGGCACGGCGGCGTGCAGCTGCTGCACGAGCGGAGTGCCGTCGCGCGCGACTGTGTCGAGCTGCTGGAGCGCCGGGTCGGCCGCGCTGAGGAGACCCGGCAGCAGGTGGATCGAGCGGCTGAGCGGGTCGGCGTGGGCCGCGGTCAGCGTGGTGAGCGCGGACGCGCTGTCCAGGAACCGCTGGACGTTGGCCGTGTTGCCGGCGCCGTCCGCGGCGATCTTGCTCGTCGCGTCGACGATCGTGGCCAGCTGGTCACGCTGGCGGGCGAGGACCGAGATGGCTTGGCGGGCCAGCGCGAGCGCCGGGTTGGCGCGGCGCAGGATGTCGTTGAAGTCGTCGCCTCGGGCGGCGGTGCCGACGCCGAGCTCGTTGACGAGCACCGTGAAGCGCTGGCGTGTGGGCAGGTTGAAGATGTTGAACAGGTCGAGCAGGCTGACCGGCTCGGTCGTGTTGGTGACCGGGATCGTCGGCGGCTGCTGGCTCGCGCCCTTCAGCACCGGGCTGTTTGCGGTGCCGGGATCGCAGTCAATGTAGTTCTCCGCGATCAGGCCCTCGGGGCGGATCGTGCACGTCGCATCGCGGTGGAACGGCATGAACCGGCTATCCACGGTGGCCTCGATTCGCGCCTTGAACTGCGAGGTCACCGAGACACCCTGGATCGTCCCGGCACGCGCGCCCGCGACCTTCACGACCTGGCCGCCGACGAGCCCGCGGGCGTCGTCGAAGATCACGTCGAAGCGCGCCGTCGTGCTCCCGTCAGCCCGCGAGCTCGCCAGCGCCACCGCGAGGACGGCGGCCACCGCGCAGAACGAGATGATCAGCCCGAGCCGCCTCACGGGCGCTGGTTGTCGGCCGGATTGCAGACGTTGCCCGTCGACGCGAGGACGTCGGGGTTGTTCCACGGGTTCGAGCCGTCCGCGGCAGGCGGGTTGCCGCCACCCGGACACGGCGCCAGGAGTCGCGTCCGACCGCCGTTGAACGGGCCAAGCGACCCGGTCAGTGGACCAAGCAGGCTGAGCACGCCGGTCAGCGACGCCCCGCCGTTGCCCTGAACCGTCAGCTCGGACTTCAGGTAATGGCCATTGGCGTCGTACGCCCCGCCGGTGGAGCCACCGACGCCGTTGAAGAAGCCGGCCACGACATCAGGGGAGTACGGGCGCAGACCGGCCAGGATCGGCGTGATCTCCGTGAGTGAGGTCGTCAGCGAGCGCACGGCCGGCGTCGCCTTGCGCTCGACCGGCGGCAACGCCAGCAGCGCCGCCTTGGCGCTCGGGACGAGCGCCTGAACGCCCGCGATCGTGGGGATCGCGTCGCGCGCCGTCGGCACCACCTTGCGCAGCAGCGTGGCCAGCCGCGGCGCCACCGGCTGCAGGGCAACCAGCGCCGGGTCCAGCTGGCCGAGCGCGAAGTTGACGTCGGCCAGGACGGCCGTGCTCTGATGCAGCACGGCCGGGGCGCGGACGAGCGAGTCGGTCAATGCTCTGCGCTCGCCGGCAATCGTGCGCAGCACCGCCGCCGAGTTGGCCACCGCACCGCCGAGATCGCCGATATGAGGAGCCAGCGCGCTGGTCAGCACCGCGCTCGATGAGATCAGGCGCTGGAGCGCAAAGCGATCGGACACGATCTCCGACCCCAGCTGGGTGAGCTGGCTGAGCGCCGGGTTGAAGAAGCGACTGGCGCGGTTTAACTGCGCCGCGGTCGGGTCATGGACGAAGTACGCACCGGTTCGCAGCAGCTGCCGGATCGACGTGCGAACTCGCGGTGTCAACGCGTCGAGGAACACGTCGAGGTCGACGATGCCGCGCGTCTGGGTCGAGGGCAGTGTCCCGCCGCTCGGGAGCGCCCGGCCGGCGCCGGAGAGCTCCAGCCCGACGAACCGGTTGGCCACACCGGTCAGGCTGAGCTGACCGATCCGGGCGATCGTGCCCGTGTGGACCGGCGTGATGCTCTTATCGCTGATGTCGAGCTCAATGTCGGCGAGACCGTTGCCGGCCAGCTTGATCTGCCCGACCGAGCCGACCTGGTGGCCGGCCACGGTGACCAGGTCACCCCGGACGAGCTGCCCGGCATTCGAGAACTGAGCGTGCAGGACGTAGCTCGACCCGCCGGTCAGCAGGACCACGGCGACCACGACGACCGCGAGGGCGAGCGCCATGACCGAGACGACACGCGCGAGAGGGTTCATCCGCCAATCGGTGCGCGCGCATTCCCGCCCCAGAACAGCGCCGTCCCGACCATTCCGATCAGGTGGATGCCGAGGATGTTGGCCACCATCGACTGCGCGGTGGCCTTGCCGACGCCGACCGGGCCGCCGGTCACGTGGTAGCCGTAATAGATGCAGACGAGCACGATGAACGTGGCCATCGCGATGCATTTGATGAACGCGAACAGGAAGTCCTGGGGCGACTGGAACTGCCAGAACAGCTGCAGGTAGCCACCCTGCGAGACCTGCCCGAGCTGGATCACGTCGGCCAGGTAAGACGCCGCGAAGCCAACGAGCACGGCCAGCGCGTAGAGGAACGGCAGCACCAGCCACGAGCCGAGCAGCCGCGTCGAACCGAGGTACAGAATCGAGTCGAAGCCCATCACCTCGAGCGCGTCGATCTCATCCGAGATCCGCATCGAGCCGATCTCGGCCACGAAGCCCGTCCCCACTTTGGCCGCCATCATGTAGCCGAACGCGTACGGGATCACCTCGCGCAGATCGCACAGGGCAGTGATCGCCCCGGTCGATGACGTCGCCCCCACCGTCTTCGCCGCGTACGCCCCCTCGATGCCGCACTGCAGCCCGAGGATGAACACCAGACCGAGCACGATGATCGCCGACCCAGTGATGAGGATGCCGGCCTGGCGCACGGTCTCGCCGATGAACCGCAGTACGCGGCCGTTGAACACCTTCAAGACGATCTTGCCGCAGAACCGCGTCGCCTCGCCGAACGAGACCAACGCCGCGATCGGTCTGCTCAGCACGTTCATCGGGGCGTGTTCAGGGCCGGGTGCGTGGCCAGCAGCGTCTGCGTGAACGTGTAGTCGATCGCGCCGATCCCGAGGAACGCGATCACGACAGCCTGGTTCACGGCACGCCCCACCCCCTCCGCCCCTCCCGACGCGGCCAGTCCCTTGTAACAGCAGACGATCGCGATCATCGCCCCGAAGATCGAGGACTTGACCAGCATTGCCTCGAACTCGGCCGTTGTGGCCTGGGCGAAGAAGGTCGCGAAGAACGGCCCGATCTGCGCCCCGTTGGAGATCGTCACGAGCACGCCACCGAGCGTTCCGAACAGCAGCGCGTAGATGCTGAACAGCGGCGTGAGCAGCATCAGGCTGAGGAAACGCGGGACGACGAGGCTCTTGATCGGGTCGACGCCGAGCACCATCAGGGCGTCGAGCTCCTCGCGGATCTTGCGCGCCCCCAGGTCGGCGGTCATCGCCGTTCCGGCCACGCCCGCCATCACGATCGCGCACACGAGCGGCGCGAACTCGCGCATCACGATGATCACGAACAGGCCGCCCAGGCGGTCCAGCGCGCCGAGCAGGTTCAGGAAGTTCCCCACCTCGATCCCCGCCGGACCGTAGGTGAACGCGAGCGAGGCCACGATCATCGGGAACCAACCCAGCCGCAGCGCGAACAGGAACTGATCCACCAGCTCCGGCCCGTAGTTGAACGGTGGTGTCAATGCCGCCACGACGGTGCGCCGGAACAGCAACACCATCGCGCCGATGGTTTGGATGAATCCGCGAAGAGGTTCGTAGCCGAACCTCAGTACGACATCCAACTGCGGGCGCTCCTCTCCTGTCCGCCTGCCACGCCGGTCAGCCGGGGATCATAAGCACCGCCTTAGCGCGCCCGCAACCGGGAACCGGCAGTTACCTACGTCGGTGTGACATCGCCCACCCCCTCGCTACACTAAATGAAGTATGGTGACGTTCCGGCGCCTGCTCACGTTCTTGCGTCCGTACCGCCGCGCGGTAACGGTCTCATTCCTGCTCGCCTTCGGCGCGATGGTCGCCACCGTCCTGATCCCGTATCTGACCGGACGGGCGATCGACGCCATCCGCTCGCACCACCGCCACTCGCTGTGGATGTTGGCCATCGCCATCACCGTCGCCGGCCTCGCCCGCCTGGTTCTCAGCGTGGCGCGGCGACTCGTGGCCGGTCGCGTGTCGCTCGGCGTCGAGCTCGACCTGCGCAATCGGCTCTACGGCCAGCTCCAGCGCCTGGAGCTGTCTTTCTTCGACCGCCAGCAGACCGGTCAGCTCATGTCGCGCGCCACGGTCGATCTGCAGGCGGTGCGTTTCTTCCTCGGCTACGGCCTGATCTTCATCGCCCAGTCGCTGCTCACGATCCTGCTCGCCGGCTTCGCGATGTTCGCGCTCCAGCCCGGTCTGGCGGCGCTGGCCCTGGCGCCTGTGCCGTTCGTGATCGTGATCGCGTTCCGCTACGGCCGCCGGTCGCGGCCGGCGCTGCAGGAGGTGCAGCAGCGGATCGCCGAGCTCACGGCCGAGGCAGAGGAGAACATCTCTGGCGTGCGCGTGGTCAAGGCGTTCGCGCAGGAAGACCGCCAGCTGGCTCGCTTCAGCCACTCGGTGGCCCGGGTGTTCGACCAATCGATTTACGCCACCCGGATCCAGGCTCGCTACGGACCAATGATCAGCTTCCTGCCCAACCTCGGGCTCGCCCTGATCTTGTTCGTCGGCGGCCGCCAGGTGATCAACGGCACGATCACACTCGGCGCGTTCACCGCCTTCTACGCCTACCTGTTGATGCTGATCTCGCCGATGCGGACGCTTGGCTACATGCTCGGCGCCGCCCAACGTGCGACCGCGTCGGGGGCCCGCATCTTCCAGATCCTCGACCGGGCGCCTCGGCTGACGGCGCCGGAGTCGGCGCCGCCGTTGCCGGCCGGCCCCGGGCGCGTATCCCTGCGAGCCGTCAGCTTGACGTTCGACGGCGGTTCGCAGCCGGCTCTGAGCGACGTCGATCTGGAGATCGAGCCCGGTCAGACAGTGGCGCTGGTCGGCGCCATGGGCGCCGGTAAGACCGCGCTGGCCTCGCTGTTGCCGCGGTTGTACGACGTCAGCCACGGCTCCGTGAGCATCGACGGCGCCGACGTGCGCGAGGTCGATCTCGTCAGCCTGCGCCACGCGATCGCAATCGTCACCGACGATCCGTTTCTGTTCTCGGCCAGCGTGCACGACAACATCGCCTACGGGCGCCCCGAGGCGACGCGCGAGGAGGTCGAGCAAGCGGCGCGAGCCGCCCAGGCGCATGAGTTCATCGCCGAGCTGCCGCAGGGTTACGACACGCTGGTCGGCGAGCGCGGTCTGACGCTGTCCGGCGGACAGCGCCAGCGGCTGGCCATCGCGCGCGCGATCGTGGCTGATCCGCGCATCCTGATTCTCGACGATGCCACCTCATCGGTCGACGCTTCGACCGAACAGGAGATCAAGCTTGCGCTGCGCGCGGTCATGGCCGGCCGCACGACGATCGTGATCGCGCACCGGCTCTCGACCATCGCCCTGGCCGACGAGATCGTGGTGCTGGAGGACGGGCGCCTCGCCGCCGAGGGCACGCACGCTGAGCTCGTCGAGCGCTCTGAGCTGTACCGCGAGATAGTCGAGAAGGGCATACCGGATCAGGTCTTCCTGACGCGCAAGCCGCTCGAGGCCGAGGTGGCGGGACTATGAGTACGCGCTCACAGGACATCAGGCGTCGCCTGCGTGAGACCGGCGGGCGCGGGCGCAAGTTGCGCGGGCTGATCGAGCTGCTCTCGCCCTACCGCTGGCGGGTCGCCGCGATGTTCCTGTCGCTGCTGACGGCGACCGCCGCCGCGCTGGCGCCCGCGCCACTGGCCAAGCTCGCCATCGACAACGGCATCAAGCGCCACGACGTGGCAGCGCTCGACTGGATCGTGCTCGGCTTCCTCATCTCGGCGCTGGTCTACGCCGTCGCTTCCTACGCCCAGACCTACCTCGTGGGCTGGGTCGGGCAGCGCGCGCTTCAGGACCTGCGCGTCCAGCTCTTCTCACACCTGCAGTCACTATCGATCGGGTTCTACTCGCGTAACCGCGCCGGCGTGATCATCTCGCGGCTGACCAACGACGTCGAGGCGCTCGACCAGCTCGTCTCCGACGGCATGGCAACGCTGTTCCAGTCCGGACTGACGCTGATCGGCGTGGTGATCATCCTCGTCGTGCTCGATCCCCACCTTGCGCTGCTCACCTTCCTCGCGCTCCCGATCCTGGCCGCCGGCGGGCTCGCCTTCCGGATCGCCTCGGCCGACGCGTACCGCCTGACGCGCGAGAAGATCGCCTCCATCACCGGCTACCTGCAGGAGACGCTGTCGGGGATTCGCGTGGTGCGCGCGTTCGGCCAGGAGCCGCGGCACATCGCGCGCTTCGGCGAGCTCAACGACGAGAACCGCGACGCGAACATGAAGACCGTCTATCTCAACGCCGCCTACTTCCCCGCCGTCGAGCTCCTCTCGGCGCTGGTCACGGTGGAGATCCTGGTCATCGGCGGAATCGAGGCGATCAATGGACACACATCGACCGGCGTCGTGTTCGGGTTCATCGCCGCGCTGAACAACTTCTTCGACCCGATCCAGCAGCTCTCCCAGCTCTACACCACCTACCAGTCCGGGATGGCGGCGTTGGACAAGATCTTCGAGCTGCTCGACGAGGAGCCCGAGCTGTCCGACGTCGAGAGTGCAGTGGAGCTGCCCCGGATTCGCGGAGAGCTGCATTTCGACGACGTCTCGTTCCGATACGGGTCGGGCGCAGATGACGATGCGGCGTGGGCTCTGCGTGACATCGACCTCGTGATTCCGCCGGGTCAGACGGTGGCGCTGGTCGGCGCCACGGGCGCCGGCAAATCCACCTTCGCCAAGCTCGTGGCGCGCTTCTACGACCCGACCGGCGGTCGCGTCCTGGTCGACGGTCACGACCTTCGCTCCGTGTCGGCCCACTCGCTGCGCTCGCAGATGGGGATCGTGCCCCAGGAGGCGTTCCTGTTCAGCGGCACAGTGCGCGAGAACATCTCCTTCGGGCGCCCGAACGCCACCGATGAGGAGATCGCCGCGGCGGCTCGCGCCGTCGGCGCCAGCACATTCATCGACGCACTCGAGCACGGCTACGACACCCAGGTCGGCGAGCGCGGCGTGCAGTTGTCGGCCGGCCAGCGCCAGCTGCTGGCATTCGCCCGCGCGCTAGTCGCCGACCCGCGGATCCTCGTCCTCGACGAGGCGACGTCGAACGTCGACGTGCACACCGAGTCGCTGATCGAGCAGGGACTGCGCCGGCTGGTGGCCGGCCGCACCGCGATCGTTATCGCGCACCGCCTGTCGACGATCCGTGGCGCCGGGCGGATCATCGTGCTCGAGCACGGGCGCGTCGTCGAGCAGGGGACGCACGACGAGCTGCTTGCCGCGCGCGGGCGTTACTGGCAGCTGTATCGCGACTGGGCCGAGCAGGCCGCAGCGTGATTACCTAGGTGGCGCCATGTCGTCACCCTCACCGCCCACCGTCACGGCGCTGTCCGTCACCCCGATCAAGTCGACCCGGCTACAACCGGTGCAAGCGATCGAGCTCGACGAGCTCGGCGCTCGCGGTAACCGGCGTTTCTTCATCATCGACGAGCGCGACCGGATGATCAACGGCAAGCGCCTCGGCACGCTGCAAACGGTCGTGGCGGAGTTGGACGGCGCGGGGCTGCAGCTGTCGTTTGCCGACGGTACCTCGGTGCAGGCGCCCGTCGACCTCGGCGAGGAGATCACGGCCCGCTTCTTCTCCGGCGATGTCACGGGCCGCGTCGTCGACGGTCCGTTCTCGGAGGCACTGTCCTCGCAGCTTGGCCGACCACTGCGGCTCGTCGAGGCGACCGGTTCGGTCGACCGCGGCCGGCTCGGCGGCGTATCGGTCATTTCCGTCGCCTCCCTGCGCCGACTGGCCGAGCAGGCAAACGAGGAGTCGGTCGACGGCCGGCGATTCCGGATGCTGATCGAAGTCGATGGCGTTGCCCCGCACGCGGAGGACAGCTGGGTCGGCCGCTCGGCGCGCGTCGGCAGTGCCGTCGTTCGCTTCCGCGGGCACGTCGGGCGCTGCCTGACGACGAGCCGAGACCCGGAGACCGGGCGCGTCGACCTGCCGACCCTGGATCTGCTCGACGACTACCGCCGCCAGGCGGACACCACCGAGCCGCTGCCGTTCGGCATCTATGGCGAGGTCACCACGCCCGGACGCGTCAGTCTCGGTGACGCGGTCTCGCTGATCTGAATGTTCCAGAGTGTGGGTCCCCCGCTAGTCTCCCGCCCGTGAGCGAGGACCGCGTTCGGATCGAGGTCGAGGAGCACGTCGCCGTCGTCACCCTGACCCGGCCGGACAAGCACAACGCGCTCGATCTGGCCATGTTCGAGGCGATCATCGGCGCGGCCTCACAGCTCCGGGAGCAGGACGGCGTTCGTGCGGTCGTGCTGTGCGGCGAGGGCCCCAGCTTCTGCTCGGGGCTCGACGTCGCCGGTCTGATGGCGACCCAGGGTCAGGACGGTCTGAACACCGAGCTCGACCGCGAGCCGCCGAACTTCTTCCAGCGAGCCGCCTACGACTGGATTCGCGTGCCCGTCCCGGTGATCGCGGCCGTGCACGGCGCGTGCCTCGGCGGCGGGCTTCAGATCGCGCTGGCCGCCGACATCCGCTTCGCCACCGCGGACGCACGTCTGTCCGTGATGGAGGTGAAATGGGGCCTCATTCCGGACATGTCGATCACCCGAACCCTGCCGCGGCTCGTGAGCATCGACGTGGCCAAGGAGCTCACATATACGGGGCGTGTGCTCAGCGGCACTGAGGCGGCGTCGCTCGGCGTCGTCACCCACGTGGTCGACGACCCGGTGGCGGCAGCGAGGCAGCTGGCCGGCGAGATCGCCGCCCGCTCCCCGGATGCCGTCCGCGGTGCCAAGCGTCTGTTCGACGAGGCCTGGACCGCACCGCCCGAGGTCACGCTGGCCCTCGAGGCCTCGCTTCAGCGCCGGCTGATCGGGTCCGAGAACCAGCTCGCGGCCGTCACCGCCGGGTTCACCAAAGAGCCGGCGCAGTTCGTGGATCCGGTCGCCTAGCCACTCGGACTCGGCGCGCGCTGCCGCTCGTAGCGCAGTTGCATCTGTACACCGTGCGCGTCGGCTTGCCAACGTCTACGCGTCCGGGTCCGGGGTTTCCCGCAGACTTCCTGTAATGCCCTGGTAAACGGCGTGTTAATGGTCAAGACTTGCCGGCGGAGACCCGATCTGGTGCAAGGTCGATGCCGCAATCAGTTGATCAGTCAGCGTCCGCTGTGATCAAGCCCAACCGCCGCCGGCGGGTTTCGTCAACGCTGACCCTGGCCATCGCCACCGTCGTAGCTGTGTGCGCGATCTCGGCCGTCGTCGCGCTGACCTGGCACGCCAACGGGTCGCGCGACAACGAGGCCAAGGTCGATGACGTCATGGCTCAACTGAACACGCTTCAGGACATGCCGTGGCGGCTTCAGCTCTCACGGGTGGCACCGGGCAGCCCGCGTGTCCTGGCGGCGGCGGCAAAGATGAACGCGCTGGAGCGGCAGGTTCGAAACGAGATCGACGCCCAGGCGCGCAAGGATCCCGTGAGTGCTCTCGCCGGTATCGATTCCGCGCTCACGGCCAACTTCGCCTCGCTGAACTCCGTGCTTCGCCTGATCGAGCGGGGCGACTACGCCCAGGCGAGCGTCCTCTATCCCGCCGCGTTTACCAGCCATGACCGCGTACTCGCGGCGCTCGAGCGAGCGACCGTGCGCTACCACGCGCGCGGCGAAGACACGCTGTGGGAGGCCACCGTCGGCACGATCGCCGTGCTCCTGCTCCTGCTCGGCGGATTCGTGTGGTTCTTCAACGGCTCGTTCACGGCGCGCAAGACCGCCGAGGTGATCACCGACGACCTGCGCCGCAGCGAGGAGCACCTGGAGCGGGCGCAGAGCGTCGCCGGCATCGGCAGCTGGGAGTGGAACGATCGCGACCTCGTGGTCCGATGGTCGGCCGAGCAGGCTCGCCTCCACGGCTGGACAGACCCGCTACCGCCGCCCCGCCCGCGCGACATGCTTGCGCTGGTCGCGCCGAGCGATCGCTCGCGGGTCCAGAACGCGATGCGTGAGGCCTTCCAGGAGGGCAGGACGATCGAGCTCGACTACCGGGTCGCCGAGTCTCGCGGTGGGCGCCTCGTGCACGTCCATGCGGCCAACGTGCTCGAGGCGGACGGGCGCCGCCGCTTGATCGGCACGACGCAGGATGTCACCGATCGCTTCCGCAGAGCCGAGGCCGAGCGCGCCAACCAGGCCAAGAATGAGTTCATCTCCCGCATGAGCCACGAGCTGCGCACGCCACTCAATGCCGTGCTCGGGTTCGGTCAACTGATGAGCATGTCGGACCTCGACGAGCGCCAACGCGGCAATGCCGAGCACATCCTCGCGGCCGGCCGCCATCTGCTCGATCTGATCAACGAGATCCTCGACATCTCCCGAATCGAGTCAGGCGATCTGAGACTGTCTCCCGAGGCGGTCGCGACCAGCTCGGTGATCAGTGACGCAATCGACCTGGTCACTCCGATCGCCAGCGAGCATCAGATCAGCGTGACCGTCGAAGCGCCCATCGGGGACGAGGTGTGGGTGCGCGCCGACGTGCAACGCCTGCGCCAGGTCCTGCTCAACCTGCTCTCCAACGCGGTCAAGTACAACCACGAGGGAGGGCGGGTCCGCGTCATGACAGTGGTCCTCAACGAGTCGCGCGTGCGGATCGTCGTCGAGGACGATGGCCCGGGCATCGCGCCGGGCCAGATCGATCGGCTGTTCAGTCCGTTCGAACGACTCGGAGCCGAGCAGACGGCGGTCGAGGGCACGGGCCTCGGGCTCGCCGTGGCGCGAGGCATGGTCGAGGCGATGGGCGGTCACATCAGCGTCGCGAGCGAGCGGGGGCGCGGGACCGCGTTCGCGGTTGAGCTCGATGCCGTCGAGGCTCCCAGCCTGCCCGCCGTGGCTGCTCGCAGCGACGCATCAGTCCGGCCCGGTGCCGGGTCGCCGCAGACGATGAAGCTGCTCTGCATCGAGGACAACCCGGCGAACCTGGAGCTCGTGGCGCAGATCCTGGCCGCCCGCCCGGGTGTCCAGATGCTGACCGCCGGCGAGGGCGAAGCCGGAATCCGGCTGGCCGTCGAACAGCGACCCCATCTCATCCTGCTGGACCTCGGCCTCCCTGACCTCGCCGGCGAGGACGTGCTGACGCGTCTGAAGTCCGACGCGCGCACGGCCGGCGTGCCCGTCGTGATCATGTCCGCCGACGCCGCCGGCACCCAGCTCGACGATCTGCTGAGGCGCGGTGCCCGGTCGTATCTGACCAAGCCGATCAACGTCGCGGCGTTGCTGCACATGATCGACCGCGCGAGCGACCCGATCCGGGCCGTCGCCTGATGGTCGTTGTCGCGGGGGCGCAGGGCTCATGATCCACGAGACGACCTCGATGCGACTGCTGATCGTCGACGACAACGCGGCCAACGTGGCCCTCCTGGAGCAGGTGCTGGCGCAGGCTGGTCACACCGACATCGTCAGTACGCGCGATCCCGCCTCGGCGCCGGCCATGTGTTACGAGCACCGGCCGGATCTGCTCCTGCTGGACCTGCACATGCCCGGCTTCTCGGGCTACGACGTGCTGGCCGAGATCCGCGACCTCATCGATCCACCGGAGAGCCTGCCCGTCCTCGTCCTGACGGCCGACTCCAGCCGCGATGCCCGCCACCGCGCGCTCTCGGCCGGCGCGCGCGACTTCATCAACAAGCCGATCGACTCCACCGAGCTGCTGCTCCGCGTCGGCAACCTGCTCCGCACCCGCCAGCTCCAGCAACAGCTCGAGAACCGAAACGTCCTGCTCGACGAGGCCGTGCGGATCCGCACCGTGCAGCTGGAGCAGGCCCGCCTGGAGAGCCTCGTCGTGCTGGCCACGATGGCCGAGTATCACGACTACGCCACCGCCAACCACACCCAGCGCGTCGGCATGATGGCGGCGCTCATCGCCCAAGCCCTCGACCTCCCGGAGCAGTTCGTCTCCACCATCCAGGACGCCGCGCTGCTGCACGACGTGGGCAAGGTCGGCATCTCTGACCGGATCCTCCTCAAGCCCGGCCGCCTCACGCCACCGGAGCGCACGACGATGATGCGCCACGTCGAGATCGGCGCCCGCATCCTCGGCCAGGCCCGCTCCCCGGTCCTCCGCGCGGCGGCCGAGATCGCCCGCACCCACCACGAGCACTGGGATGGGAGCGGCTATCTCGTCGGCCTCGCCGGCGAGGACATCCCGCTGGCCGGGCGCATCACCGCCGTCGCCGACGTGTTCGACGCCCTCACCCACGAGCGGCCCTACAAGGCCGCCTGGGACCTCGACCGCGCCCTGACCGAGATCAAGCACCAGTCCGGGCGCCAGTTCGACCCAAGCGTGGTCGCGGCGTTCACGACCATCGATTTGTCGGTCCTGCCCGGGCCCAAGCCGGCGACGCCCATGGACATCCCGGCCGCATAGCCGGCGGTGGCGAGAGGATTTCGCGCTGCCGCGCGTTCAGCCCGCCGGCTGGCGCCAAGAACGTATGCGAGCGCCGGCCTCCCGGACCGCTTGCATGCACTTTTGGCGGATAGCGCCAATAGCGCATGCAAGCGCCTCAACGGGCCGTCGCTGACCTACGTTATTGGCGCTGTTTCCCATACGCGTCGGACCGACCCCCCGGATTGCGGGGCTATACTCGCGGCGTTGGTAGCCCCTGAGATCGACACTCTGGGAGACCGGCTATCGAGCTCCTGCGGGGTGGAGTAATCGGCAACTCGCCAGGTTCTGGCCCTGGAATTCAAGGTTCGAGTCCTTGCCCCGCAGCTTTCCGTTAACGGCTTGCGCCCATCCCCATCTCTCGTCCGGCTCTGACGGAGGCCAACTGTGCGCGTCCTAGGAATCCCGATCGAGTCCCCGCAGGCGACGGTCAACCGGTTGCTCACGGACCTCGGCGCGGTGGCGCGATTGGCGCGCGCGGCGCCCCGGCAGTTGGACCGCGTGCTCGAGCTCGGCGAGGAGATAGCGCAGATCGGTCACGAGGTGCTGGCCATCGCCGAGCGGCTCGATCGGCGAGCAGGAGCGATCATGGCCCTCGGCGAGCGGCTCGATCGACGGGCCGAGGCGATCATGTTGCTGGGAGAACGGCTCGACAGCCGGGCGGCCGAGCTGATCGAGATGGGCGACGGAATACAGGAGCTCGGGAATCGCATCGATGAGCGTGGCGGGGAGATCGTCGACCGCGCGGCGCTCGTGGTCGAGACCGGCTCGGAGCTGATCGCCGTGCTCCCGGCGTTTGAGCGGGCGCTGGAGATGGCGACGCCGCTCGAGGGAGCCATCGACCGCTTCGGGCGTCTCGTGGATCGGCTCCCGGGTGGCGCGCAGCGCCGGCGCGGCGAGCCGCCGACGCCGCCGCCCACGGGCGAGAACGACGAGCCGGGCACTTAGACGGCGCGTCCGCCGCTGCGCGACGGCTACAGCGCGCCGAGGTCGCTCGACAACTCGCCGAGCTCCGAGGCGCGGTCGCCCAGCTCGGTGTGGCCGGCGATCATTCGGCGGGCGTGCTCCAGGTCGTCTGAGCGGCCGATCGAAAGCGCCGCGGCCACGCGACCCTGGCGGAGATACCAGATGCTGAACTCGCCTTCGTCGAGCGAGCCGCGGACGACTTCTTGATCCCATTCGTTGGCCGGCCCGACGTACTCCAGCGACACCCAGTCGGCCAGGTCGGAGAAGAAATAGGGAATCGCGTCGTACGGCTGGTCCCGCCCGAGCATGTTGAGCGCGGCGGTCTTGCCGTGATTGAAAGCGACGTCCCAGTGCTCGACGCGGACCCGCCGGCCCTCGTGGATGACGCTTTCGTACTCGGCGAGGTCGCCGGCGGCGTAGATGCCTTCGGCCGGGGTCTGCAGGCGGGAGTCGACGAGCACGCCACCGTACTCGCCCAGCTCGAGCCCAGCGCCGCGGGCGAGCGTGACGTCGGGCATCACACCGGCGCCGACGACGACCACATCGGCCTCCAGCTCCAGCCCGTTCTTCGTGACCACGCGCGTGATGCGCCCGTCGGCGCCCTCGAAATGATCGAGCTCGTCGGCGCCGTGCACAGTCACTCCGTGCTCCTCCAGGCGCGACTGGAAGAACTGCCCCGCCTGCTCCCCGAAGTGCCGGCTGAGCGGCTTGTCCTCCATCATCACCATCGTGCACGTGCTGCCGAGAACGGCCAGCGACGCTGCGACCTCGCTGGCGATGTAGGAGCCACCCACCAACACGACGCGCTTGCCGCTGGCGTCCTGGCGAATCGCATCGCTGTTGCCGAACGTGCGCAGGTAATGGATGCCGTCGAACTCGCAGCCGGGGACGTTCAGCCGCCGGACATTCGCGCCGGTGGCCAGCAGCGCCTTGTCAAAGCTGATCTCCTGACCACCGGAGAGCTTGAGCGTTCGCTGGGCCGGGTCGAGCTTGGTCACCGAGGTGCGGGTCAGCGCCTCGACCTGCTGCTCCTCGTACCAGTCAGCAGGGCGGAACAGCGCGTCCTCGCGCGATTCCTCGCGGCGCAGGTACCCCTTCGAGCACGGCGGCCGGTTATACGGCAGATCGGGCTCGCGGCCGATCAAGAGGATCGACCCGTCGGCGCCCGACTCGCGCAACCAGCGGGCGCAGTTCCCGGCGGCAAGGCCACCACCGATGAGCGCGTAATCGACGTGACGATCGGCCACGGCGATCTCAGAAACCGGCGCCGTTGGGGGCGAACTGCGGCGTGATATCGCCCTCGAGGCCGGGATCGAGGATCAGCAGGACCTGATCGCCCGCCTCGATAATCGAGTCAGCCTTGGGCACGAAGCCAGTTCCGCTGCGCAGCACGGAGATGATCAGCGAGCCATCGGGCAAAGGGACATCCTGAACGCGCCGGCCCGCCGCGGGCGAGCCATCCCCCACCTCGAGCTCGATGATCTCGAGGTGCTCCTCCTCCAGCGCGAGCAGCTGCACGAGGCCGTACTCGGGGACCTCGTGCTCGATCAGACGGAGGATCAAGTCGGTCGCGCTCACGGCGGGCTGGATCCCGAGCAGCTTGAAATGCTGAAGGTTGCGCGGGTTGTTGACTCGGGCGACGATCCGCTGGCAGCCGTACTTCTCTTTGGCCACCTGGCAGATGAGGATGTTGTCCTCGTCGTCGCCGGTCACCGCGATGACCAGGTCGGCGCGCCCGATCCCCGCCCGCTCGAGCACCCACAGCTCGGTGGCGTCCCCGTACTGCACGGCGTGCTCGAGCTCTTCCTCCACCACCCGGTAGCGGCTGTGATCGGACTCGATCAGCGTGACCTCGCGATCCTTGGCGATGAGCTCGCGGGCCAGGTTCCAACCAACCTTGCCGGCGCCGGCGATGATCACGTACACGGTGCCGCTGACCTCCTCATGGCGCCAGCACCAGACTCTCGGCCTGGTCGATCGCCACCTGCGTCGGGCAGATCGTGAGCAGGCCTTGCTCGGCGTACCAGCCGGCGCGGCCAGGATCGGCGACCCTCACCACGACGCGCGGGACCTTGAACCGGCGCTGCGCGATCTGCGCGATGACCAGGTTCGTGTTGTCGCCACGCGTGGCGGCCAGGAACACGTCGGCCTCCTCGATGCCCGCCTCGATGAGCCCGTCGATCTCCAGTGCCGTCCCGACCGTGAAGCGGCCGCCAGAGTCCTCCCACGTCGTCGTCTGGTCCTTATCCAGACGCTCATGCGAGAGCGGATCGCTGTCCATGACGGACACCTCGTGTCCAGCGGCGAGCGCCCGCTTGGCCACCGCGGAGCCGACTCGACCGGAACCAACGATCAGGATGAACATCGCGCGTGCACTCTAAGGGTTCGGGCTGGACGCGGAGGTCACAGGACGTAGCGGCGGCGGCGTCAGCGCGGCGGCGACAATTACGAGCGCGAAAGCCAGCATCCGGATCACCAGATCGAGCGTGCCCGGCGGGAGCGGCTCGGCAAACACGACCGGGCCAGCCGCGATCGTGGTCAGGTTGGCGGCGGCGCTCGTGACGGCGATCACGGGCACGGCCTCCCCGAGCTGGAGGCTCCGCGCCGAGACCAGCAGCCCGGCCAGCGAGGCGAGCAGGATGACCAGGGCGAGCGGATGCACGAGCACTCCAAAGCCGAGATGCCCCAGGTGCGAGCTGAGCGCCTTGATCGAGGTGTCGGAAGCCGCCCACAGGAGTCCGGCCGAGACAGCCAGCACGGTGGCGCGACCCGGCCAGCGATTTCCCGGCCGCCACCAGGCGAGCAGAATGCCCGCCGCCGCGAGCGCGCCGACGTAGGCGGCCAGCGTGCCGGCGTGGTAGTGCGAGTGGGCGCTCTGGCCGCCGCCGTCGAGCGTGGCGGCCAGGAAGGCCAGCCCCGCCGCGGTCAGGCCCACCCCGATCCACTCCCGCCGGGTCACGGCGATCCCAAACAACCGATCGGCGACGACCGTGAGCAGCACCAAGCCTCCGGCGATCACCGACTGAACGAGCGAGATCGGCGCCAGCGAGAGCGCCCCGACGTGAAGCCCCCAGGAGCCCATCGCGATCACGATCCCGAGCGCGTACAGCGGGGAGCGGAACAGCTGCACCGAGCTGCGGACGGGATGCCTCATGTCGACCTCGGGCGCATCCCGAGCGCCGCGGAACTTGTAAAGGAAGCCGGCCACCGAGCCGAACGCGGTCAGCAGCGCCAGCACCAGCCCGAGCTGAACGGAGAGCGACATTGACTTGGCTTCGAGCCTATCGGCTGCCGCTCAGCTTCCAGCCGGGTCGGCGGCCTTCGGGTCGAGCTTGCCGAGATAGCGCCGCGCGACCGCGGCGGCCAGCGAAATCCGACGCCGGGCTTTGACGGCTCGCCAGCTCACCGTCACCGTGATCAGCCGGTGTCCGTCGGTGGTCATCAGCTGGTCCTGGTCGGGGAACCACGACGCGTCGAGCCCGAGGTGCGGCACGTGCACTGGCGCCGCAAACGTCCGCACCGCCCCGAACTGCTGCCCCGCCTCGACAATCGTCCGCTCGAGCCGAAAATAGGCCTGCGGCGCGGAGTCGACGTTCGCGACCACCTTGACCCGTTGCCTCGATGTCAACCGAGCGCTGAACCGGCACTCCGGCTGCGCGTTGCTCCCCTCCCCCACCACCGCGGTCACACCCGCGACGGGCACCGACACTGCCGTCGCGACCAACCCCCGCGCCGCCGGCCGGCACACGGGTGGCGCAGCGGGCCTCGCGGCGGCGGGTGCGTGAGAACCCGAGCTGGACGACCCGCAAGCGCTAAGGAGCCCAATCAGGCCGATGCTCGCCGCGGCTGCACAGGCGGCTGCGCCTCTCAGGGGACTCGCGTGACCCTTGAATGCGGACCACACAGCCACCAGCGTAGCCGGTCCCCTGAGAGGGGCACCGCCGGAGCGACTAGGTGATTATCGGGATGATCAACAGGGCGACGATATTCGCGACCTTGATCATCGGGTTGATCGCCGGCCCAGCGGTGTCCTTGTACGGATCGCCGACCGTGTCACCGGTGACCGCAGCCGCGTGAGCCTCGGAGCCCTTGCCGCCGTAGGCGCCATCCTCGATCAGCTTCTTGGCGTTGTCCCACGCGCCACCGCCGGAGGTCATCGAGATGGCCACGAACAGGCCGACGACGATCACCCCGATCAGCAGCCCACCCAGGGCCTCGATGCTGATCAGACCGATGATGAACGTGATCACGATCGGGATCAGCGACGGGAGGATCATCTCGCGCTGTGCCGCCCGGGTCACCAGGCTGACGGCGGTGCCGTACTCCGGCTCCTCGGTCCCCTCCATGATGCCTGGCTTCTCCCGGAACTGGCGTCGGACTTCCTCGACGACCGCGCCGCCAGCGCGTCCGACGGACTGCATCGCCAGGGACACGAACAAATAGACCATCATGCCGCCGATCAGCATGCCGATCAGCACGGCGGGGTTGCCGATCGAGAACGAGACGATCTTGCCCTTATCGCTCAGCTCGCGCTCGAACGCGTTGAAGAGGACTAGCGCGGCCAGCGCCGCGGAGCCGATCGCGTACCCCTTCGTGACGGCCTTGGTCGTGTTGCCGACGGCGTCGAGCGGGTCGGTGACGTTGCGGACCTCCTCAGGCAGATCAGCCATCTCGGCGATCCCGCCCGCGTTGTCGGTGATCGGGCCGAAGGCATCCAGCGCGACGATCAGCCCGGTCAACGACAGCTGGGCCATCACGGCGACGCCGATGCCGTAGATGCCCTGCGAACCGCCACCGGCGAGCTTCCACGAGCCGAGGATGCCGAGCGCGATCACGATCGCCGGCGGCGCCGTCGACTGAAAGCCCTCGGCCAGGCCCTGGATGATGTTGGTGGCGTGGCCGGTTTGCGACGCACGAGCCGTGCTCTTCACCGGGAAGAACCGCGTCGAGGTGAAGTAGTCGGTGATCACGAACAGGCATGCCGTGACGGCGATGCCGATGAGCGAGCAGAGGTAGAACTTCCACCAGTGGGGCGTGGCGCCCACCTTGAGGCTGACGTCGCGCATCATCCAGTAGGTGATGGGCAGGAAGGCCAGGGCGGCCAGTAGTCCAGAGACGATCAGCCCCTGGTAGAGCGCTCGCTCGACGTTGCCGGCCCTCGAGCGGACCGCGTAGGTGCCGATGATCGAAGCAATGATCGACAGACCGCCGAGCACCAACGGGTAGAGCGCGACCTCGGTGGACTGGTGGAACAAGAGGACGCCGAGCAGCATCACGGCGACCGCCGTGACCGCGTAGGTCTCGAACAGGTCGGCGGCCATCCCGGCGCAGTCGCCGACGTTGTCCCCCACGTTGTCGGCGATGACGGCCGGGTTGCGCGGGTCGTCCTCAGGGATTCCGGCCTCGATCTTGCCCACCAGGTCGGCGCCGACATCTGCCGCCTTGGTGAAGATGCCGCCGCCGAGACGGGCAAAGACGGAGATGAGCGAGCCGCCGAACCCGAGCCCGATCAGCGCGTCGACGGCGTGGCGCGGGCTCTCGCCGGCGATTGCCGTGAGGATGCCGTAGTAGCCGGCGACGCCAATCAGCGCAAGGCCGACGACGAGCATGCCGGTCACGGCGCCGCCGCGGAAGGCCACCGACAAGGCCGGACCGATGCCGCCGCGGGCGGATTCGGCGACGCGCGCGTTGGCACGCACCGACACGTTCATGCCGATGTAACCGGCGGCGGCCGAGAACAGGCCGCCGATGGCAAAGCCGATCGCGACCCGGATGTTCTGGACCGGGATCAGGACGATGAACAGGATCACCCCGACACCGGCGATCGTCGCGTACTGCCGGTTCAGGTAGGCGCGGGCGCCTTCCTGCACGGCCGCGGAGATCTGGCGCATGCGCTCGTTGCCCGGCGAGAGGGCGAGTAGTGATCGAGATGTGACGGCGCCATACACGATCGCGGCTGCCGCACACACGAGCGCGACCACGACGCCATGGTGCGTCAGGAAGCTAGACAAGGAAGTCCTCCGGGGAAGCTCTTACACAGCGCGCTACAAAGCGCGGCCAAACAATGGGAAAGGGCCACCGGCCGTGTCACGGCCGAGGCCCGAAATCAAACGGCGGCGGAGTCTAGCGTGCGCTCAGGGGAAACGTAGCGATCCCGGCTCGGTTGGCTCGTGGAGGCTGCCCTCACGCCGCAGCGGCGTCCGCATCGGGCGTCGCGCCGTTGCTGTCCGCCGCACCGTTGCTGTCCGCCCCAGGATTGACATGCGCGACACCGTTCGTCCCGGTCGCGCCACCCGCGCCCGGCCCTGCCTGCTCAGTCGGGGCGGACCAGCCTCCCCATTTGATCGGTGTCTGGATCTGGTAGCGGTAGACGGCCGAATCGTCTTGAACCAGCAAGGTGTCGATGAACCCATCCTGGTGGTGGAGGATGACCCTTCCTCCGGCCTCCGCGACCCGTACCAGAGCCTCGACACTGGGGACATCGAACGGCACCCAACTGAGGGCATCGTCCGTCGCCACGACGGGGACGATCAGGTGCCCGTACTTCGCGTGGATCCGAGTCAGTTCCTCGCGCGGGCCGTCCGCTCTGGTGAGCGCTAGAAGGAGCATCGCGCAGGCACCGGCGAGGACGAAGCCAAGGCCAGCGATCCATCGGAGCGTGCTCACCTGAACGCCAACGCCGAAAGCGCTCACAGCGTTCGAGACGTTCACGGAAGCGATCACCGTCCCGGTGCTCGTCGTGCTCAGCAGGCTCTTCGCCCCGCCGCCGGTAGCGCCGATCACCTGGAGCTGCTGAGGAGTGAATTGCAGATTGAGCGCCGGCTGGAACCGGGTGTCGACGGGACTCCCGGCGACTTTCCCGACGATGTGGACGTTCGCCCCGATCCCGATTGTGTAGCTGGCGCCAGGGAGGTGAGTCAGCGCCCCGACGCGCGCCACCAGCGACCGCAGGTAGGTGAGATCCAACATGAGCGACGTTCTCGCGCGCGCGTTCCTGAAGCGTTCCCGAGACCCAATCGGAATCGTCCGGTGCCACCCACTTGGCCCGCTCAGGAGAAGCACGGGACTCCACGAGCCAAGCACGTGGATGCCCGAAACGCCGCTCACGCGGTAGGCGATGTCGACGTGTATCCGGCGAACCAGCGAGAGGAAGATCGGGTCGCCGCTGCGGACGACGCCACTCGGATAGACGAACCCGGGAGCCACGCTCCCGCCGTAGCCAAAGGTCGCTTGCTGGTTGAAGTGGAGCTTTGCCGTCGCCGGTTTGCTGGCCGGCCGGGAGACCGCCCACACCCCGATGCCCAGGAACGTCGCGCTCAGTGCGACCGCGACGACGAGAAGCGCGCGGTAATTCAGCGTGGGGAGGTCTCGTCTCGACATGGCCGAAGGTTGTTGAGCAGCGGGCCGGCGTCGCCTACGGCGCCTGCGCTCGCCCCCGACGAACAGGACCAGCAGGGCGGCGAGCGCGACGATACCGGCGGCGACCGGGGGTGAATCCACGAAGCGGATCAACCACCCTCCATGCGGAACACGCAGCCACAGCACGCCGATCAGGGCTGATCGACCCACCGCACCGGGGTCGACGAAAGTGTTGTTGTCTCCCTTGAAGACGTAGCGGCCGCCCCTGATCGCGATGATCCGATGCAGCACGACCACATGCAAGAGCTTGCTGTGGTAGGCCGTGACGTCGCCGACCCTGTAGTGGTCGGCGGGCCGGACAAGCGCCAGATCGCCGGTATGGAAACGCGGCTCCATGCTCGTCCCGTGGGTGATGACATAGGCGGTCGGTCCGCCGATTTGCGTGGGCGCCAGGTACAGCCAGCCCAGCGCCGCCGTCAGCAGCAACGCGAACGTGATGAGCCCGGAGCGCAATCGCATTCTCTTCACGAGCGGTCATTCCTGCTGGTCCGTTAAAAGCGGTCGGGAGGAGGGCGGCAAGGCGCCGCCACTCCCCCCGGAGCCAGACCTACTGTGCTTACTGGCTAACCGACAAGGCAAATTCGCCGGCATTGGTGTCATCGTTCGTCACGCCAAGTGGCGTCGACGTGTGGTCTCCGCACTTCGCCGTGTACGGAGCCGCACCAGAGTTGTCCGCTGGTGTGCAGGTGATGGTCAGCGACGGTGACGAGCTGGCCGCACCGAAGCCGGCCTTGACCGTGTCGCCCACGTGATCCTCGGCGAATGTGAGGTCCACCTCGTCGATCTTGGTGCCGTCGGCACTCAAGACGTAATGGGTGTTGGTCACGCTCGCGCCAGTGATGCTCTCATTCCCGTAGCCGGCGACACTTGGCCCCGAGAACGTGTTGGACGCGGTAAAGGCCGCGCCGCCGACGGCAAGGGCGCCGATCAGCGCCGCCGCCAAAATGGTCCGTCTGGTCCTGCGCCTCATGGCACCTCCTTGTGCGTTCTCCGATTCCGTAACCGGCTGATCCGCAGCCGGTGGAGCAACGCGCTAGTTCCAGTCCCAGCGCCAATCGCTGGGGTTTTGCTTCTGTGATCGTCGGAACACGTACTTACTGATCAGTAGCAACTACGGACCGCGGTACGTGTTGGTCTGCAAAGTCCCTGCGACGATGGCGATCAGCCGCGCTGGACGAGCGAAGGTCGGCCCGGGAAAGCTATTGACCGGGGACCCAGAGTCGGCCGCTGCGCTGCGCCGGGCCTCCCGGATCCGATTCGCTGCCCTTGGGCGGCTCATCCCGAGCTGGCGGACCACTCGGCGGGGGCGCCCCACCGGCCGGCGGCGACCCACCGGCCGACGGCGCCTCGCCGGCTTCGGCCGGCGCCTGCCCGCCGATCTTGACGAAAGCCAGCTGCAGCTGGGACAGGGCATCGCGAATCGGCCCGACCTGGGACGGGGCCACCGGTTCGAGCAGCGGCAGCAGCCGCCGGATCGACTCGATGGCCAGCTTGACCTGTCCGAGATCGCGCTCTGGCTCGGTGCCCGGCGAGATGCCGGTTCGGCGCATCCCGAGATTGACCAACGTCACGATGTTCTCGAGCAGGACGTGCTCGACGCGGATCTTCTTGATCTCCGCCTCGTACGCGGCCCGCAACTCCTCCTCGGACGGCTGACCGCCCGCGGATTCTCCAGCAGCGCTCATCGGCTCACCTCTGCAGTGCTTCCCACGACCCCAGCATACGTATCCCGCGTCTGGCCGACGAGCGAGGTGTAGATCTCACGCATGCCCACTCCCTTCTCGATCATCCGCCGTTGCCGCTGGGCGGAGTTCTGCGACGGCAGCGACACATCGATGCCCAGCTCAGCGCGCGCGGGTGCGGTCCATTTGAGCAGGCGCTCGACCGTCTCCTGGGCCGGATAGGTCTCGCCCCGCTCCAGGTCGAGCAGCTCGCCGTCGAGGCCGTAGCGGATCGCGCGCCAGAGGTTCTCCTCGATCATGCGGCCCGGCAGATCGATGAACGGGACCCCGGCATCGACGTCCCTGGCCGCCTGTGCTACGCAGGCCACGATCAGCGCGGCCAGGCCCTCGGACTCGTTCGCTGTCGGCTGCGCGTCGCAGATCCGCACCTCCACCGTGCCGAAGGCGAAGTGCGGCCGGACCGACCACCAAACCTGTGTGTACTCGACGATCGAGTTCGTGCGGACGAGGAAGTCGATGTACTGCGCAAACGCTTTCCAGGAACCGAACGCATCCGGCACGCCACAGCGCGGGAAGTTGCGCGTGAAGATCTGAGTGCGAGCACTGTGCAGTCCCGAGTCACGGCCGTCGAGGAACGGCGACGAGGCCGAAACGGCCAGCAGCAGCGGCAGCACGGGACGCAGGCGGTCGCATACGTGCACTGCGCGGTCGGCGCCGTGCATGCCGACGTGGACATGAAGCGAGAACGCGTTGTTGCGCCACGCGACCCACTTGAGTCCCTCCTCGACGCGACGGTAGTGCTCGGTCTCGATGATGTGCTGCTCGCGGTAGTCCGACCAAGGGTGCGTGCCCGCCGCCCCGAGCGTGACGCCGTGAGCCTCGGCGAGGGCGAACAGCCGGCGGCGCCGGTCTCGCTGGGCGACGAAGGCAGCGGCCAGATCCTCGCTGCGCCCGGAGCGGATCTCGAGCTCGGAGGAGATCAGCTCGCCGGCAATCGACTCAGCCAGGACGCGGTCCGCCGCGGCGGCCTTCTCGAGCTCCTGGAATCGCGGCACCAGGCCGAGGTCTCGAGGATCGAGCAGCGCAAACTCCTCTTCGATCCCGACCGTGAAATCGGTCGAACGGTCGAACGCTTCGTGCGCACTGTCCAGGTCGAGGTCCACGGCGGGCCTAGAGGGTTACGTCAGGTAGAAGTACAGCGCGTAGAGAAGATCGACCGCGGGACTCGAGGTGTGCACGGTCACCTCGGGCGGCACCTGAAGCAGAGCATCGGAGTAGTTGAAGATGATCTTGACGCCGGCGTCGACGAGCTCATCGGCCAGCACCTGCGCCGCGGATGAGGGCACGGCGAGGACGGCCACGACGATGTCCTCCTCCTCGATCACCTGTCGCAGCTCCGAGTTGTGGCGCACCGTCAGGGTGCCGATCTGCGTGCCGACCCTTTCCTGGTCGACGTCGAACATGGCCACGACGCGGAAGCCGTGGTCGGCGAAGATGTCCGAGGTGGCGATCGCCATGCCCAGGTGGCCAGCGCCGAACAACGCGATGTTGTGCTGGCCGGACGTGCGAAGGATCTTGCGGATCTGGGTGACGAGCGACTCGACGTTGTAGCCGACGCCGCGCTTGCCGAACTTCCCGAACCCGGACAGGTCGCGCCGGATCTGAGTCGAGTTCACGTGCGTGTAGTCGGCGAGCTCCTGGGAGGAGATCGTGTTCTTGCCCATCTTCCGTGCCTGCGTGAGCACCTGCAGGTAGCGCGACAGCCTAGCCGCGACGCCGAGCGAGAGTTTCTCCCCTGGCCTCTCGACGTCCGACTGAGCATTTTCGGTACCGCGGCCGACCGTATAGCTCATCCCCGTCTCACTCTACTGATGCGGCACGCGCGACTGGACCTGGGCCAAAGCGTCGAACAGCTCGGCCTCGTCGATGATCAATTCGAAGCGCTCGACACCATCGATTTCGACCACGGGGATCCGCTCGAGGTACTTGCGCAGGAGCGCCTCGTCGGCCTCGATGTCCCGCTCCACGAGCTCGAAGGAGAACCGCTCGCGAGCCCGCAGCAACAACGTGCGGGCCTCGTCGCAGAGGCAGCAGCCTTCGCGGCCGTAGAGCACGACTGGCCCGGTCACGCCACCAGCGCCCGCTCGCCGGTTGCGTACACGTCCAGTCCCAGGTACCGCGGGTATGGCGCCGCCGGGACAAAGCGTGCCGCGCTGGCGATCATCGCCGCGTTGTCGGTGCAGAGCTGGCGGGGCGGTACATCGAGCTCGACATCAAGCGCGGCCAGGCGCTCGCGCAGCGGTCCGTTCGCCGCCACCCCGCCGCCGATGGCCAGCCGATGCAGGCCGGTCTGTGCCAGGCCTCGCTCCACGCGAAGGGTCAGCGCCTCGACGATCGCGTGCTGGTAGGACGCCGCCAAGTCGGCGCGCCGTCGCTCGAGCTCCGCCGGCTCGAGCTCTCGGACGCGGTAGAGCAGCGCCGTCTTCAGGCCGGCGAAGGAGAAATCGAGGCCGGCGACCCGTGCCGCGATCGGAAACGCGAACGCCTGCGGATCGCCGTCGCGGGCCAGCTGCTCGAGTGCCGGACCACCCGGATAGCCGAGGCCGAGCAGTCGGGCACCCTTGTCGAAGGCCTCGCCGGCGGCGTCGTCGAGGGTCTGCCCGAGGACCTCGAAGGATGGACCGTGGTCGCGCACATACGCCAGCAGCGTGTGGCCGCCGCTGGCGATCAGACCGAGAAAGGGCGGCTCGAACGGCGCCGGAGACAGGAAGCTCGCCGCGACGTGTCCGTGTAGATGGTCGACCGCGGCCAGCGGCAGCTCGTACGCCGCGGCCAGCGCCTTCGCGGTCGAGAGCCCGACCAGCAGGGCTGAAACCAGTCCGGGGCCGCGCGTGGCGGCGACGAGCTCGATCTCCTCCAGAGTCGTGCTCGCGTTGGCCAGCGCGTCGTCGACGACGGCGCCGATCAGCTCCAGGTGGTGGCGGGAGGCGATCTCGGGCACGACACCGCCGTAGAGGTCGTGCACGCCCTGGGAGGAGATGACGTTGGCGCGGATTTCCCCCTCGGAGCTGACCACTGCTGCGCAGGTGTCATCGCAGCTCGTCTCCAGCGCGAGGATCATCTCCCGTTAGCCGGCGCTCGACGTCGAGGTCAGCTCCGCGGTGCGCCACATGATCATGGCGTCCTCGCCCGTGTCCTGGTAGTAGCGCGGGCGCGTGCCGGCCGAGCGAAAGCCGTACTGCTCGTACAACGCGATCGCCGGCGCGTTCGAGGTGCGGACCTCGAGCGTGTAGGACTCATGCTGGCCGGCGCGGTCGAACAACGCCTCCAGGAGCCGGCGACCTAGGCCGCGGTTTCGCAGAGTGGGATCCACGGCGATGTTCATCAGATGCCACACCCGGTCGTACTTGGAGCAAACGAGGTAGCCGACGACGGCGCCGTTCTCGACCGCGGCCAGGCATACGCCCGAGGGCTTTGACAGCTCGAGCACGAACATGGCCAGCGACCAGGGCGTCGGAAACGAGCGCCGCTCGATCGCGATCACCTGCGGGAGATCGGCGTAGGTGAGCGAGCGGATTCTGATCTGGGTGGCTGTCACTTTTGTTGGGCGGTTCGCCGGGCTATCTCGGCGTCCGGAAGGCGGAGGTAGTCAGGCAGGATCTGATCGGGGAGGCTCTCGGGTTTGCCGCTGGCCAAGCGGCAGTGGTTGATCGCGGACACCCGGTGGATGGCTGCTCGATCCTCGGGGACCTGGGCTCCCGAGCGCTCCAGGACAGCCCTGAATTCTATCGCGCCGTCTCCCACTGCCAGCACGCTTTTGCCGAGCCCGGCGACGCGGTCCGCCAGCGCCTCGGGGCGCAGCGCGCTCGGCTCGAGCAAGGGATCCAGACTCGGGGTGAAGGCGGCCGCGAACACCTCCCCGCGGCGGGCGTCGATTACGGCGAGGACGGCATCCGAGTCCGAGCCGCTGGCGGCCCCGAACGCAAGCGACTCGAGCGTTGAGACGCCGATGAGCGGCAAGGCGCGCGCCCGCGCCAGCGCTCGAGCTGTGGCCAGGCCGATCCGCAGCCCGGTGAACGTGCCCGGTCCGACACCGACGGCTATGCGATCGACGTCCTGCCATCCCGCGCCGGCCCGCTCGAGTTGCTCGGCGATCAGGGGCAACAGGCGTGTGGCATGGTGCGGGCGCTCACCGGGCACAGGATCGTCACGGCCTTCGAACTCGACCTCGCCGCCGGTGTCCCAGATCGCGACCGCCGTTGCCCGGGTCGCCGTGTCGAAGCCCAGGATCCTCATGTGATCTCGACGATCCGGCGGTCGCCGCCGGCATGCTGAAGCCTCACGCGCGCTGCCGGGCGCGCCAGCGCGGCTACTGCGTGTTCCGCGCCCTGCGGCCACTCCACGAACGAGATCGTGTCCGGGCGCAGATAGTCCTCGAGCAGATCCGGATCCTCGCTACCGAGATCGGCGACGCGAAACAGGTCTACATGCGCGACCGGGACCGGCGCCGGATAGCGCTGGCCGATCGTGAACGTCGGGCTACTTACGATGGACCTGACGCCGAGGGCCCGACTCGCTCCGCGCACGAAGGTCGTCTTGCCGGTGCCCAGCTCGCCCTCCACAAGCACCACGTCGCCCGCTCGCAGTCCCGCTGCGATCTCGGCGCCGATCGCCTCGGTCTCGGCGGCGGCGTTGGACTGAAGCCGGCGCGGCCGGTTCGTCTGCGGCATCTCTGGGGCGACACTGTAGCCTCGCTTCGGTCGGGCCCGGGCTTGCGTCACGTGCTCCCGAGTGCTCGGTTCGGTACCGTCAGCGGGCTAATGCCCGCCCCTGCGACCAAGCCCTCCGGCGGCCGCATCGCCGCGCTGAGGCGCACATACGAGCCGCAGCTCAGAAATCTACGCGGCTCCGACACGGCCAAGGCGGCCGGTCTTGCCGCGGCGATGATCGCCAACAACGTCATTGCGCTGGGCTCGACGGTCGTCTTCGCGCGGCTGCTGTCCGACTACGGCTCGCTGGCAGCGCTGATCAGCTACTTCCTGATCCTGTCTGTGGCCGGGCAGGCCATCCAGCTCGCCACGGCACGGGAAGGCGTGCTCGGTCACCTGGGCGTAGGGCCGGGGCTGATCGCCACGCTTCGGCGGTGGACCACGACGATGGTCTACTTCACGCTCGCGCTGACCGTGATCTCGGTTGTGCTGCGTCAGCCGATCGCGGATGCGGTCGGCGTCAAGCACGACCCGTGGGCCGCTGCCATCGGTCTGCCGGCGGGCTGCCTATGGCTCGAGCTGTCGATCCTGCGTGGCGCCCTGCAGGGCATCGGCGACTACAAAGCGGTCGGACTCAGCCTGATCTTCGAGCAGGGCAGCCGGCTCATCGCCGGTGCCGCGCTGGCGGCGGCCGGGCTCGGCGTGACGGGTGCCTACTTGGGCACGCCGCTGTCGTTCATCGCCATGTGTATCTATTGCGCTGTCGCGCTGCGGCGCCACGTCGAGCAGGTCACCGGCGAGCCGCTGGAGCGCGGGCGAGTGGAGTCCGCCGCGCTCGGGCTATGGACGCACGTCCGCCGCTCCTGGGTGCCGATCTGCGGTCTGATCGTGTTCGCCGTGCTTCAGAACATCGACATCATCGCGGCCAAGCACCGGATGGGCGGCGTCAAGGATCTGGCCAGCTCGTATGCCGCCACTGCGGTCGCGGCCAAGGTCCTGATCTGGGTCGCAGTCGGCGCCGGCCTCTACCTCGTCCCCGAGGTCTCCCGCGGGCGCGCCGAGGGCAAGGACACACGCCCCGTTCTGTTCCGCGCACTGGGCATCATCCTCGTCTGCGCCGTACCCGTGCTGCTGATCTTCGCCGTGGCCGCCAAACCGCTCTTGCGGATCGCATTCGGGTCCAATCGCACGCTGGCCTCGAGTTCGTTGCTGGTACTCGGGTTGGCGTTCACGGTGCTCGCGTGCACCTACCTGGCGATCCAGTACATGCTCGCGCAGAAACGGGCCTGGTTCCTGCTCGTGATCGGTGCCGTGGCCGTGGCCGAGCCGATTCTGCTGCTGAACGCGTCGCGCGATCCCGCTTCCTTTGCCGCCGTGGTGCTTGGCGTTCAGGTCGTCGGCGCGGTACTGGCCTTCGGCATGGCACTGAGAAACCCGCGCCGGCCTCCGACCGCCACCTCGCCCGGCACGCTGGAGGCGTCAGCGATCAACGGGACGCCAGATATTCAGCCACCCGCTCGGCCGCCGCGCGCAACCGCCGGAAGTACGCAGCGCGGCTGAGCGACAGGTCGATCGCGGCCTGCTCGTGGCTCGGCGCAGGCTCCAAGTAGCCCCGGATCAGGACGCGCTGGAGCAGCTTCTCGTTCTCGTTGTCGCCGAACGAGCGCTCGGCGGCATCGCGCAGCAGCGCGCGGACCGACTCTGCCCGCGCCTCCGGGCCCTCACCGCTGGCCAGCGGGCTTCGCGCCAGCTCGTGCGGCACGCGGAAGTTCCGCAGCGCTTCTCGTACCGCCTCGGAGTCGATGCCGGATTGGACGGCCTCGGCCGGCGTAGGCGCAGGCAGCCCGAGCTCCGAATAGACGACCGCCCGCTGTGCCGCCAGCAGGCCGCCCGGGCCGTAGTCGATCCGATGGCACTCGATCCGACGTCGCCCCATCTCCAGGTCGAGCTCCTTGAGATGCTCGGCACCGAGGGCACGGGCGAACGTGAGCGCGTCCGCGTTGGCCGGGTTGATCGGCATGTAGGCGAAGCGAGGATTGGCGGCGCCCGAGCGCAGCACCCCGGCCATCCCGAGCATCGCCTGAACGCGGCCGCGCCGGTCGCCTGTGAAGTCGATCGAGTCATGCCACAGCACGGAGTCGCCTAGCCGCGCGTCCGCCCGGGCGTGGACCAGCCAGGGTCCGACGAGCGGGTCCTCGCGCGCGAATTCGGGCGCCGTCGCCGGGGTCATGCACACGAGATAGCCGACCAAGCGATCGTGGGCATCGCGCGCGATCGCCACCCGCTCCGGCGATTCGGCGAAGAACCGGCGGCTAAGGCGCCACCACTTACCGAACTCACGCGCCTCAAGAAGCTCGGCGATCTGTTCAGCGTCGCCGGGCCGGACGTCGTCGATTCGGTAGTCGACGCTCCCCTCCCAGCCGTAGCCCCACCTGATCGCGGCGTTCTCGATCAGGTGCGCCATCTCGATCGTCAGCAGCGGGTCGCCGCCGGCCGCCTGCTCATAGAAGTAGTCGACGATCCGCCGGCGCAGCTCACGCTCGCGCTCCTGATCGCGCCGACGCATGTCGGCGTGCAGGGCCTTGCGCACCAGCTCGTGCAGCGTCAGCCCGTCGCCGAGCGGCTCGGTGAACGTGAGCGCGCGCAGCCGCTCATAGGCCAGCCCCGGGTCGCTGTCGGGTAATACGGCTCGCAGTAGATCGACCGTCGTGACCCGGGCGATCGCGGCCACGCCGAGCGCCGACAGGCGCACCGTGTCGAGCTCGGACTCGGCCAGGCGCCGGATCAGCGAGCGCACGATCTCCGGGCGCTCGGCTCCCACGGCCGGGGTCCACGCCTCGTCGGCCGCCGCGGTGTCGGCGGCAAGCGCCAACGCCAGCGGCGAGCCATCGGCCCAGTCGACAACGGTTGGCGCCCGGTCGTCGCTGAGACCGTGCGCGGCCAGCAGCTTGAGTGCTTCGCCGGAGTCCATTCCGCCGAGCTCGAGCTCGGTTGCGACGCCCTCCCAGCCACCGGTGAACCACCCGGGATCAGGTGCTCGTCGTCCGGCGATGACGACCACGGTGCGGTCGGGCAGCGAAGGCAGCAGCCCACGGCGAAGATATCCGTCGAGCGCGCTCATTCGCTCGTAGGTGTCGATCAACACCAGCGGGAGCTCGCTCTCGCGCGCGCCGGAGAGGACGGCCTCGAGCGCGTCCGGCATCGGCGGAAGCTCGCGCCCCTCGACGAAGAACGTGTCGTAGCCGCGCACCTCGGCGCGCCGGGCAAGCTCGCGCAGCAAGGTGCTCTTCCCGATGCCGCCGGGACCGTGGATCAGGATGACACTCGCCGGCGGGTCATCGTCCAGGCAGCGCTCCAGGAAGCACAGCTCGGCCGAGCGCCCGACAAAGCGGTCGCGGTCACGACTCGCCAGGCGGGCTGCCAACGTACGTACAGCGCCCGCCCCGCGGCCCGATAACGAGAGCCCCTGCTCCTCCATGATTACCGAAAGGGTACCTCTCACGCCGGTCTTTGGAAGGCGTTGCCCGGACTCGGCTACGGGCGGTTAGGGTCGGCTGAGCACTCCAAGGGGCCGGTTGTTAGCGCGACGGCCTCCCAACTGATCGGAGGTCAGATGGCGGTTACGAAGATCATCGAGCTGGTGGGCAGCTCGAGCACCAGCTCGGACGACGCCGTCAAGGCCGCGCTCGGCGAGGCTCAGGCCACGCTGCGCAACATCAAGGCGGTGGACGTCGTGTCGGTCGGCTTGCGCGGCGAGGAGCTCGCCGAGTGGCGGGCGCATGTCCGCGTGTCGTTCCTGATCGAGCGCGTCAGCGAGTAGACGCTCAGAACAGCCCGAGTTGCGCCGCCGGCTCCGGCTCGGGGTGGCCCGGCGGCGCGGCGGCCCGCTCGAGCAGGTCCCGCGGATCGATGTCGGGGATGGGTTCCTCGAGCTCCGGGGATGGCGGCTCCGGCATGGGCGGCGGCTGCTCCGGCGGGCCGAGCGCCAGCAGATCCGGGATGCGATGGAAGTCCGCCCGCAAAGCCTCGAGCGTGGACGGCGTGTAGAGCGCGGCCGCCGGGTGGTAGAGCGGGTAGAGCCGCACGGCCCGGTGGCCGATGATGAGCCGCTCCTCCTGTCCGTGCAGGCGGGAGATCCCGGTCGTATCGGCGCGCAACAGCTTCGTCGAGAAGTTCCCAAGCGTGCAGATCACGATCGGTTCGATCAGGTCGACCTGCCGGCGTAGGTAGTCCTGGCAGGACTCGATCTCGTTCGGGTGCGGATCGCGGTTGTCGGGGGGCCTGCATTTCAAGGTGTTCGCGACAAACGCCTCCTTGCGATCGAGCCCGATCTCGCCCAGCAGCTTGTCGAGCAGCTTCCCCGCCTGGCCAACGAACGGCAGGCCCAGCCGGTCCTCGTTCGCCCCCGGCGCCTCGCCGATGAACATCAGATCCGCGTCCGCGTTGCCCGCTCCGAACACGACCGTGGTTCTCGTCTGGTGCAGCGCGCAGCGGGTGCAGTTGCGGGCCTCGTCATAGACCGCCTTCAGCAAATCGCGACGCTCGCTGGCGCTCCTCACAGACCTCGATGCTAAACGCCGGCGGGGACGATCTGGGGGGCAGCGCGGCGGGTCACGCCGGGGCGGCCTCGATTTTTCTCGCATGCTGCGGGAAGGCGCGGCCACCCCCCAGTTGGGTGATCGATCGCACAGAGGCCGGCGCTTAGTCGGCATTTAGCCGGGTATCATCCATACCTGACGAGGCCGTCACCTTCGCCGGGACGGACCTGGCCATCTTCTAGACCTAAATCACCCCCACTCACAGCCGACCGGTATCTCCCAATGCGGGAACTGGAACGGGATTCCTCCTCCGAGCCCCCTGCGGGTACGAGCCTGACGATCGTTGGTCGGGGCCGTCTCGGCAACGCGCTGGCGCAGGCGTTCGCTGACGCCGGGCTTGACGTACTCGGGCCGCTAGAGCGCGAACCCGTTGTTCCGACGGACCGGCCCGTTCTGCTGTGCGTGCCGGATTCTGAGATTGCGCGCGCGGCCGCGGCACTTCCGAGTGCCACCAGCGGCCCAATCGTGGGCCACTGCTCCGGCGCCACCCGGCTCGATGTCCTGTTCCCGCACGAGGCCTTCTCGCTACACCCGCTGATGACCGTGACGCCCGACGGCGCGCAGTTCGCCGGCGCCGGCGCCGCCGTGGCCGGGACGACGCCGCGCGCGCTGTCGGTGGCGCGGGGGCTGGCCCAGACGCTGCGGATGGTGCCGGTCGAGGTCGAGGAGGAGGACCGCGCGCTGTACCACGCGGCCGCGTCGGTGGCCTCGAACTTCCTGATCACGCTGGAGGCGACGGCCGAGCGGCTAGCCGCGACCGCCGGCGTCGAGCGTGAGCTGCTCGTTCCCCTCGTCCGCGCGACCATCGAGAACTGGTCACGGATCGGTGCGCAGCGCGCCCTGACCGGACCGGTGGCGCGCGGCGACGAGGCCACGGTGGCGGCTCAGCGCCGGGCCGTGGCCGAGGCCGCGCCCGAGCTGCTGCCCTTGTTCGAGGCGCTGGTGACGGCGACGCAGGAGCTCGCGGCCCACGCCAAGGAGCCCCAGGCGGCATGATCACGATCCGCACAGTCGACGAGCTGCGGCCGCTGATCGCCGAGCACCGGCGCGCCGGGCGCGTGATTGGCCTGGTCCCGACCATGGGCGCTTTTCACGACGGCCACCTGTCGCTGATGCGACAGGCCCGCGATCAGTGCGACGTCGTCGTCGTGTGGCTGTTCGTCAACCCGGCGCAGTTCAACGACCGGGGGGACCTCGCCGTGTACCCGCGCGATGAGGCGCGCGACGCCGCGCTGGCGCAGGAAATCGGCGTCGACTATCTGTTTGCGCCGCCCACCGAAGAGGTGTATCCCCCGGACTTCTCGACCACGGTCGCGGTCGGTGGGCTGACCGAGCCGCTGGAGGGAGAGCACCGCGGACGCAGCCACTTCGATGGCGTGACCACGGTCGTGACCAAGATGTTCAACATGGTCGCCCCTGATGTGGCGTACTTCGGCCAGAAGGATGCGCAACAGGCAGTGGTGGTTCAGCGCCTCGTCCGCGATCTCAACATGCCGATCCGGATCGAGGTCTGCGACACCGTACGCGAGCCTGACGGCCTGGCCATGTCGAGCCGCAACGTCCACCTCTCGCCCGAAGAGCGCCGCAGCGCGCTGGCGCTGCATCGTGCGCTGGACGCCATCGACGCGGGCGTGGCGCGCGGCCTGCGCGAGGCGGCCGCGCTCCTGTCCGAGGCGCGCGCCGAGCTGGAAGCCGCGCAGATCGAGCCGGACTACCTGGCCCTCGTGTCGGCAGACACGCTGACGCCCGTGGCCCAGGTCGAGGGCGACGTGCTGGCGCTCGTAGCCGCGCGCCTCGGCGAGACACGACTGATCGACAACCACCGGCTGATCACGGCAGGGGCCGCGGCCAGCGCCATGAACAACGGGAGACCATGAGATGCAGCGCACGATGCTGAAATCGAAGATCCACCGGGCGAGCGTGACCGACTGCGACCTGCACTACGTCGGGTCGATCACGATCGATCCCGAACTCCTGCAAGCCGCCGATATCCGCGAGTTCGAGCAGGTGGCCGTCGTCGACGTGGACAACGGCGCCCGCTTCGAGACGTACACGATCGCCGGAGAACCCGGCTCGGGCGACATGAAGGTCAACGGTGCCGCGGCCCGACTCGTGCACCGCGGGGACACGATCATCGTGATCTCCTACGCCGCCTACGACCCCGACGAACTCGACCACTACAACCCGCGCGTCGTCCACGTCGGCGCGCACAACGAGATCATCACCATCGACCGCGAGGTGGCGACCCTGCTTACAGCGGCGCCAACCGCCGCGTGAGAGGAGGCAGTTCGATGTCTGCAACCCCGCGTACACCCGTACCCCACAGTCTCGAGGCGCCCCTGCCCATGACGCTGCCCCGCCTGGCCGAGAAGAAGCGGCTCGGCGAGGCGATCGTGATGATCACGGCCTACGACTACCCGTCGGCGCAGGTCGCGCAGGAGGCGGGCGTCGACGTCGTGCTAGTCGGAGACTCCGGCGCCATGACCGTCCTTGGTTATCCGTCGACGGTCCCCGTCTCGACCGATGAGATGATCATGCTCGCCTCCGCCGTGCGGCGCGGGTGTAACACGCCGCTGCTGGTGGGCGACCTGCCGTTCGGCTCCTACGAGGCCTCGGATGAGATGGCCATCGCCACCGCGCAGCGCTTCGTCAAGGAGGCGGGCTGCGACGCGGTCAAGCTGGAGCGAGGCGGCACCAGCGTCCAGCGGGCACGGGCGATAGTCGACTCCGGCATCCCCGTCATGGGCCACGTCGGTCTAACGCCCCAGACGGCGACCGCGCTCGGCGGCTACAAGGCGCAGGGAAGGAATGCTGAGCGTGCCCTCCAGGTGGCCCGCGATGCGCTCGCGCTCCAGGAGGCCGGCTGCTTCTCGATCGTGTTCGAGGCGATCCCCGCCGCCGTGGCCGAGATCGTGACCGAGCGGCTCGAGGTCCCCGTCATCGGGATCGGCGCCGGCCAGGGAACCGATGGCCAGGTGCTCGTGTTCCACGACCTGCTCGGGATCTACGACGGGCACGCGCCGCGCTTTGCCAAGCGCTTCGGCGAGGTCAAGGCCCAGATGGTCGCCGGCGTGGCCGAGTACGCCGACGAGGTTCGCCGCGGGCTGTTCCCGGCCCCCGAGCACACCTACTCGATCGACGAGCAGGAGCTGGAGCAGTTCCGCGCCGCGCTGGCGTAACCGAATAGCGATATAGCGGTAGTGGCCCGCGCTGCGCGGGCCACTACCATGCCCGTGAATGCCGCGCCTGGCGAACGTCTTCGCACCACGCGATCGGGTGTACTTCGAATTGTTCGAGGAGGCCGGCCAGAACGTGCTGCAAGCGGCGGACCTTCTGGATCGCCTGCTCGCCACGTATCCGGACAGCAAGGAGCTGGCCCAGGACATCCTCGTCTGCGAGCACGAGGGCGACCGGATCACGCACGACATCATCAACCGCCTCAACCACACGTTCGTCACGCCGCTCGACCGCGAGGACATCCTCGCCCTCGCCTCGGCCCTGGACGACATTGTTGACTACACCGAGGAAGTGGCGGACTACCTTGGGCTGTACAAGATCGAGGCGCCGATGGATCAGGCGATCAAGCTGGCCCGGGTGCTCAAGGCAGCCTGTCGGCAGATCGCCGAGGCCGTCCCGCGGCTGCGCGGCTTCCACGACATCTCGCACTACACGGTCGAGATCAATCGGCTGGAGAACGAGGGCGACCGGATCACGCGCGAGGCGGTGGCCTCCCTGTTCGACGGCGGGATCGACCCGATGGTGGTGATCCGTTGGAAGGATCTGTTCGAGCGACTCGAGGAAGCGATCGACGCCGCCGAGCACGTGGCGAACATCCTCGAGGGCATCGTAATCAAGAACTCGTAGCTCGTCGTGTTCTGGACGGACGGCGAGCCGGTCCGCCACCCCGCCCTGCGCACCTGAATATAGTGCGGGCGTGGCCATGGTCCCGGGAGCGCTCCGCCGGATCAATCGTGGACTGATCGCCTTCGACTTGGCGCTCGGAGCCGGCGCGCTGCTCGCGCCGACGGAGACGCTGAGAGCAATCGGTCACGACGCGCCCTCCGAGGATGCGCTGCATCTGTTCCGTCGCTGCGGGCCGATCTGGCTGACGTTCGCCGCGGCGCACGCGGTCGCGGCGGTCCGCGACCGTCCGGAGGATTGGTGGGCGCTCGCCTGGTTACGCGGCGGCGAGATCGCCACCGATGTGGTGTGGGCGCGCTCGCCGGCCGTCTCCCGCCCCGGCGCGAAGGTCGGGCTCAGCATGGCCGGCGTGTTCAACCTGGCCGTGGCCGCCGGGTTCGCCGCCCTGGCGCGCGGACGCGTCTAGAAGGCACCGTTCCGGTCTCAGGCCTCAAAGCCCGCCGGCCGCGACGAAGCGCCCGTCGAGTCCGCTGGATCCGGAGTCCAGGCGCCGTAGTCGACCTCGGCGACCACTGTGGCCGGCACGCCGACCGCGACCGAGAACGGCGGCACGTCGCGGGTCACGACCGAGTTCGCCCCGATCACGCAGCGCTCGCCGACCGTCACGCCACTCGTGATGATGGCGTTGGCCCCGCACCAGACGTTGTCGCCGACGCGGGTCGGCCCTTTGCTGGTGAAGCCCTGCCACGGCACCGGGCGGGTCGGGTCGTCGAAGCGATGGCTGGCGTCGCTGATGAAGCAGCCGTTGGCGAACATGCAGTGCTCGCCGATCTCGACCACGTCGACAGCGGCCACCATCACTCCGAGGTTGAGGAACGAGCCGCCGCCGATGCGGATCCGGGCGGCGCCTGGCGCCGTGAGCCACACGCCGGGCTCGAGCAGCACCTGCGGACCGATCTGCAGGCGACCTTCGTGCAGCGCCTCGAGCACGTTGCCGTGCACCGGCCAGCGGACGAACGACTGCCGGCGCATGAACTCCCAGTGGATCCGCGCCCGGTTCCAGGGCAGCGAGTTCGTCTCGTACCAGAGCCATTTCTGCGCCCAGAGCTTGAGTAGCGCGCGATCCATCGCGGCGGATTCTCCCAGCGCACGCCTGCGCCAGCCGACCGGGTACTCCTAGCGCGTGGCGGCGGCGCGCTTGCGTCGCGGGCTGGCACGCTGGCGCGGGGCGTTCCCGTTGCCCGACGCCGCCGAAGCCTTGACCGGCAGCATTGGCCGCAGGAACCCGCCCGTGTAGGAGTCCGCCACGCCGGCCACCTTCTCCGGCGTCCCGACCGCCAGCACGGTGCCGCCCTCGTCCCCACCCTCAGGCCCGAGGTCGACGATCCAGTCAGAGACCTTGATCACGTCGAGGTTGTGCTCGATCACGACCACCGAGTTACCGGCGTCGACCAAGCGCTGGAGCACCTCCAGGAGGCGCTGGATGTCGGCGAAGTGCAGTCCGGTGGTGGGCTCGTCGAGGATGTAGATCGTCCGCCCGGTGGCCACTTTGCACAGCTCGGCGGCCAGCTTGACCCGCTGCGCCTCGCCACCGGACAGCGTGGTGGCGGGCTGCCCGAGTCGCATGTACCCGAGTCCGACGTCGTTCAGCGTCTGCACCCGCCGCCGGATCTTCGGGATGTGCTCGAAGAACCCGAGCGCCTCCTCGATCGGCATCTCCAACACATCGGCGATCGTCTTGCCCTTGAAGCGGACCTCCAGCGTCTCCCGGTTGTAACGCTTGCCGTTGCACTGCTCGCATGGCACGTAGACATCCGGGAGGAAGTGCATCTCGATCTTGATCTGGCCGTCGCCGCGACACACCTCACAGCGCCCGCCCTTGACGTTGAATGAAAACCGACCCGGCTTGTAGCCGCGGGCCCGGGCCTCCTGGGTCTTCGAGAACAGGTCGCGGATCTGGTCGAACAGCCCGATGTAGGTGGCTGGGTTCGACCGCGGCGTGCGGCCGATCGGCGACTGGTCGACCGAGATGATCTTGTCGAGCTGCTCGAGCCCGGTGATCCGCCGGTGCGCACCCGCCCGCTGCTTGGTCCGGTGCAGCCGATTCGCTACCGCCTTGTAAAGCACTTCGTTGACCAGCGTCGACTTGCCCGACCCCGACACACCGGTCACGCAGCACAGCACTCCCAATGGCAGCTTGACATCGATCCGCTTCAGGTTGTGCTCGGAGGCGCCTTCGATCCCGACATAGCCGGACGGCTTGCGCCGACGCTTCGGCGTCTCGATCACCCGAGTCCCGGCCAGGAACTGTCCGGTCAGCGACTCCGGCACGCGCTCGATCTCGGCCGCCGTTCCCTCGGCGACCACGTAGCCACCGTGCTCGCCCGCACCCGGTCCCATGTCGACGAGGTGCTCAGCCGCCCGCATCGTGCCCTCGTCGTGCTCTACCACGAGCACCGTGTTGCCGAGATCGCGCAGCCGCTCGAGCGTGGCGATCAGTTTCTCGTTGTCGCGCTGGTGCAGTCCGATCGATGGTTCGTCGAGGATGTAGAGAACCCCGACCAGCGAGGAGCCGATCTGCGTGGCCAGGCGGATCCGTTGTGCCTCTCCGCCGGACAGCGTGGCCGCCGCCCGCTCCATCGACAGATAACCGACGCCGACGTTCTCCAGGAACTGGAGGCGTTCTTCGATCTCGCGTAGCACGAGCCGGGCGATCCGCCTGTCGTGCTCGGTCAGCTCCAGCCCGCGTACCCACTCGAGCGCCCGGTACGCCGACAGGCCCGTGAACTCGTGAATCGGCGTGTCGGCGACCAGTACTGCGCGTGACTCCGGCCGAAGACGCGCGCCACCGCACTCGGGGCACGGGCGCAGCGTCATGTACTCCTCGATCTTCTCGCGTGAGAAGTCCGACTCGGTCTCGCGGTAGCGCCGCTCGAGGTTGGGCACGATGCCCTCGAATTGAGTCGCGTACGAGCGACGGCGACCGAACCGGTTGCGATACGACACTTGCACGCGGTCGCCGTTGGTGCCGAAGAGGAAGAAGTCGCGCTCCTCGGGCGGCAGGTCCTGCCACGGCGTCTCCAGATCGACGCCGTAGCGCTCGGCGATCGCCTGGGCCAGCTGGTCGTAGTAGTCCGAGGCGCTTACCGACCAGGGCGCGATCGCCCCCTCGCCGATCGACAGCGTCGGGTCCGGGACTACCAGCTCGGGGTCGATCTCCATCTGCGAGCCGAGCCCGGTGCAGCGTGGGCAGGCGCCGTGGGGCGAATTGAACGAGAAGATCCGGGGCTCGAGCTCGACCAGGCTCGGTCCGTGCACTGGACAGGCGAACTTCTCTGAGTAGGTCTGGATCTCGTTCGTGTCGACGAGCTCGATCTCTACCAATCCATCGGCCAGCGCCACCGCCGTCTCGATCGAGTCGGCCAGCCGCTTGCGCAGCTCGCCCTTCATGACCAGGCGGTCGACCACGATCGCGATGTCGTGCTTGAACTTCTTGTCGAGCGCGATCTCCTCGTCGAGCCGGCGCAACTCGCCGTCGATCACTGCGCGCACATAGCCCTGGCCGCGCATCTCCTCGAGCTGTCGCCCGTACTCGCCCTTGCGGCCCCGCACGATCGGAGCGAGGACCATGAACCTCGTGCCCTCGTCCAGCGT
>JBJMLD010000144.1:0-39564 GCA_045805545.1 Solirubrobacteraceae bacterium | reverse complement strand
TAGTAACCCCAACTCACCCCATTCTTGTGGAGCAGATAGGTCATGTCTGTCCAGGCGTACAGCGGCGTCTGATCGGCGGGATCGAGACTCGACACCGGGTTCGGATTCTGGAGCTGGTTGGTGCACGAGAACGGGTTCGTCGGACTCGTACAGAACGCCGACCACTCCGACACCTGGAAGAGATGCTCGGGCAGACTCCAGGACGAGTTGGGCTCGAACATGTGGTCCTGGAGGACGAAGTCGTTGGCGTAGGTCCAGTAGTTGGGGATTTCCCGCGCGTCGTGGTAGCCCATGACGTCATTGCACTTGGTTGTCTGACCCTCCTGGCAAGGGCTGCAGGCGGGGTTGGTCGTGCTGCACTGCTGGCCCTTCTCCGCCTGCGCGACGAAGCCGTCCATCTTTCCGCCGTCGATGTCAGCGGTGGCGTTCGCCGCGCCGTGCGGGCCGCCGAAGTTCTTGTCCGCGGCATCGTGGAACGGGGCGACGCAGCCTCCGTTGGTCGGATCGGGCACGCATACGCCATGCGGGATCCCGTCCGCCCCGGGATACGTTCCGAAGTAGGTGTCAAACGACCGGTTCTCCTGCATGATGATGACTACGTGCTGGATCTTGTGAATCCCGGCCAGCACGTTGATCAGGAGCGGCACCGACACCGAGGAGGTGTTGCGATGATCGGCGCCCAAGGCGGTGCGGAGCACGCGGGCGCCGCCGACGTGTACGGCGTGGGTGAAGCGGTAGGCCGAATGTGAATCGAGCCGTGGGCGCGCGATCCGCTGCCAGTGGCTCCCGACTCGCTCTTGAATCGAGACAAACTGGTCAGGATGGCGCGGCAACACCTGACCGCTGAACGTGACGGTGTCGCCGACGTCCGGGACTTGCTCTGAGGCGATCAGTGACACGAACGCATGGACGCGCTCGTGCAGGGTGTGGCTCTGCAGGCCGGCGGCTGTCACGTAGTAGCTGCGGTTCGTGGTCGGATGCAGGGTGAATTCGTAGTGGCCGTGGCGATCAGCGCGTGAGCGAGCGATCCGGTGATACGCCCGCTGCGTGGGCAGGCGCTGCCACAAGGCGACGCGCGCTCCGGCGACCAAATGGCCGCTCAGCCGTCCCTCGACGACGAGTGGCTGGTCGGCCGGAAGCGGGTTGGCCGAGGCGGTGATCGTCAGCTTGGAGCCACACGGGAGCTGACGGCTGGGACAGCTGCTCGTGCGGGCGTGGACCGCTGCGGAGGATGACAAGCCGCCGAGCACCGTGATGATCAGAATCACTAGCGGGAAACTGAGAGCGAGCGATCGGCGCATTTCCTCTTCCTCGACCCGCCTAACCCACGAGCGCGAACGGAGTTGCGCACCTTGACGGCGGCTTCAGAGGAAAAACTTCACTGGCACCCGTGGACAGCACCCGCGGCAACGAATAGGTTGCCCGGATGCTCAAGCCATTCAGCAGGTCCAGGCGCGGCGCCGTCCTCCTCGCAATCGCCGCCGGCGCCCTCGTGTCCGCGGCCCCGGCGCTGGCCAACGTGTCGCTCACCCGTATCAGCAGCGACCCGTTCACCAACGCCACCAGCCAGCACGCGACGGAGGTCGAGCCGGACACGTTCTCCAGCGGCGGCACGATCGTCTCGGCCTTCCAGGTCGGCCGGTTCTTCGATGGGGGCGCCACCGACATCGGCGTGGCCCGCTCAACCGATGGCGGCGCGACGTGGGCAACGCCGTACTTCCTTCCCGGGCTGACCGCCACGTCGGGGCAGCCGGACAGCACCGGCGGCGCCTACGAGCGCGTCAGCGATGCCAGCGTCGCGTTTGACGCCAAGCACAAGGTCTGGCTGGTGTCCTCGATTCCGATCACCTTCACCACGGGGGTCGTGCCCACCATCCTGGTCAGCCGCTCCACCAACTCAGGCGCGACCTTCGGCGACCCCGTCTCGATCCCGGCGCCGGTCGCCAACAAGGTGGATCTGGACAAGAACTGGACCGTCTGCGACAACACGGCCCGCAGTCCGTTCTACGGCCACTGCTACACCGAGTTCGACAACTTCGGTCAGGGCGACCTTGAGTACATGAGTACGTCCACCGATGGAGGACGAACCTGGAGCACGCCGGCCTCAACAGCCGGCAACGACAAGGGCCTGGGTGGCCAGCCGCTCGTCCAGCCGAACGGAACCGTGATCGTGCCGTTCGAAAGCCTCAACGGCAAGGAGGCGGCGTTCACGTCGACCGATGGCGGTGCGTCGTGGACGCGGGCGGTGACGATCTCCGCCAGCCGGTTCGCCGATGTCCAGACCAGCCTTCGCACGAGCCCGCTCCCCACGGCGGAGATCGACGGGAGCGGACGCGTGTACGTGGCCTGGGAGGACTGCCGGTTCCGCAAGAACTGCACGGCGAACGACATCGTGCTGAGCTCCTCGAGCGATGGCGTGAGCTGGAGCCCGGTGACGCGGGTGCCAATCGATCCCGTCAGCAGCCCGGCGGACCACTTCATCCCGGGCCTGGCCGTCGACACGCGCACTTCGGGATCCGGCGCCCACCTGGCGCTGGCGTATTACTTCTATCCAAACGTCGCGTGCACGAGCGACTGCCGGCTCACCGCCGGCTACATCTCATCGCCGGATGGCGGCGCCCACTGGGGAGACCCGGTGCAGCTGGGCGATTCCATGTCGCTGAGCGAGATCGCTGACACCTCGCAGGGCCGAATGGTCGGCGACTACATCTCCGCCTCGTTCAACCCCAGTGGAGCGGCTGTGCCGGTCGTTGCCGTGGGGCGCTCACCGTCCACGGCGGCCTTCGACGAGGCGATGTACGCGCCCGCGCCGCTCGCGGTGAGCGCGCCGGCAGACGCCCACAACGTGGCCAGCAGCTCCGGCGCTCAGTCGACGACCGGTCAGGGTACGGGCAGCGCCCACCAGGCGGTCCGCCAGAACTGAGATCGGAGTGGCGGATGGCCGGTAGCTTCCCCACGGTGGCCGGTGGCGTGCTGAAAGGCGTGGCGATTGTGGTCGCCGCGGCGTCGCTCGCGCCCGCGCCGGCCTGGGGAAGGGCCGGTGCCCTGGACCGAAGCTTCGGCCAGCGCGGCATCGTCCGGACGTCGTTCGGGCCTGCCTCGTCTGCCACGGCTCAGGCCGTCGCGCTGACGCGCGGTGGGCGTGTCGTGGTGGCCGGCCAGGCGCAGACCGGGCAGGGCTCGACGGTTATGGCCGTGGCTCGCTACAAGCCGTCCGGGGCTCTCGACCGCAGTTTCGGCAGCGGAGGGCTTGTGCAGACCGCATTTGCGCAAGGGGGCGGCCCGGCGCTGGCGGTGGCGGTTGACGGGCGCGGGCGAACGATCGTGGCCGGGTCTAGCGGGAACGACTTCGCCGTCGCCCGCTACACCCCGCGCGGCCGACTCGATCGAAGCTTCGGCTCGGGCGGCGAGGTGGTGACGTCGTTCCCCGGCCTCGAGGTGAACGCCCAGGCGATCGCCCTACTCCCAAACGGCTCGACCGTGGTCGGGGGCGGCGGGTCGCGCTCCGACGGGACGGGGGGTGGGTTTGCCCTCGTCCGCTACCGCTCGGGCGGCGCACTGGACCGCAGCTTCGGCACCCAGGGCCGCGTCTTCACACCGTTCGGAGCCGGCGCCGACGTGTCCGGCGTGCACGCGCTCGCGTTGTGGCGGGGCCGAGTGATCGCCGCGGGCCTGCTCGATGACCCGTTCGGTGGCGGCGGCGCGTTCGCGCTTGCGCGGTACACCGGGTCTGGGCAGCTCGATTCATCGTTCTCCGGAGACGGCCGGGTGACCACGGTGCTGGGCCAGGAAGCGGGCGCGCAGGGCGTGCTCGTCGTGCCCGGCGGACGGATCGTGGCCGCCGGCGCCGCCCAGCCGATGCCGGGCCAGGGCGATCGCTTCGCGCTCACCCGGTATCTGAGTAATGGCACGCTGGACTCGAGCTTCGGCCAGGCCGGCATCGTGTCGACCAATCTGCCTGGTGGCGATGCCCTGGGCAACGCGATCGCCGGCCAGCGCGACGGCCGATTGGTCGTCGCCGGACAAGCAAACCAGCCGGATGGCACCACATCGATCTTTGGGATGGCTCGCTATCTGAGTGGTGGAGCGCTCGATACTTCGTTCGGCTCAGGCGGGATCGTCACCACCAGCTTCGGCAAGGGCCTCATGGCCGCCGCCAACGGCGTCGCGATCCAGCACAACGGGCGCATCGTGGTGGTCGGTAGCAATGGCTCGATCTTCATCGTCGCCCGCTACCTGGCGTCCTGAGCCTGGGAGCATTTGCGTTAGGCGATTCCGCGCTCGGCGGCGTCGGCCTCATGCGCCATCCGCCGGAGATGGCGGAAGAACGCGGCCGACTGGCCGTCGAACAGCCCATCCGCTGTGAGCGCCCTGACGGCTGCCCGGGCGCCGGCCAGCGAGTCGATCGTCGGGCGCACGACCGAACACTTGGGGAGTCCCGGGATGAACTCGCACGGCTCGGGCAGGATCAGGTTGGTCTGCGTCGCCTCGCCGCCCGAGTTGTTCAGGTTCGGGAACGTGGTGCCCGTCTTCGGATCTCTCACCCCGGCCAGCGGGTCGGCCGTCGCGTTGCCGGCCTTGTCGTGCCAGAGCGAGAAGTGGTTGGTCTCGACGCCGCCGATGGCGAGCACGATGCGCAGCACTTCGAGGCTCGTCACCTTCATCGCCAGCGCGGTGTACAGACTCGAGCCGCCCTGCTCGATCATCGCGAAGTGAAAGCCGGCGCTGTTGGCGATCGCCTGCATCCGTTGGTGGGCGGCATCGCTCGGAACCGGCACCGGCGCGCTGTTCCCGGGCGGGGTCTCAGCGTCCGAGACAGGGATCACGGGCTGGTTGCGGATCGTCACCGCCTGCCCGAACGTGGCACCGAAGTCGGGGTTGGTCTCGGCGCGATAGCGCAAGTACCAGCTCGTGTCGACGTTCAGCTTCTTCAAGTTGGTGAGCACCTTCTTGCTGCCACCGCCGGTGGCCTGACTCGGGGCCAGTTTGCGGAACGGCTCCAGATTCACGGGTCGCTGGCCCTTCGATCTCAGGTAACCGTTGATGAACTCCTGATGGCTCTCCTCGTCGTCGGTGTTGTCCGAGATGTACTGGGGCATGTCCTCGTCGAGGTTCTCGAGCGCCGCGACGTAGAACCCGTTCTTGCCGTCGTGCGGGCGCTCGGAACTCGGCTGACCGCCGAAGCCGGCGTACTGCTCCCACAGGTCGCTCTCGATGATCTCGGCCGCGCAGAGAAAGCGCAGGATCGCGAAGTCACCCGCGGTTGGCTCGTTGCGTAGTCCATGCCTGGACCGCGCGCTCGCGGTCGAGGCCGCGACAGCGGACGCGGGAACCGCGACAGCGCTGGCCAGACCGGCCTGACGAAGGAATCCCCGGCGCCCGACGACGCGGTGCCACACCTTCTGAAGATCCTGCTCTCCCGCGAGCGGCGCAGGGATATCCGTGCCCGCGTCAGCGGGCTCGAGCTGCTTACTCATGTGTGAGTCCTTTGCTTGCTGGACGGTCCGGCTCGGGGTGGGGTGGGAGCCGTTATCAGCCAGGACGTCGAGTTGCGCCGCGATCTTCCCGTCCCGAAGTATTAATCCGGACCGCTGGGCGTCGCGCGACTCGGGAGCGGGCTTGCCGAGAGCAGTTCGCCCATCCTCTCCATCGCCTTGTTCAGCGCTCGATACGGACGTAGGTACAGCGTCGCATGCACCACCCGGCCGGTCACGTCGTGACACTCGCGGAGCATCCCCTGAAGATCATGCCCGTTCGCCTTGCCGGTCAGTGCCCACACGGTCTCCCGCTCGGCCTCCCACGCCGCGGTCGTGTGGACATCGTCTATCGCGCTGGCGATGAGGCCAAGTATGTGCACAGCATCCTCTCGGCCACGATAGTCGGTCACCGGGCTCGAGAAGGTCACACCCTCCGCGAGGCCGTCGGCTAGCCGGCCGGTATCGCCGGACTGCCAGACGGACAGGATCACTGACGGTTCCATAGTCACTCGCCTTCACGCTCGTCTTGGTAGTAACCTGTGTGCTTCGGAAATAAGAGCACCCAGATGCTAGCTTCGGATTCCACAGCAGTCAAGAGAACCCCGCGTCCCGGCCGGCCAGTCCGAGGCTCCCGAACCGGCCGCCCCGTGATGGCGCTGCTGGATCTGCTCGGGCGCCGCTGGGCGCTCCGCGTCCTCTGGGAGCTGCGCGAGGCAGAGCCACTGACGTTCCGCGAGCTCCAGACCCGCTGCGGCGAGGTCTCCTCGAGCGTCCTCAACGACAGGTTGCGAGAGCTGCGGGAGGCGCAGATCGTCGCCATCCGACATGGCGGCGGCTACCTGCTCACCGCGGACGGGCAGGAGCTCCTGGGCGCGCTGCTCCCGCTGGGTGCGTGGGCCGAGCGCTGGGCCAAGCGAGTGTCCTGAGGCGGCTCTCGGTACGAAGTCCGTGCGGCGCGGACGATTTCAAGAACGGCGCAGCGAAAGGGGTCGGGTGGGGCTTTTCGGCGGTCCAACAGGCCGAAGCTCCGCGAACGCCGTCTCGACGCGCGGAATGCCTCGGACGCGGGCCGCGACGCCAAGAACGTATGTCAGCGACGCCCCGCTGAGGCGCTCGCATGCGTTTTTGGCGATATACACCCAAACTGCATGCAAGCGGTCCGGAAGGCCGACGCTGACATGCGTTTTTGGCGCTCGGGAACGACCTTGTCGGAGCTACATCATCCGTCAGGGCTCGGGAACAGGACCGGGTGCTCCGTGCCGGCGTCCCGGCGGGTGTGCTGCCAGCGCGCGGCCAACGCAATTGCGACCACTGCGACGAGCGCCCCGGCCGCGACGGCCAGGCCGAGCGAGGTCCCGAAGGCTCGCCCGATGGCGAGTGCCACAGCCGAGCCGCCCACGACCCCGTTCACAACCGCGATGGCCATCGCGGTCGTGAAATACAGCTGCAGCGGCTTCGGCCTGAGGCCCATGTTCTCCATCACGCCGCCGGCGTCGTCGTAGCCGGAGAGCATGAAGTATTGGGCCGTGTCGCCAGCACGCTCAAGGTAGTAGTGACGGATCCGGTTGATCGCGCGGCCGAGGAGAAAGTCCTCGATGCCAAGCTCGACGAGCCGCACGAAGGTGAATACGCCAAGTACGAACAGGGTCGGCAGCGCCACCAGTGCGAACACGTCGAACACCGTCCCGCCCCGCGACACCTGTGCCGTGAGGCCAAGTCCCACCAGCGTGCTCGACACGCTGCCGAGGTACAGCGCGGATCGCGCGGCGCTCTCGCTGGCGGCCTGCGAGCGAGCGCCGGCGAGGCCGAAATGCTCGGTTGTCAGCGCGGTGAGAACTTGGCCATCGTCCGCCATACGGGGCTATTCGACATCGGGCCCGCGCAGCCTTCGGGTCATCGCTTGCCGGCGTTAGTCGTACTGCGGCGTCGGCGGGATCGCTCGCCCTTCGCGCACCGCTTCGACCACCGCTGACGCGTCCGCCAGCCGGTACTCCTCGCCGTAGACGGCACCGGCCCGGCGCGGGGCCTCCATCACCGCACAGCCGGCCGTGCCGCCGAGGTCCACCGGCACGAATCCGGCGTCCTCGATCAGCCCGGCCACGACGCGCTTGGCCTCCTCATCGTCGCCGCACAGCCACTGCACGACGCGCCGATCGCCGTCGCGACCCGCCGCCTCGGCCTGAAATCTCGACGTGAGCGTGTTGAACGACTTCGTGTACCGGGCGCCCGGCATCCGCCCTGCGTTGAACTGGGCGGCGGTAACGCCTTCCGGCGGCAGCGGTGGCCCGCCGAACTGATTGGTCGTGTCGATCACGATCTTCCCGTCGAGCGAGCCCAGCTGTTCGAGCACGGCGGGGAGCTCGCTCCACGGCACGGAAACCACAACGACTTCTCCGAACTCGACCGCCGCTTGGGGAGTGCCGGCGTTGGCACCGTTCCCGATTTCCTCGGCCAGGCTGGCCAGCTTGGCCGGCTCGCGGCTGAATGACAGCTTGACCTCGTGCCCGGCGGCGCCCAGCTGTCGGGCGATCCCACCGCCGATCCGTCCTGCGCCTACGATCCCGATCTTCAACGCCCTTCCTCCTTTGCCTCGACGCTCACCGCGCTCGCGACGCTCCCGGCTTGCGCGAGCGCGTTCCCAGATGAGCCTAACCCGCGGCCGCCCCGAGCAGCGCGGCGCCCCCCAGGGCGAGCGTTATGCCGAAGAGCTGGACCCGGGTGGCGTGTGCTCGCTGCAGCGTCCGGCCGAGAATGACGGTCGTGACGGGATACAGCGAGGAGATCGCCGAGACGATGCTCAGGGCTCCTCCGTGCGAGGCGGCTGCGTAGGCGAGATCGCCGCCGACGCCGACCGCCGCGATACGGGCCAATGCCGGGAGCTGGGAGCTCGGTGGCAGGATCCGGCGTAGCGATCCACGGCTGACGACGAGCGCGGCGAGGCCCGCCGAAACCGCGGTACTGGCGTGCTCGATGGCGGTAACCCAGCCCGCATCGAGCTGCCCGGCGGCGTGAAAGCAGCTCAGCATGGTTCCGACTGCGGCGGCGGCGCCGAGACAGACCCAAGCTGTCTGCAGGACGGTCGCGTGGTTGCTGGCCGTGCCGGACGTCCAGGCGCTGACCGCCCCGCCGAGCAAGGCAAGCAGCAGCCCGGCAGCGATCGTCAGGTCGAGCGGGTCACCGCCGACGAGACCGATCGCGACCGCGACGGCCGCTCCGAGCGCCCCGACTGGGGCCGTAATGAAGGCGTCTCCACGGCCGAGGGCGAGGTAGATCAAGCTGAGTTCAATCGTTACGGCTATCCCGGCGACCACGGCCAACAGCAACCGCGGATCGGCCGGCGGCGGAACTCCCCGCGCTACCAAAAGCGGCCCCAGGAAGGCCAGCCCGACCAGCTCTGACACCGCAACGACAACAAGCACCGGCGTGCGATGGCGCGAGGCGTCGCCGCCGAAGAAGTCGGAGGCGCCCCAGCCGGCGGCGGCCACGACAGCGAGAAGGATCGCCATCGGCCTAGCTCTGAGTTCCGATCGTGCGTCCCGGCAAAAGCAGCTTCACTGGTACAAGTGTACCCGATGCGGTACCGGCAAAACTAAGATTGCTGGTACAATCCTCGACGTGCAATCGGTCTCGGAGATGCCGTTCGTCGCCGGCCATGCCGCGCTCGACTTCGTCAACACTGCCGAAGCACGCGGACACCCAGAGGCGGGGGACGCGTTGAGGACCCCGGCCGATCTGCGTCTCTGGGGCCAACGCTACGGACTGATTTCGCGATCACGGATCACCGACGAGCGTGCCGAGGCGGAATTCAAGAAGGCCCGTCAGGCGCGCGAGCTGCTCCACGCACTGCTCATCGCCCGCGTCCGCCATCGACCCCTCCCAAAGCGCGCGCTTGCCCGTGTGGCGGAACTCGCCGCCGAGGCCTACCGCGCCGCGAGCCTGGAGCCCGGCCGTGACGGCAGCCTCCGCTGGCGCTGGAATCGCTCCGAGCTGGCCACGATCCGTCACGTCGCGGTGACCAGCGCGATCGACCTGCTCCACGGCGACCCGTCTCCTCGGCTCAAGGAATGCCCCGGTGAGCGCTGCGGCTGGTTCTTTCTCGACACGACCAAGCGCGGCAACCGGCGCTGGTGCTCGATGACCGAGTGCGGTCAAGAAGCCAAGAACCTCAGGCGCCGCAAAACAGGCTGGGTCGCGGATCCCGGCAGGGTCAGCTGAACGCGGCGGCGTGAGCCTGCGCCCACCGCTCGAACGTCCCGGGCGGGCGGCCGGTGATTCGCGCCACCGTGTCCTCGACGGCCGAGTCGTCGAACTCGCCGTCGGAGTAGAAGCGGAAGAACGCCTCGATGTACGCCGCCGGCGTGCTCTCGGCCATCTCACTCCGCGCCACATCGTCCGAGATCGGCTCGTATCGGAGCGGCCGCTCGAGCACGGTGGCCAGCGTCGCGACCTGATCCGCCGGCGTCAGCGACTCCGGGCCGCTCAGGCTGTGCGCGACGCCGTCGTGCCCCGGCTCGGTGAGAACGGTTGCGGCGACCTCGGCGATATCGGCCGGGTCGATCGCGGCGCTCGATACGTGCGGCCAAGGCGCGCGCACCACATCACCCGAGCGCAGCTGCGGGAGCCAACGCAGGGCGTTCGACTGAAAGCCGCTCGGACGCAGCACCGTCCACGCTATGCCGGAGTCCCGGATCGCCGCCTCGGAATCGAGCCACATGCGGGTGATCGGGTTGTCGGGCGCTCCGCCGACGACGCACCGGGAGGTGAGCAGCACGACCCGCTCGACCTCGGCGCGGACCAACTGCCGCAGTATCTCCGGCATGTCACTCCAGCCGCCCAGGAGGAACACGCCGCGGATCCCGCCCAGCGCGGTCGCCAGCGATTCCGGGAACTCGAGGTCGCCTTGGACCACCTCAACCCCTGAGGGAAAGACCGCCCGTGACGGGTCGCGCACCACGGCGCGCGCGGGAGCCCCACGAGCGGCCAGGGCCGAGACGACGTCTCCGCCGACATTGCCCGTCGCGCCTGTCACGAGGATCATGTCTCAGCTCACAGTGTCGACGAGGGGTTCGCCACCGCTGACCTCGAGTACGGCGCCGGTCGTCTGGCGGCTCGTCATGAGGAACAGCGCGGCCTGCGCGATGTCGTCTGGCTCACCCATGCGACCCACCGGTAGGGCTTCGGCCACCCGGCGGCGCAGATCTTCACGCGCCTCCTCACCCAGACCGGACCACATCTCGCTGTCGGTGTAACCCGGTCGGATCGTGTTCACGCGCAATGGGCCGAGCTCGAGTGCGAGCGCGCGCGACAGCGCCTCGACGGCGGCGAATGCGGCGGTCACCGTGGCGGCGTTACGCGGAGGACGAATAACCGCACAACCGGTGATGAACGTGATCGATCCGCCAGGCGACATGCGCGCCGCGGCGTAGCGGGCGCAGGTCCAGCTGCCGAGCAGCTTCCCGTCGATGAACGTCCGTGCCGCGGCCAGGTCCTGCTCCAGAAACGGGCCGGGTGTACCGGGCGAGGCGCTCACGAGCAGGTGGTCGAGGTTGCCGACGTCGTCGAACAGCGCGCGCACGGATGCCTCGTCGGTGACGTCAACCTCGGCCTGCCGCACGCCGTCGATCGTCTCTCGCGCCTGGCCGCTTCGGCGACCGGCAGATACGACCTCTGCGCCCTGCGCGGCCGCGGCCCGCACCGTGGCGAGGCCCATGCCGCTCGTCCCACCGACAACCACCACACGCTGGCCTTCCAGCATCACTGGGTTACCTCCAAGATCGCCTTGCCGCGGACTTGCCGGCCGAGCAGTGCCGCGGCTGCCTCTCCCGCGCGCTCCCACGGACCGCGCCAGCCAATCTGCGGGTCAAGTTCGCCGGCGGCGAGCAGCGACATCAGGTATGGCAGGTCCGCGGCGAACCCCGAGCCGACGACGAATGGCTCGATCCGCGTTCCGCCGGATCGATGTCGGACTTCCTCGAAATCGATGGTCGTCGGCTCAAGGGAGGCCATCCCGATGCTCAATACCGTCCCGCCCGGTCGCGTGAGCGCCAGCGCATCGGCCAGGACGCGCCCGCCGACGTTCTCGAGCACCCCGTCCAGCGGCTCACGTATGTCGCTCAGGGCGACGACGACCTCCGCCGCTCCGAGCTCAGGCAGACCCTCGCCGCGCGCGGTGCTCCCGACGGACGCGATCACGTGAGCGCCCGCGCGCGCGGCGAGCTGCACGGCGAAGCGCCCGACGCCGCCTGAAGCGCCCGTCACCAGCGCGCGGCGCCCGACGAGTGCGCCGAGTCGCCGCACCGCACGCAGCGCGGTCACCCCGGCGACGGGAATCGCCGCCGCCGTGGCGAAGTCGACCGCGTCGGGTAGGACCGCCAGCTCGCCGATGTCGACGACGCGCTCCTGCGCCCAGGCGCCAGACCATCCGAACGTCACGACGCGGGCCCCGATCTGCGGGCCGGACCCGTCCGCGGCAGGGGCGATCACCGTGCCCGCGGCATCCCAACCGGCCACGTCCCCCGGCTTCGTGTTGCGCGACAGGAACGCCACCTCGCCGAAGTTCAGCGATGTGGCAGCGACCCGGATCGCGACCTGCGACGGTCCCGGCTCGGGCCGGACGGCCTCGCCGAGGCGCAGGCCGTGCTCGGCGTCGGGGTCGTGGAGGAGAGCTCGCATTGCGCCAACCATGGTGCGCTGGGCGCGGCCGGTTGTCCAAGATCCGTTGGTATAACCGATGGCTATGGACGTCCACGTGCGTGAGCTGCGCTACTTCCTGGCGGTCGCTCGCGAGCTGAGCTTCACCCGCGCCGCCGAGCAGCTGTTCGTGAGCCAGCCGGCGCTGTCGAAACAGATCCGCGCGCTCGAACGCCAACTGCGAGCCGAGCTGTTCGAGCGCCGCCCGGACGGCGTCAAGCTGACCCGCGCCGGGGTAGAGCTGCTCCCGCACGCAGAGCGCATAGTGGCTGACTGGGAGAACGCCAAGCAATCGCTCTCCCGGGTCAGCAGTTGCACGCTCGTCGTCGGGATGCATACGAGCCCGGGACGGGGATTGCTCCCGACTGTTCGCGCGACGATGGTCACCAGCTGTCCTGGGGTCGAATTCGAGCTACGCCACGTCGCCTGGAGCGACCGCACCGCGGGGCTGGCCGACCAGACGACGGACGCAGCGTTCGTGTGGCTGCCATTGCCACACCCGCCCTACCGCTGGGTGACTATTGCCACGGAGCCGCGACTTGTCGCGCTGCCCAACGGCCACCGGCTGGCGGGACGGGACAGCGTGTCGATGGCTGACCTCCGCGACGAGCCGTTCCTGGCGCTGCCCCAGAGTGCGGGTCCGCTGCGCGACTTCTGGCTTGCTGTCGAGGATCGAGACGGGCATCCGGTCCGAATCGGCGCCGAGATCAACGACACCGAAGAGACCTACGAGGCCGTGGCCGGCGGCATCGGCGTCTGCCTGCTCGCCGCCGGCAATGCACCGATCTTCGCCCGCGGCGCGATCACGATGCTCCCGGTCGACGATCTCAGCCCCTCGGAGCTGGTGCTGGCCTGGAACGAGCGCCACTGCCCGCCCCTGCTGGAGACGTTCGTGACCACGTGTCAGCGCGTGGCCGCGAACTAGTTGCGGTGGAGCGGACGCATCCCTAGGCTGGCGCCATGCCAAAACGGGGCGAGGCTCGGGGGAGCCTGGGCAGACCGCTGACTCGTCGGCGCGTGATCCGGTACGGCGCGGGCGCCGCCGCCGCCTTGGTCACGCCGGAGCTGCTGCGGGCGCCGTGGGCCACGGGCAGCGCGGGCGCCGCAGCCAAGGCGCATCACGAGCTGCGCCATCCGACGATCCTCAGAAGCCGTCACGGCAAGCTGGCCGTCAAGCTCATCTGTCGGCCCGGCGTCGTAGACATGGGCGCACCGCAGCCCGTCAAGACGTACACCTACGACGGGATCGTGCCCGGTTACACCTGGGAGCTGAGGGGCGGAGACGTGCTCCGCGTCGATCTGCGCAACCACCTGCCGAAGCTTCCGCCTCAGCCCCCGATGACGATGGACCGCCCGCACGAGTGGACGACGACGAACCTGCACACGCACGGACTGCACGTGTCTCCGAGCGGCAATGCCGACAACGTGTTCCTGGCCGTCCCGCCCGGCGAGCGGCACCGATTCGAGATCCCGATCCCGCACGACCATCCGGCCGGGATGTACTGGTATCACCCGCATCACCACGGGGCGGTGACCCAGCAGGTGCGCGCCGGCATGGCCGGGGTGATCATCGTCCGTGGCGATCTGGACCGAGTCCCCGAGGTCCGCGCGGCCAAGGAGAAGGTGCTGGTCCTTCAATCGATCGAGCTCGGCACCGAGTATCAGTTGCTTGACCCGATCCCGGACCCGACCAAGGAGCAGGCGTTCTTCCCGCGCAAGAACGTGCTCTACACCGTCAACGGCAGGCTCAAGCCGACGATCACCATGTATCCCGGTGAGGTCCAGCGGTGGCGCCTGCTCAATGCGGCCGAAGGTAAGTACATGTCGCTCAAGCTGCACGAACACGATCTGCACGTGCTTGCGTGGGACGGTCTGACCATGGCCGAGCCTGAGTCCGCCGAGCTGGTGATGATGTCGGCCGGAAATCGGGTCGAGTGCCTCGTGAAGGCGGGCAAGCCCGGCACTTACGAGCTGATGCTGACACCTGGCTCTTCTCAGAAGCCCAACATTCCCGGCATGCCGCCGTCGGCAGCGACGTCGGCGGCCCCGTCGGCGTTCCTCTGCGACCTAATGGGCGCGCACCAAGCCACCGGTTTGCAGGACCAGCCACCAGAGCTGCAACCGCGATCGATCGCCACCATCGAGGTGCGAGGGAGCGGGCCGCGCATGCATTTGCCGGGGTCACTTCCCGCGTTCGATCCCCCGATCCTGCCGATCGCGCGGAAGCGGCGCTTCGAGTTCACCGTGTCGCGAGATCCGATGAACGAGTTCCTGTCCTTCGGGATCGACGGAAAGCAGTTCAGTCCACACGAGGAGCCGTACCGGGTGAAGCTGGGGACGGCCGAGGAGTGGACTCTCGTCAACGCGTGTGACAACAAGCTAATGGACCACGCGCACGTGTACCACATCCATGTGAATCCGTTCAAGATCACGGCGATCAACGGCCGGCGGCTCTCGACGCCGCTGTGGAGAGACACGTTCGTCCTGACCAAACGGTCGGGTGACTCACTCACGTTTGAGTCCAACTTCGATGACTTTACTGGCAAGTTCGTCGAGCACTGTCATGTGATCGCACACGAAGATCTCGGAATGATGGGCGCCGTGGAGGTAGTGAAATGACGGAACTGACTCGCCGCGATGTTCTGCGCTCCGGAGCCGCCGGCATGCTCGGCCTGTATCTGCCGTTCGCGGCCGACGCTCGCTCTGAGTCCTGGCACGCCCGGCTGGCGAACTCTCGCGACAGCAAACACGCCATTCGGCAGCTGTGGCGAGCGCTCCGCGGCTCGGTGCTCCTCCCCGGCGACCCGGCCTACGACCCGGCGAGTACCCCGGCTAACGCTCGCTTCGACGCCATCAGGCCCTTGGCCGTGGCGCAGTGCCTCGACGAACGCGATGTGATCACGTGCGTCGAGTGGTGTCGTGAGCACGACGTGCAACCCGTGGTTCGCGGGGGCGGTCACAGCTACGCCGGCTTCTCGACCACGCGCGGGCTCCTGATCGATCTCGATCTGATGAGGCGCGTCGTCCTCGACCAACGCACCGGTATCGCGCACATGGGCGGCGCGGCGCTGAACCAGAACGTGCTCGCGGCGACGGTGGACGGCGATTATGTGCTGCCAGGCGGCACGTGTCTCGCCGTCGGGATCGGAGGGCTCGTGCTCGGGGGCGGCATCGGCTACAACACGCATTGGGGAGGGCTCACCTGCGATCACCTGATCGGAACGCGCGTCGTGACAGCGGACGGCAGCGTCCTGCGCGTGGATCCCTCCAACCACCACGACCTGTTCTGGGCGTGCCGCGGGGGGGCCGGGGGGAGCTTCGGTATCAACACCGAGTTCACATTCCGGCTGCCGCGGATCCCGCGCCGGGACGTGGCGTTCTACCGTTTCGATTGGCGAGGCGCCGACGCGGCAGCGGCTGTCTTGGGCGCGTTCGACAAGCTGCTGAAGACCGCGCCCGCCGCGCTGAACGCGGTTGCCATGGCGCAGGCCTCGCCAGTCGGCCCTGGCGGTCCGCGTGAGGCCATCGACGTGTTCTCACGCGGTCAATTCATCGGCCCTCTGTCGGAGCTGCAAACTCTGGTCCAGCCGCTGATCGACGCGGCGGGAGTACCGGCCAAGACCGTCTTTCAGACGAAGTCCTACTGGGACATGCAACGGATGTTCGCCAGCGCCGAGACCACGCGACACTCATTCGGCGACATCTCCCGCTATTCGACCAAGCCGCTTCCGGACGCGGTCACGGCCAAGGTCGCCGACCTCCTGGCCGAGTGCCCGACACGCACTGCTGAGTCAAACGGTTCGATGTGGTCGCTCGGATGGGTCGGAGGTCCGGTGATGAACGCCGTGGGGCGACGTGACACGGCGTACGTGCACCGTGACGCGCTGACCCTGCTGAGGGCCACGCCCGTGTGGGCGCGAGATGCGCCGAAATCAGTCGGCGAAGGGCTGATGGCGTGGACAAACCAGATGATCGCCCTGATCGCCCCCGATACTCCGGCCGAGAGTTACCAGAACTTCCCCAACCGCGCGATCAAGGACTGGGAGCGCCAGTACTACGCCGAGAACTTCTCCCGGCTGGTGAAGGTCAAGACACGCTACGACCCTCACAACATCTTCCACAATCCGCAGAGCATTCCGTCTCGCCGGCACTGAGCGGGCCTCGACGCTCCGGCTCGATCTCCCCGCGCGATCGCCCGCATCAACCGCATCAACGTCGCGTCGGAGGGGAACTCGCCTCAGGCCACGATGCGTCCCAGATGGGCCAGGAGCCGGTCGGAATCGACCGGCGCCGCACGGTAGGCGACGTAGCCGTCGGGGCGGATCAGGTAGGCACACGCGCCGGAGGCGCCGTAGGCAGTGGCGAACGCTCCCTCGCGGTCCTCCAGAGCAGGAACCTCGGCGAGCTGGTTCTCGACGCCGGCGCCGAGGACCGCATAGGCGGTGATTCCGGCTCGCTCGCGCCCGGCGGCGGCGAGCGCCTCGAAGCTCGAGAGCACATCGCTTCCTGCCGACTTGTCCGCGTAGAGCAGAAGCACGAGATCCGCCCCGCTCAGCAGCTCGAACAGGCGTAGCGGATCGCTCGCCGCGGCGCGCCGTAGCCCGCGCGCATCCGGCGCTCGCTCTCCGGGCGCCGGTCCGCCGGAGAGAAGCTGACCTTCGATGTCCTCGCCGTTCAGGGGACTCTCCGGATAGGCGACCAGGAGCTGCGCCTCGCGCAGGACGGTTGTCGTGGCATCGTCCCCGTCAGCGCCGCGGTATTGCGCTTGGGCGGAACGGACCGTGCGCCCCACGACCTCCTCGCCGACCGGAAGCCGCTCCCGGTTGTAGCTCTCGAGCAGTCCGTCCGCGGCTTTCCCCTGCACGGCCAAGGCGAGCTTCCAAGCGAGGTTGTAGGCATCCTGGATGCCGGTGTTCATCCCCTGCGCTCCGGTCGGCGGGTGGATGTGCGCTGCGTCGCCGGCGACGAACACCCGGCCCTCGGCGTACCGATCGACCAACCGGTGGCTGATGCGGAACACCGACGACCAGCGCAGGTTGGAGGCGGTCGCCGGCACCGGCGCGAGCCGGTCAAGGACGGTCTGTATCTGCTCGAGCGTCGGGCCGGGCCTATCCGTGGCAAGGCCGTGCTCCACCTCGCCGCTGGGCGCGCTCGCCAGCTCCGGCGCCACCATCATCGACGCCCGGTAGCGCGAGCGACCGGGCAGCGGGATGCAGATGAGCGCGTCGTCGACCTTGCCGTCGGTCTGATGCACGACCCGGATCGCGAAGCCGCGCGGCATCGACCAATCCAGCTCCACGTCGCCGAGCATGTACTCCTCGGGGAGAGCATCACCCTCAAACGAAAGGCCAAGCCCCTTGCGTACGACGCTATGCGCGCCGTCGCAGCCGATCAGGTAGCGCGCGCGGACCGTCTCCTCGCCCTCGGGCCCGGCCAGCACGGCCGTCACGCCGTCGCCATCCTGCTCAAAGGATCGCAACGCGACGCCGCGCTCGGCCTGCTGGCCGAAAACCGCAAGCCGCTCGCGCAGGAGCCGTTCAGTCTCATACTGGGGCAGCGCGACAAACGCGTATGGGATCTCGGGGGGCAGCTCGAGCACCATGCGTCCCGCCTGCTCGCCGTTCACGTAGAGGAGTTGGCCGGTCATCGGGATGGCCGCGTCCAGCGCCGCGCGGAGCAGGCCCATGTCTTCCCACATCTCGAGCGTCCGGGGCTGAATGCCGACCGCCTTCGCATACTGCGGCGGGTCGCTCAGCTGATCGACGACGCGACAGTCGACCCCACGCCGGCGCAACTCGCACGCCGCCGTGAGCCCAACCGGTCCGCCCCCCACGACGAGGACATCAGTTGTGAACCCCTTCACGCGATCAGCACCCTAACCATTCCTGGCCCGTCGCGCCACCCAGCCTTGTCACAGGTGGTGGCGCCATCTCGTCTCAGGATTGGAAGAGAAGAAAGGAGCAGCGATGAAAGTCTTCGTAGCCGGGGCTACCGGCGTTCTCGGCAGGGCGCTCGTTCCGCGGCTCGTGGCGCAAGGCCACGAGGTGGTCGGGATGACCAGCACCGCGTCGAAGGAGGATCTGCTGCGCAGCCTGGGAGCACGGCCCGCCGTGGCCGAGGCGCTGGACCGCGACGCGGTTGCCCAGGCGGTGGCGTCCGCCGAGCCCGAGGTGATTGTGCATCAGCTCACGGCGCTCTCCGGGTCGTTGTCCGTGAGGGAGATGCGGCATCCCGAGCGTGCCGCTGCGGCGATCATGACCAACCGGCTGCGTACCGAGGGGACGGACAACCTGTTGGCCGCCGGTCGCACGGTCGGGGCGCGGCGCTTCGTGGCCCAGAGCTTTGGGGCGTTTCGATGGGCCCGCACGGGCGGGCCGGTACTCAGCGAGGACGATCCGCTCGATCCCAACCCGCCGGCGGCGCTGCGGACTCCGCTGGTGGGGATCCTCCATGTGGAGGAGGCGGTGCCGAGGATCGAGTGGGGCGAGGGCCTCGCGCTGCGCTACGGCGGCTTCTACGGTCCAGGGACCGCGATCAGCCTGGCCCCAGATGCGGTGATGGCGGCCCCGGTCCGCAAGCGCCGGTTCCCCATCATCGGCGATGGCGGCGGGGTCTTCTCGCACGTCCACGTCGACGACGCCGCGACGGCGACGGTGGCCGCGATCGATCACGGCCGGCCGGGCGTCTACAACATCGTCGACGACGAGCCTGCGCCGGTGCGCGAGTGGCTGCCGGTGCTGGCACGCGCGCTGGATGCGAAGCCACCGAGGCGCATTCCGCGCTGGCTGGGACGCCTGGCGGCAGGGGAGACGGCGACGCTCATGATGACCGAGGCACGTGGAGCCTCGAATGCCAAGGCCAAGCGTGAGCTCGGCTGGCAGCTTCGGTACCCAAGCTGGCGGCAGGGCTTCGAACAGGGGCTCGGTTGACCGGCGGCGCCGGAAGTCGCGCGCACCGTCACCGCGCCGGCATCGCCGAGGACCAGCAGGTGTGCGCGTCGTGGCAGTTCTTGAGGTGTCGGAGAATCTTGTGCAGCTGCGCTCTCTGGGACCTGGTCAGAGCGGCCGCGGCGTTGTGCAGCTCGAACGGATCCTTGTCGAGGTTGTAGTACTCGAGCTCGTGAGCGGGGTTCGCGTATTCGACGTAGACCGCGTTAACCGGCCCCTTGAAGGCACCGAGATGCGCCTTCACGACCCGGATCGCCTCGTAGGTGGTCGGGCTGACGCCGTCCTCGACATCCGGGTCGTCGGGATTCTTCCGGCTCACGTGCTTGTGCTCGACCAACGCGACGGTCCGCCAAACAGGTGGCTTCGGCCCGGGGTGCAGGAGCGGAAGCAGGCTTTGGCCGTCCACTGGGTGATGCGGCGCGGCGCCGGTGAGCGCCACGAACGTCGGATACAGATCGACGTTCTGGACGACTTGCGGCACGACCTTGCCGCTCGGCACGCCCGGACCGGCGACGATCAGCGGGACGCGGATGTCGGTCTCGAACGCGGTCTGCTTGCCATGGAACAGCCTGTGCTGGCCCAGGTGGTAGCCGTTGTCTGAGCTGAACACGATGTAGGTGTTGTTCGCCTGGTGGTCACGGACCAGCGTCGCCTCGACGTTGGCCAGCAGCTTGTCGACGGCCTCGACCGATTGTGCGCGCATGCGGTACGCGGTGTCGATCGAGGTCACCTGGGCCGCGGTCAGCGGGCTCCCCTGTCTCTGAGCCAGCCAGGTCGGCGGGTGCGTTGTGACGGCATCGAACGAGCGGTCGCGTGGCTCCGTTAGGCCTGGAAAGTCGCACGCGTTACGAGGCGCCGGGATATAGGGCGAATGCGGGGCGAACGTCGCGACCTCAAGCGCGAACGGGTTGCCCTTGTGGCCGTCGATGAAAGTGCGGGCGGCCGAGCCCAGGACGTCGACGCCGTAGTTGTCCGGTCGGCCGGTCACCCCACACCCGCCCGTCGGCCCGCCGTAGAAGACGACCTTGCCGTTGAGGTTCATGTAGTAGTTGAACTCCTGGTAGCCGTTGCTGACGACGTGCCAGTCAGACCAGCCACGGGCCACCGGCGCCGTCGTCGGCGTCATCGTCGGCTTGCCGTAGCCGTTCAGGTACTTGCCCATCATCGCGGTGGCATATCGGTGCCCCTTGATTGCCACCGCGAACGTGCGGCTGTCCAGGTGCTCGGCCTGGAATTTCTTGAACCCTCCGTCCTTCCCGATGTTCGCGACGACCTTCGTGTCGTGCGGGAAGAGGCCGGTGAAGATCGTGGAGCGCGACGGACAGCACAGCGACTCGGAGACGTAGTAGTGGTTGAACGTCACGCCATGCTTCTCGAGCGCGACGATGTGGGGCGCGTATCGGCGGTTGATCAGATTCCACGAGAGGTCGTCGGTGAGGATGAAGACGACGTTCGGCCGGGAAGCTCTCGGGGACGTGGCAGCGCGCGATCTGACCCCGGAACCGAACGTCAGCACACCGGCGACCAGGGTGGTGATGATGACTATCCCGATCGCTGCGCTCAGCCGACGAAGCATGTGTCTACCTCCGATTGTCGAAACCTGTCAGGTGTCCGGCCGAGGACGCGATCCACGCCGTGCCATCCGCCGGGTGGAAGTTGCAGTCGTAGCCGCCGTAGTAGATCCGGCCGTCGCCAAACGGGGATGGCGCGATCGTCCGGATCGAAACGAACGCCTTGCCGGAGCGGACGGGCGTCGTCATCGAGCCTGTTGGCGTGAGGCCGGACCCGCTCAGGCAGCGCAGCGCATAGGTCGGCGAGACGGCGCGATCCGTGCGAACGGCGAAGCACGCTGCGCCATCGAAGAACGTCGCCGGTTGGCAGGTTCGCGTTGCGGGACACCGCCCGGCGTAGTTCCACTCGAGTCCGAACAGCTGACGGCCGGCCGAGCCGAGCCTGATCGTCGCGAAGTTGTTGTAGGCCGCGATCACGTAATGGATCGCTCCGAGTCCGGCCGGCGGCACCTCGACACCCTGCGCGGCAAGCATCCGCCGAATCGCCGGGACGGGGCTGAACTCCAGGCGGGGCGCCAGCAAGCGTTCGCTGGCAAGCTGACCCCGGGGGAGATGGTCGAGTCGGTAAACCTGACCATTTCCCTCAGTTGAAAACAGGAGCGAGCGCGCACCGTTGTGCGTCGTGCAGGTCAAGCCACGCAGGCCGCTGTTGTGCTGTCCGACCGGCGGCGCTTGGTAGACGAGCACCCAGCGCGCGACCCCGCGCGGAAGCCGGCCGTCGTTGCGGCGAAACAGCTTCGCGTTGATGGACACGTACAGCGTGCCGGCGCAGTCCGCGAAGCCCGTGACCTTCCGGGTCTTCAGCCCCGGGGACGCGGGTGGCGCCACGGTCAGCTCGGGTCGCGAGCTGAAGACGAGCGTGCGCTTAGTGCGCGACCACGTCCCGCGCAGGATGCCGGCTGGCGCGACCCCGGCGTACACGGCCCAAGTTCCGTCCGACTCGTGGGCCCCGAACGCGCGCACATCGTCTGTCACCGAGGGAAGGGTGTACGAGCGCGTGAACGATGGTGCCCCATCGAGCAGCCACTGAAGGCGCGAGCGACCGTCGACGATCGCCTGCGTGATCAGGAGCGAGTGTCCCGGCCCGGCAGCTTGGTCGGTGGGGATCGGGAACGAGTCAAGTGCTTGGACCCGCAACGACTGCGTCTGCTCGACCACGCGCCATGGGCCGGCCGCCGAGTGCTTGACCAGGACCTGGCCGGCGGCTCGCGGGCCGGGGTACTCCCATTGGTCTGTCGCGGCGAACAGGCGTCCCGCATGCGACACGAGCGCCATCGTCTCGGTGTCGTGCGCCACCCTGGATCGGGGATTGGTCGTTAGGGGCTGTCTCGAGGCAGGCACGTCGATCGGGCTTGATCGGCTGACGGTCCCGAAGCTCGGAGTCGCGCTGTTCGCGCAGACAACACACGTAGCGACAAGCCCTACCCGCACGAACCACCGCCCCAGAGCGCCCTTACGCTCCGCTAGCCCTGGCACAGCTCCAGTGTCGGACATCGAGCGTAGAATGTCAACCACGGTTGTCAATCTTCCTGTCGTATTCCATGACCCGAACCGCGCCCGTACAACGCACTAACCCGCCCGGCGGAGCTTCCGACCGGATTGCACTCGGCCGTGGGCTGCGGCAGGCCTGGGTGGGCTACCAGCGCCGGCTTGATCAGGAGATGGCCGCGGCCGGTTTCGGAGATCGCGGCTTTCCCGATGGACGCGTAATGCGGATCTGCTCCCGCGCAGGGCAGACGACGATCGCCCAGATCGGGCGCGAGCTCGAAATCACTCGGCAGGGCGCCGCCAAGCTCGTGGCCAGCCTCCGCGAGCGCGGATACATCACCGTCGAGACCTCGACCACCAGCCGTCGGGAGAAGACCGTGAGCCTCACGGCGCGTGCCATTGAATACCTCGCGGCCCACCGAGCCGCGGCGCGACGGATCGAGCAGCAGGTGCTGGCCGAGGTTGGCCCGGAGGGTCTCGAAAGCCTGAGCCGGCTGCTCGAGGCGCTCGGAGGCGACGAGCAGCCGCGGATGTTCGACTACCTCCGCCGGTCGGCTGATCTCGACATGTTGCGGCGGCCCGAGGAGTGAGCCTCGTTGCGCGCCCGTATCCTGCGCGGATCGGCGACCTGGAGCAAAAGACGTTTCTCGTCACTGGCGCGAACACCGGCATCGGGCGGGAGACGGCGCTCGCGCTGGCCGGCCGGGGCGCCCGTGTGTTCATCGCGAGTCGCTCCGAGGAGAAGACTCGGCCCGTGATCGACGAGATTCGGGCCGCAGGTACTGGCGCAGTGGAGTTCCTCAACCTCGAGCTGGGAGATCTCGAATCGGTGCGAGCGTGCGCCGATGAGTTCCTCCGGGCGGGCGAGCCGCTGCATTGCCTGGTCAACAACGCGGGCCTCGCCGGCGGGCGGGGAATGACCGCGAGCGGCTTCGAGCTCGCATTCGGCACCAATCACGTCGGCCCGTTCTTGCTCACCGGCCTACTGCTCGATCGGCTGCGCGAGAGCGCGCCGGCCCGGATCGTCAACGTCGCGAGCATCGGGCATTACCGGGCACCAGGAATCGACTATGACGCCGTCCGCAGGCGCACGAAGACCAGGACCGGGCTGCAGGAGTACTGCGTGTCGAAGCTGGCCAATGTGCTCCACGCGCAGGAGCTTGCTCGCCGACTCGATGCAACGGGAGTCACGACCTACTCGCTGCACCCCGGCGCGGTCGCATCGGATGTTTGGCGTCGGATTCCCTGGCCCGCGCGCCCCCTGCTGACGCGGAAGATGCTCCCGCCCGTGGAGGGGGCGCGGACGTCGCTCTACTGTGCCACCTCGCCCGAGATCGCCGCTGAGAGCGGTCACTACTACGACGATTGCCAGCAGCAGGAGCCGAGCGCCGTCGCGACCCCCGAGCTCGCAGCAGAGCTTTGGGACCGCAGCGTCGAGTGGGTCGGCCTGTGACGGAGCAGAGCCCGACTTGACCTATGCACATGTCGCACGGCTGCCGCTCGCGATCGAGCGCTGCGAGCTGCTGCCGCTGGTGCGGGACACGTCGAGTGGGTTCACCAAGGTGTCCGTCGTCGTCAGGCTCAGCGGCGGGGGTCACGAAGGCGAGGGTGAGGACATCACGTGGGACCAGATCGACCAGATCGAATTCCTCAGAGGCGGGGATCAGCTGACCTGGTTGCGGGGGGCACGGACGCTCGACGAGTTCTCGACGCTCCTCGGGCTGGCCGACCTGTTCCCGGTCGAGCCGATTCGCGACAGCGCCCGCTTCTATCGCCGGTGGGCGTTCGAGAGCGCGGCGCTGGACCTCGCGCTGCGCCAGAGCGGCCTCTCGCTGCAGGACGCCGTCGGCCGGCTTGTCGAGCCGGTCAGCTTTGTGGCATCGATCCGGATCGGAGACCCTCCGAACCTCGGTCCGCTGCGCGCGCTGCTTGCCGTGGATCCCGAGCTCCGCTTCAAGCTTGACCCGACACCGAGCTGGGACGACGGGCTGGTTGGAGAGCTCGCGCGCTTGGGCTGCGTCGACGTGGTGGACATGAAGGGCTCCTACCGCAACCTGACTGTCGCCATGGTGCCGGAGGCCGGTCTGTACCGCCGGGTGATCGAGGGACTGCCCGACGCGTGGATCGAGGATCCGGCCGTTGAAGACGGCACCGCGGAACTGCTCGACTGCCACCGCGACAGGGTCACCTGGGACGAGCCGATCCACTCCGTAGCGGACATCGAGGCACTGCCGTGGCGACCCCGCATGCTCAACCTCAAACCCGCCCGCTTCGGCAGCGTGCGGGCCCTATTCGACACCTACGACTACTGCGCGGCACACGGCATCGGCGCCTACGGGGGCGGCATGTTCGAGCAGGGTCCGGGAAGGGGCCAGCTCCAATACTTGGCCTCGCTGTTCCACGCAAACGCACCGAACGACGTGGCCCCGGCGGGCTACAACCTGCTGTCTGCGGGCCGTGACCTTCCACGATCGCCGTTGGCCCCCGAGCCACACCCGACCGGCTTCCGCTGGGGCACATACGACGCCCGTCGCACGATCCGCGAGGAGATGACGCGAGCGCTCGGATAGTCAAGGCCCACGGCGGCGCCCGTTAGGATCTCCTGACATGGGGCCTGGGCGCGCTGTCCTTCTGATCGCTGACATCGGCGGCTACACCGAGTACATGTCCTCCCATCGGATGAGCCTTGCCCACGCCGAGGTCAACACCGGGAGGCTGCTCGAGAAGGTGATCGATGCCGCCGGCGACTTCGACCTGATCGAGATCGAGGGTGACGCGGCCTTTCTCTCTCGTGAAGCCGACTCGGTTGACCACGGCGCCGTCGTGTCGGCGACCACGCAGGCGGCGGTCGGCATGCACCGCGCGTTCCATGTAGAGCGGCAGCACGTCGCGCGGAACCTGTGCCCGTGCGACGGCTGCGTTCAAGCGGACAACCTCAAGCTGAAGTTCGTCGCGCACATCGGCGAGGTCGCCACCCAGACCATCCGGCAGCGGCGCAAGCTGGTCGGGATCGACGTCATCCTCGTCCATCGGCTGCTCAAGAATCCCGTTCAGCTTCCCGAGTACGTGCTCTTGTCCGAGGAGCTGTATCGGACCGGTGAATCCGAACTGCCGGATTCCGTGCACGAGGTCTCACAGGATCTCGAGGGAATCGGCCCCGTTCGCTCGTACTTCGTGGACATCGGGGACCTGGCCGGTCCACTGCCGCCGTTGCCAGACCCGCCGTTAGTCCGCCGCCTCGGACGGACGCTCGACGTCGCTGGCCGCGGCCTGCCGTACATGCTGGGCCTGAGGCGGGGCAGGACCGCGTCCGCGCACTAACCCGCCCATGCAGATCCCGACGGAGCTCACGGCCGGCATGCCGCGAGCGCACCTGCGTAGAAGCGCAGGTAGTCGCCGTAGTGAGCGGTCCAGTAATCGCTGTCGTGGCCGCCCGGCCACACGTGCATGCGGATCCCGAGCGCGTGGGCGAGCGTTTCGTCGGCGGCATGGAAGGGATCTTGCTCACCGCCATCGAGCCATAGCCGGGCGCGCCCGTAGCGCCGCGGATCGGCGCGGGCCGCGGCGATGACGTCGTGGCGGGCGAAGTCACCGGCGTCGTCGAACGCGCCCGGAGCGGTCGCGCCGGAGGTGGCCCAAAGCGCCGCGGAGTGCCCACCGACAGCGCAGAATCGGCCCGGCTCCGAGCGAGCCAGATCGTAGGCCCCGAAGCCGCCCATCGAGATGCCGCCGATCGCAAGACGTCGCGAGTCAGCGTGGAGGGTGGCCACGGCTTGCGGGATCACCTCGCGCACGACGTATGAACCCCAACGCGCGTCGGCCCGGTCGTGCCAATAAGAGTGGTCGCCGCCGTAGGGAAACGCGATGTCGGGCGCGCGGGACCCTTCCTTCTGCAGGGCCGTGAACAGCTCATCCGAGATTTCGGAGTCCTGATCACCGCCCCGCCCGTGCAGGAAGACGAGCAGCGGCCGGCCGGCGCCACCGCCGGCTGGCACGACCAAGGTCAGCGGGACGCGCCTGTGTAGCAACCGACTCCTCACCGTGACGCGCACGACGCGCGCACCGAGCGTGTGTGTGCGCCCGGCGGCGCCGATGACGAGGACCACGGCCACGGCCGCCACGACGAGCGCCAGGAAGGCGACCGCGCGCCAGAGTGGACGCCGGCTCGCGGAGGTCCGATCCCGGCCGACCACACGCCTCAACCGGCCGGAGCCCGCGACTCGGCGGCGTAGGCCTCCAGGCGGTCGGCCAGCTCGCGCGGTCGGCTCAGAGCCGGCGTGTGCCCGCCCTCCATCTCGTCGGGGACGGTCCCCAGGCGCTCCTGGGCAACACGGCGAAGGAAACCAACTGGGAACAGGCGGTCCTCACGACAGATGAGGATCCGCGTAGGGACCTCGGGCCAGGATGTGAATGGCGATGGTTCGCCCATCCGGGCCTCAGACTGGTTGCGCGTCCGCTTCAGCGCTTCCGCTGACAGCTCCGGCGTGACGTCCTGGTAGAAGAGGGCGATCACGCCGTCGTGCTCTTCCCGCGCCTCGTCGGCATATCTCGTGTTGGTCCAGTAGTCGGCCGGCGACTCTCCCGGCGCGGGGATCATGGGCGCGACGAGCACGAGCATCTCCACCGCCACGCGGTCGCACACGAGCGGGGCCGTGAAGCCGCCGAACGACTGTGCGACGACGATCAGATTCGTCCGGTCACCGATCGCGTCGCACACCGTGTCGGCGTACTCGGGCAGCCCGGCCGCGTCGTCGTCGCACGGGAGGTCGGGGGCGACGCTGTCGTGTCCTCGCACCCGTAGCTCGGCCTCCACCAGATGCCAGTACCAACCGACGTCGCCGGCGCCGTGGATGAACACGAATGTCGCCACGCACAGGTGATATCTCAGACGGCGACTGCGCGCCGACTCACCGCCACGCGCGCTGGGCGACCTCCGCGACGAGCCGCAGCTTCCGCTCCTGCGCGTCCTCGTTGATCGCATTGCCCGGACCGGCGCTCGCGAAGCCGCACTGGGTCGAAAGCGCCATCTGCTCGCGGGGAAAGAAGTTGCTTGCCTCGTCGATGCGCGCGAGCAGTTGCTCTGGCGTCTCGAGCTCGGCGAACTTCGACGAGACGAGACCGAGGACCACGACCTTGTCGTGCGGCATCTGCTTGAGCGGCTCGAATCCGCCCGACCGCTCGTTCTCGTACTCGAGCAGGAAGCGGTCGTAATTCGTCAGCCGGGGGAACAGATGCTGTGACAATGACTCATAGCCTCCACTCGCGATCCAGTGGCTGTCGTAGTTGCCCTTGCACAGATGCACCGCGAACGTCACGCCGGGGACATCAGCGAGCTCGTTGAGCATGTCGACACCGTCGGTCATGACGCGGCTGAACGGGATGCCGGCCGCCTCCCAGAGCTGCTGCTGGGACTCGTCGGCGAGCTGCCCGAAATCCGGCGCGTCGACCTGGATATAGGTGCAGCCGAGGTGGGCCAGCTCCTCGGCCTCTTCGCGCATCAACCGCAGGCCGTCGGCGAACAGTTCGAACGGATCGCTGTAGGCGTCACGCGAGCGGGTCGGCGACCAGGCCAGGAACAGCATCAGCGGGCTGGGCAACGTCACCTTGATCGGGCGCCGGGCCCGTCCGCGCGCGTATGAGAACTCCTCGACGGTCATCATCCGCTTCCGTCGCAGCTTCTCGGTCACCGACACCGGGATCTTGAAGACGCTCTGTTCGGCGCCGCTCTCGTCGTGGAACGGCACCGGGATGTGGTCTGACTCGGGGTCGGGGCTCAAGCCCTCAACCGCCTCGAGCAGCTGATCGATGAACGTGTGTCGCCGGACCTCACCATCGGTGACGACATGAACCCCCGCGCCCTCCTGCATCGCGATCACATGATCGACCGCCCGGTCCTCGATCTCCTTGTACGCCGACGGCGCCATCTGACCGGCCTCGTACTGCGATCGGGCTTTCACGAGGTAATCCGGACGCAGCAGTGAGCCGACGATGTCTGCACGCACCACACCTTCCATCACTTCACCCTCCTTCGTGGGTCATACGGCTACTCCAGCCGCTTCGCGACAGGTCAACGCCCGCAGCACGGCTTCGACCCCGTCATCCGAGCACGCGGTCGCGTCCACCGCCCGCCATCCGACGACGCCGTCCGGACGGATGAGCACCGCGCCTGCCGCCGAAAGCCCGAACGCGTCGAGAAAGCCTCCGTCGGGGTCGCGCAGGCCACGATCGCCGATGACATGCCGCTCCAACGGCAGCTCGAGCCGAGCTGAGGCGCGCAGCGCCGCGTCATGCCAGGCTGCGCCGCCGTCGCCGCTCAGGAGCACGAACGCCCCGCCGAACAGGTCAAGGGTCGAGATCCGGCTACCGTCACGCTCGAGAAACAGGTGTGGAGCGCGCGCACCCGGGCGTCCCTTCGACTCGCGCGGATGCTGGTGCAGAGCACGATCGTCATCTGGTTCGAGTACGACCGCGGGCGAGTTGTAGCGGTAGCCGATCTCCATCGAGAAGTCATCGACGATTGGCTGCGTGCCATCGGTCCCGAGGTATGGCGCCACGCGCGTCACGTAGCGCGAGTACGCCTGCTCCACCGTCAGCTCGCCGACCGGTCGCCGCTCGAGGTCGTACGTGTCGAGCAGCTCGGCGCCGGCCAGGCCACGCAGTACGTAGGCCAACTTCCACGCCAGGTTGTGTGCATCCTGGACGCCGGTGTTGCCCCCGAACCCTCCGTTCGGCGGTACCACGTGTGCGGCATCTCCGGCCAGGAACACCCGGCCCTGCTGATAGCGCTCCGCGTTGTCCGCGATGGCGCGCCATGTCGCCACGTCGTCGACGACGACCGGGATCTCCGGGACGCCGATCGCCGCCCGCAGCAACTCGAGTGCGCGCGCGTCTGTGATCGTGCTCGCCACATTCGCCCACGGCGCATCCGGATACGCCTCGATGACCACAGGGCGCGCGGTGTCGCCGATCAGGTTGACGACGAGGAATCCGCGGTTGCCGGTGCGGTCCAGGCGGAAGAAGCCGCGCAGGACCGGGTTGGTGACGTAGTTGACTCCCTGGTCGCGTCCCTGCAGCAATGGGCCGAGGTCGACCTCGGAGTGGAAGTAGATCGTGACGCTGTTTGACAGGAGTCCGTGTCCGCGCATCGCAATGCCCAGCGACTGGCGGATTGCGCTGCGGTTGCCGTCCGCGGCGACGACGTAGCGGCTGCGCACGGCCTGCTCGGTGCCCGAGGCCGAGTCGCGGAGATGCGCGGTGACACCGTCCGCGTCCTCCTCGAGTTCGGTGCACTCGATGCCGTAACGGACCTCCGCGCCAAGCTCCTCGGCGCGCTGGCGCAGGATCGGCTCGAGCGCGTCCTGGTCGAGGAACAGCCGGACCGTCGGGCTGAATTCCTCCACGCCCGCGTTCAGGTTCGGGAAGAAGCTCGCGATCTCCCGGCCGGCCAGCGACTCAACGTTGTTGATGCCCCCATTCGGGACGTACTGCTCCTCCGAGCGCCGTCGCACCTGCTCCTCGAGTCCAGCCGAGCGCAGGATCTCCAGCGTGCGCAGTTGGAAATGCCCCGCCCGCGGATGGATCGCGGTGCCGCTGTGGCGGTCCACGGCCAGGCATCCGATGCCGTGCAGGCGCAGAAGCATCGCGGTGGACAGGCCGACAAGGCTGCCACCGACGATCAGGACGTCGACATCCTCGGTCACGCGTTCGCGACTCGAACCCATCTCCTCGGCGGTGACTTTAACGCTGCCGCGCTGCCCAGCGCGTAACCATGCGCGGATCGACCAGTTCTGATGCCGCGTCAGTCAGGTCGCTTGCGCCCCCGCGGGAGATGGAACAAACTGTGTCTCGTGCGTGCGGCGGTGCTTCACGAACACGGGGGAACGCCACGTCCAGCCGAATTCGATGAGCCGTCGAGCACGGGTGAGGAGGTCCTCGTCGAGGTGGCGGCGGCCGGCCTTCACCATCTCGATCTGTTCAAGGCGACCGGCGCGTACTACACGGGGCCACCGCCGCTGCCGAGCGTTGTCGGCACCGACGGCGTTGGACGCCTGGCCGACGGCCGGCGCGTGTACTTCGATCAGACCGTCACGCCGTACGGCTCCATGTGCGAGCGAACGCTGGTGCCATCCAGCGCGACGCTCGAGGTCGCCGAGGGCGTCGACGACGTCGTCGCCGCCGCGCTCGGCAACACCGGCCTTGGCGCTTGGCTTGCACTCCGCTGGCGGGCCGAACTGAATGCCGGCGAGACGGTATGCGTGCTCGGCGCGACTGGCGCCGCGGGCACGATCGCCGTCCAAGCGGCGAAGCTCCTCGGGGCGGATAGGGTAATAGCCGCCGCGCTGCCGGACGAGCGACTCGCGCGCCTCAAAGAGCTCGGTCCCGACGTGGTCCTCGAGCTCGGCGACGCCGACGATCTCACCGACCAGATCCGCTCCGCGGCGCCCGATGGCGTCGACGTCACGCTCGACCTTCTGTGGGGCGAGTACGGCCTGGCCGCAATGCGGGCCGCGGCCCGCTTCGCACGGCACATCGAGATGGGCAGCGTTGCCGGCGACGATCTCGTCCTGCCGGGCCCGCTTCTGCGCTCGACCTCACTCGAGGTGCGTGGGTTCTCGATCGCGCATCCGCCGCTCGCCGTCAAGCGCGAGGCCTACCTCCAGCTGACCGAGCACGCCGCGCGCGGCGACATCACGGTCGACGTCGAGCCGGTCGCGCTCGAGGCTGTGGGCGACGCCTGGGAGCGCCAGCGTCGCGCGGCCGGAGGCCCGAAGCTCGTGATCGTTCCGTCCAGCGATGCGGTGCAGCGGCCATCGACATGAGCACCGAGTTCGAAGCCGCCCGACCGATCGTCCTGCGCGGTGGAACCGTGCTGACGATGAACGACTCTCACGATGTCCTTGGCGATGCGGACGTCCTGGTTGTCGGCGAGCGCATCGCAGGCGTCGGGCCGAACCTCGAGGCGCCTGAGGGCGCGCTGGAGATCGACGCGTCCGGTGGGATCGTGATGCCGGGGATGATCGATACCCACCGCCACATGTGGCAGACCGCGCTGCGTGGCTACGGGGCCGATTGGACGCTGGCGCAGTACTTCGTCTGGTTCTACATCGAGTGGGGCAAGATCTTCCGGCCTGAGGACATCTACGCCGGCAATCTCCTGTCGGCGATCGAGGCGCTTGACGCCGGCGTGACGACGACGGTCGACTGGTCCCATGGCCTGCAGACCGTGGACCACGCCGACGCCGCCGTCGATGCGCTGCAGGCCGTCCCCGGACGGTTCATCCTTGCCTACGGCAACATCCAGCAAGGCCCGTGGGAGTGGGCCACGTCGCCCGACTTCCGGAGCTTCGTCAGTCGGCGGTTCCCAGGTTCGGACGACATGCTCGGCTTCCAGATGGCCTTCGACGTCACCGGCGACCCCGAGTTCCCCGAGAAGGCGGCCTTCGAGGTGGCGCGGGAACTGAACGTTCCGGTCACGACCCACGCGGGCGTGTGGGGAGCGACGAACGACGACGGGATCCGTCTGATGCACGAGCACGACTTCATGACCCCGGAGAACATCTACGTGCATGCGGCGACGCTCGAGCCCGATTCCTATCACCGGATCGCCGCCACCGGCGGCTCGGTCTCGGTCTCGACGGAGAGCGAGCAGAGCGCGGGCCAGGGATACCCGCCGACCTGGCGACTGCGCCAGCACGCAATCCCCGTGTCGCTGTCGATGGACACGAGCGTTTGGTGGAGCGGTGACCTGTTCTCGGCGATGCGCGGGACGCTCGGCGCGGATCGCTCGCGCGAGCATCTCGAGGCGCATGCTCGTCAGGAGACGGTGACGCACCATCCACTGCGCGCGGAGCAGGTCGTCGAGTGGGCGACGCGCGGAGGCAGCCGTGCGCTGCGGCTCGACTCGAGCGTGGGCAGCCTGGAGCAGGGCAAGAAGGCCGACCTCGTGCTCATCAAGAACGACGACTCACCGGTGATGTTCCCGCTGCTGCACCCGTACGGTCACGTCGCCTTCCAGGCTCAGCGCGGTGACGTCCACACCGTGCTCGTGAACGGTCGCGTCGTCAAGCACGCGCACCGACTGGTCGGCATCGATGTCCCCCGCGCGCGCCGTGCCGTCGAGCAGACCGTCGAATACGCGATCAGTCAGCTGGGGGAGGAGGCGTGGACGAAGGGGATGAATCCTGACATCCCGGAGACCAAGGTCCTCGAGAACCCCTATACCTACACCGAATGGGACGCGGGATCGGCTCAGTGGAAGCAATGACCATGAGAAGGAGGATGCCGTGACTGCTTCGGCCCATGTCGCCACCAACACGCGTGTCGCGGAGGTCACCGCGGACGTGATCGCCGCGCTTCACGAGGTGCTGGAGCGCCACAACGTGACGGAGGAGGAATGGCTCGCCGCGCTGGGCTATCTGACCGAGGTCGGGCGTCACGACGAGTTCGTGCTGCTGTCCGACGTGACGCGGACCTCCGTCCTGATCGACGCGCTCTCCCACCAGGCCGAGGACGCTGAGGTGACGGCAAGCGACGTCGAAGGGCCGCTGTACGTCGAGGACCCGCCGTGGCGCGAGCGGCCGGTGAAGATCTACGAGGACTACGAGGGGATGGGCGAGGGCGATGTGCTGTTCGTCGCCGGGCACGTGACCTCGACCGACGGCGCGCCGCTGTCCGACGCGGTCATCGACGTCTGGCAGACCGGTCCCGACGGCGGCTATGACGTCTGGGATCCGCGCCAGCCGGCGTACAACTTCCGCGGGCGCTTCGGCGTAGACGCATCCGGCGCCTACGAATTCCAGACGATGCTGCCCCGGCCCTACACAGTGCCGACCGACGGTCCGGTCGGGCGTTACCTGGAGATGGTCGGGCAGCATCCTTGGCGTCCGGCCCACATCCATTTCAAGGTCGAGGCGGACAGGCACCAGCGGCTCGTCACCCAGCTCTTCTTCCCCGACGACCCGTACCTCGACAACGACACGATCGGCGCGGTAAAGCCGGCGCTGGTCCGGCCGGTGACGCGGCATGAGGATGCGAGCGAGCGGGCGCAGCGCGGTGGTCTCGAGACGCCCTTCTGCACGTGCGAGTTCGACATCCGCTTGCGCCCGGCGGCGCGCGCCTGAGCCGGCGTGCGCTTCGCTAGCTGCGCGCACGAGGGTCGGCGCTTCGCCGCCCTCGTCGAGGGCGACGTCGTGCGCCCGCTGACCGGGATCGCCGAGCTCGGCCGCGACACGCCGAGCGATCTGCTCGCCGACCCGCCTTTGAGTGACGAGCAGCTCCGCCTAGCCGACGTGACGCTGCGGCCGGTCGTTCCGAATCCGGGCAAGATCGTGTGTATGGGCCTCAACTACCGCGAGCACGTCGCCGAGGGCGTCTACGAGGTTCCGGACTACCCGGTGCTGTTCTCGAAGTTCACCGACACGCTGATCGCAGCCGGCGAGCCGATCGTCGTACCTCCGGAGTCCGACGCCGTGGACTACGAGGCTGAGCTCGCCTTTGTGCTCGGGCGCTCGGTCCGGCGCGTGTCGGGGGCTGATGGGCTCGCTGCGGTGGCGGGCTACACCGTCGCCAACGACGTCACGATGCGTGACTTCCAATACCGCACGCACCAGTGGCTCCCGGGGAAGAACTGGGCCCGCTCGACGCCGCTGGGCCCGTTCCTCATCACGCCCGACGAGGTTGGCGATCCCCACGAGCTCGACATCTCACTCGAGCTCAATGGCGAGCGGATGCAGTCCGCGAACACCCGGCAGCTCATCTTCGACATCCCGGCGATCATCGCCGCGATCTCGCAGTTCGTCGCACTCTCGCCGGGCGACGTCGTCCTCACCGGGACCCCGAGCGGCGTCGGCTACCGCCGGGAGCCCAAGGTCCTCCTCCGTGCCGGCGACCGTGTCGTGATCGACATCGAGCGCGTCGGGCGGCTGGAGAACCCCGTCGCCGCCGAGCAGCCGGACGCTTGAGTGCCGGCGACCGTCGCGGTCACCTTCGACAACCTGGGGGAGGCGGCCGACCTCGAACGAGGGCAATGGCCCGCTGGGGAGCCGCTCGGTCGGCACCCATCCGTCACGCGTGGCCTGCCGCGCGTCCTCGAGCTGCTCGGCGAGCTCGAGCTGCCGGCCACGTTCTTCGTCGAGGGCGTCAACGCGGAGCTCTACCCCGACGCGCTGCACCAGATTGCCGACGCCGGACATGAGATCGCGCTGCACGGCTGGCGTCACGAGGTCTGGTCCGAGCTCGACGCCGCCCGTGAGCGCGAGCTGCTCGAACGTGGGCTCAACGCACTCGCCGCCCTCGGCCTTGACCCGGCAGGGTTCCGTCCGCCGGGCGGGCGCCTGGCCGCGTCCTCAGTCGATGCGCTGGCGGACGCGGGATTCGCGTACTGCTCACCTGCCGGAGAGGGCGCCGGGGTGCTCGGCGAGCTGGCGGTCCTGCCGTTTCGCTGGACGCTGATCGACGCCTTCCATTACCTCCCGGACTTCGCGGATCGGCGCCGGGCAGCGCGCGGTTCTCCGGACGCGCTGTCGCCGCGCGCGTTCCGCGCCACGGTTGATGCGGCCATAGAGCATGCGGTGCGCGATGGCGCGTTCCTGGCCACGCTGTTTCACCCGTTTCTCGCGGACACCGATGATCGCTTGACGGCGATGCGCGGCGTCCTGACGGGCATCCACCGACTCGTCGCCGAGCAGGGCGTGCGGTGCGCCACGCTCCGGGAGACTGCGGCGTGGCTGCTCGCGCAGCCGGACGCATCGAGCCGGCGCGTTCGTCTCGATGAGAGCTGACGCGGCGCCGCGTCAGAGGCGCGCCCGCACTAGCCCGGCGCCCTGCACCAGCGCACGCAGCTTGGCGTAGGCGACGTCGCGCGGAAGGTATTTCATCCCGCAGTCGGGCCCGACCTGAAGGTTTTGCGCTGGGACGACGTCAAGCGCCCGCTCGATCCGCGCGGCGATGTCTTCAGGTGACTCGACCGGCGCGTCGTCGCGCAGATCAAGCACGCCGAGGATGATCGTCTTGTCCGCGATCGGCGCGAGCACCGCCGGGTCGAGCGCCGGCTGGGCGGCCTCGATTGCCAGCTGATCGGCCGCGCAGTTCGCGAGCTCGGCGAGGAACGGGTACCCGGGAGGACGGTCTGGCACGACGTGGGCGTAGCCGAAGCAGGTGTGCAGCACGGTCGTCCCCGGAGCGCCCTGAAGCGCTCGATCGATCGCCGGCAGCGCGTATTCGCGCGCCTGCTCGGCCCGCGCCTGGAGCCACGGCTCGTCGATCTGGACGATGTCCGCGCCCGCGGCAAACAGGTCGTGCAGCTCCTCGTTGACGGCGGCGGCCAGCTCCATCGCAAGGCTCGCTTCGTCCGGGTAGGCCTCGTTGTGCGCCTGCTGGCTCATCGTGAACGGCCCCGGCAGCGTGATCTTGATCGGGCGGTCGGTCTGCGCGCGCAGGAAGCGGGCGTCCTCGACCTCGACCGCGCGCGTCCGGCGAACCGGCCCGACAACTCGTGGGACGGCGTTCACGCCGCCCGCCCGGCCCGGGACCATCGCCGGGTTGTCGATGTCCATTCCCTCGAGCGCCGTCGCGAAGCGGTTGGAATAGCTCTCCCGGCGGATCTCGCCGTCGGTGAGGATGTCGATCCCCGCGCGCTCGAAGTCGCGAATGGCGAGCGCGGTCGCGTCGTCCTGCGCCTGCCGAAGATATGGCGCAGGCACTCGCCACAGCTCCGCGGCGCGAACGCGCGCCGGGAGTGAACTGCGCAGGCGCTCGCGATCGATCAACCAGTCAGGCTGCGGATAGCTGCCGATCAGCGTCGTGGCGAGGGGCGGCCCGTGACGCGCACCACCGTCGGTGATCGAACCCGACTCGTTGGCGCCGCGCACTGGCCGCACTTTATCCCGGGGCTCGGGTCGAGGTCCGAACCTAAGGAACTCCGCTCGCCGACGCTAACCCAAAGAACCGCTGCGAACGGCGCGAGCTACGAGGTCAAGCGCGACGCGCGATCGCCGCCTCGAGGTTGTCGAGTTCGTTGCTGCGGCCCGCGAGTATCCGCTGAGTCCAGGTCTCGTCATGCATCGGGTCGACTGTCATCACCACCTGGGTGCGATCCCCAGCGGGCGTGATGTCGACGACCGTCAGGTGCTCATACGGCTCGAGGCCCGGCACGAAGTCGACCAGCGAGAGGTACCCGACGCGAGTCGGCGGTGAGACCTCGGTGAAGGTCTTGCGCGACTCGGTCGAGAGCGGCATGCCGGCGCTCTTCATGAACTCGACCTGCTCCGGTGCCGTCGCCGTCATCGTATAGACGAGCTGACCGCCGGGCCGCAACTGAAGCTCGCTCACCCGATTCTCGAACCCGTCAGGCGCCCACCACTCCTCGATGCCGGCGGCCGTGGTCCAAAGCTCCCAGATCAGCTCAGCCGGGGCAGGGTAGGTGCGCTCCAGGCGCGTTGCGTTCGGGCTGGGCTGCTGGTCGGCGGTCATGGTTCTCCTCGTTGCGAGTGGTTTGGCCGGCCAGATCATACATTCTCAAAAGAGAATATGTTTGGCGGGGGATACTTCTGCCATGGACTCCCGCCTCCTCGTGGCGCTCGCCGAGCCCAATCGCATGCGGATCGTCGAGCTTCTGGGCGAGTCCCCCCGGTCGGTGGGGGAAATCGCGACCAGGCTCGGCCTGCGTCAGCCGCAGGTCACCAAGCACCTGCAGAGGCTCGAGCGCGCGGGGCTGGTTGAGATGCACCCGCTCGGCCGGCGCCGCATCTATGCGCTCCAGCGTGAGCCGCTGCGCAACCTACGCGACTGGCTGACCCGCTTTGAGGCGGGCGTCCCGTCGGAGGACGTGCTCGTCCAGTACCACGCCGCGATCGACGCCGAGCAGGCGCTCAGCGAGCGGCAACGGGACGCCCCGCGCACGTTCGAGTTCGAGCGCGACCTCCCCGCGCCACCGACGAGGGTGTGGCGCGCGTGGACGAGCGCCGCGGCGGTGCGCCGCTGGTGGAGCCCCCAGCACTTCGAGGTCGCCGACTGCGAGGTCGACGCCGTTCCCGGCGGCCGATTTCGCATCGTGCTCGCCGAGGGCGACGGCACCCGTCACGAGGCCGCCGGCCACTTCGAGGCCTTGAGCCGCCCGGGCTCGCTCAGCTTCCAACTAGCGCCACTCGATCCGAGCGGCGAGCCGCTGTTCTGCGCCGTCCATGAAGTGCGTCTCGCCCGACGCAGGCAGGGGACCAGGCTGGCGCTCGTCATCCACGTCAGCGACGTCAAGGCGCAAGCCGCGCCGGCGGTCGCGGGCATCGCCTTCGGCTGGGAGCAGACGCTCGACAAGCTCGAGGCTGAGCTGCGGCGCCACTGAGTAGGTTGGTCGATTCCGGGTTCTACGGGCACTGGAAATCGCCTGCTGCGCGTTGAGGCGCGCTAGGGTGGCCCTGCAGTTACCAGGCTCGTACGGGGCTCACGGAGTTCACGGGCTGATTCCATCAGGGGGGAGACGGGATGTCGAGATTGGGCGCGCTGAGCCTGAGACGGGTAATGATCGTTGGGCTGGCATCCGCTAGCTTGGGCTGGGTCGGTGAGGCGTCGGCGTCAGCCCCCGGGTTCATCTTTTGGTCGAGCAAGGCTGGCGCGATCGGACGCGCGAACCTCGATGGCAGCGCTGCCAACGAGGGCTTGGTCCGCACCGCGAGCGCCCACGGTGTGGCGGTAGACCGCCAGCACGTGTACTGGACCGGGAACGTGCCCAGGGGTGAGGGGACGATCGGGCGGGCGAGCTGGAGTGGAAACGACGTCAATCAAGACTTCATTTCCGCCGGAGGCGCCCCATACAGGCTGGTCCTCGATGCCCGGCATATCTACTGGACGGATCCTCAGCGGAACGCGATCGGCCGGGCCAAGCTCGACGGCACCGACGTGCAGCCGAACTTCATTACGCTCGGCGGCCCGCCACTCGGCGTGGCCGTTGATGGCCAGCACATCTATTGGACTGCGAATGGCTTCCCCGGCGTCGGGCGGGCAAATCTCGACGGTACGGGCGTAAACCAGGACTTCATCTTCACCCTGACCACAGCCGTAGACGACCTCGTGGTGAATGCCCAGCACATCTACTGGTCGACCCTTTTCGACGGCATCGGCCGCGCGAACCTCGACGGCACGGGCATCCAGGAGAATTTCATCAACAAGCAGCAGGCGCTCGGTCCCGACGCGCTGGCGCTGGCCGGCACCCGCATATATTGGACCAACTTCTCTGCGGGCTCGATTTCACAGGCCAAGCTCGACGGGACGGGAGTGACGAATGATCTCGTGCGCGGCGTGAGCGCAGCCGGGCTGGCGATCACCGGCGTCGCCCTTCCGAGGGCGAGCGCGAGCACGACAAAACTCGAGTTCGGAACTCACCAGCTCCTGGACTACGGCAGGCCGAAATCGGTGACGATCACCGATACCGGAACCGCACCGCTTCAGATCTCGCAGGTTCAGCTCGGTGCCGCGAATGCCGCTGACTTTCTGGTGTCGGAGGACAACTGTTCCGGGAACGTGCTGCGCGTCGGGGCCAGCTGCGAGATCAGCGTGCTGTTTGGCCCTCGCGCGGTCGGGAGGCGCTTGGCGGCGTTGAGCATTGCCAGCGACGATGGACTCTCCCCGCTGGTGATAGCGCTGTCTGGCACGGGCGCCGCTCAGACCACCGCCACGCTGGCGCCGAGGGAGCGGATTACCTGTGAGCCGCTCAAGCGCAACGTGGATGACCGGCGTCAGAGCGTGCGGCGGAACTCGGCGCGATGTACCGGCACGATGGTCTCGGCCCTAGGCACTTTCAGGACTGCCCAGGTAACCATCTCTCGTGGCAGGATCGCTTACGCACGTGGAGACGTTGTGCGGAGCGGCACGGCACGCTTACGGCTGGTGCTCACCAAGCTCCGGCCCCTCCGACCTGGGCGCTACGCGCTCAGCGTGCGCTACCAGCACGGCCGGCGGTCAGTGCTCCGAGGGATACCGATGAGCCTCGCCTGACAGCGTTATGGAAGGGGAGGGGCGCTCGGCCAGCGCCCGAGCCTTCTGCGTCACCGCGTGACCCCGACCGCGGCTGCCGTCCCGCGGCACTTCTGCATCGCGGCGTGGAGAATGCTCTTTCCCCCGGGTTCTGCGGTGGATGGGATTCGATCCGTGTCGACGAGGGGCCCATTCGGGATCGGGTCCGGGAAGTCCGTCACGCCTTTGTCGCGAATGCACCGGGCGAACTTGAGCGCCGCCTGCTGCTGCTGGGAGCTCCGTTTCGTGCCCGTAAAGCCCGCTGGCTCCAGGTCCTTGCACGCGCTGATGGCCCGCTCGAACGCCGGAGCGTTCGGGTCCAGCGATGAGCCGTTCGCTATCGCGTCGATGGTGAGCATGCCCGAAGCGTTCGGGTCCGGGAACCTG
>JBJMLD010000143.1:0-4470 GCA_045805545.1 Solirubrobacteraceae bacterium | reverse complement strand
GCAGGTGCTGGGGTTGCTGAACGAGCACGCGGTGAAGCTCGCGCCGCCGCCGCCGCCGCCGCCCGCGCCACCGCCCGTTCCGCCGCCCGTGCCACCACCGGTGCCGCCGCCGCCCGTGCCGCCGCCGGTGCCGCCGGCGCCATTTCCGCCGTTTGCGCCGGTGGCCGATGGGCTCGGCGCGCCGCCTGACCCAGACGTCGCCGTCGAGCCGATCCCGACGTTCGTGTTCCCGGAGCCGGTGTCCGTTGTCGACGTGGTGGTGCCGGTGTCGGGGTGCTTGGCCTGCTCGTTGGCGAGGATCTGCAGCGCCTGGGTCATGAAGTTCTGCCAGATGATCGCCGGGTACGTGCCGCCCTCGACGGGCTGACCCTGATAATCGGTCGCCATCGACTTCAGCTTGGTCGGATAGCCGACCCATACAGCGGTAGTCAGCTGCGGTGTCCACCCGACGAACCACGCATCGCCGTAATCAGACGTGGTGCCCGTCTTGCCGGCCACGTCCACGCCAGAGATGGCGGCATTGGTGCCGGTGCCGGACTGCACGACGGTGGTCAGGATGTCGTGGACGGTCTGGGCGATGCTGGCCGGAATGATCCGCTTGTAGGTGGGCTTGTCCTTGATGTCAGTCTTGCCATCGCAGGTGACGACGTAGCACTGGAGATCCTGGATCCCGGTCGGGCCCTCCCTTGGCGCGCCCAGCAGCGGGTTGTACACCCGCTGACCGCCCGTGGCGAACGTCTCATACGCGTGTGCCATGTCCAGCGGCGTAACGCCTTCCTTCAGCCCGCCGAGGATCATCGCGTAGTTGTTGGAGACCGGAGAGCGGATGCCCATCCGCTTGGCCAGCCTGGCGATCCGCGCCGTGCCGACATTAATGCCCACCTGGGAATAGACGGTGTTGTCCGAGTAGGTCGTCGCTGTCGTCAGGTCGAGCGAACCTGAGTACGTGTTGCCGAAGTTGTGGACGATGAAGTGCTCCTTGCCACCGCTGTTCGGCACGATGAAGTCCTGCGGCGCCGAGGTGATAACCGAGTCCGGCGAGTACTTGCCGGTGAGCAGGGCCTCGGCCAGCGTGAACGGCTTGAACGATGAGCCGGGCTGGCGGTGACCTTCGGTCGCCAGGTTGAACGGGAAGTGCGCGAAATCCTCATGTCCGTTGACGATCGGTCCGCCCACCATCGCCCTCACCTCGCCGGTCTTGTTGTCGATCGTCACCAGCGAGGCGCTCGGCAAGCCTGATCCTGACGGAAGTTCAGAGCTGATCGCCTGCTCGGCGGCGCGCTGCATGTCGAGATCGAGCGTCGTCTTGATCTTGAGCCCGCCGAAGTACGCTCGGTACTCGGCCACCTTCTCGTCCAGGTGGCGGCCGACCGCGGCCAGGATCTGCGGTCGTAGCCAGCTCGTGAAGTACGGAGCCGCCGTCGGCTCCGAAGGCTGCTGGATGTCGGCCGCGGTGGGGATCGGCGCGGCCAGACCCTGTTGATACTGCTCGCGTGAGATGTAGTGCTGCTCGAACATGTTGCGCAGCACGAGGTTCCGGCGGCCGCGCGCAGCCTGCGGGTGCGCGATCGGGTCAAACGCGCTCGGAGACGCGACCATGCCGGCAATCATCGCGCCGTCCCACGGGGTCAGTTTTGACGCGCACTTGGGCAGCGGCGCCCCCGGCGAAGAGTCGCCGCAGCCGCCGAGTACGGCCGCGCTCGTCGAGCCGTCCGTGGAGGCGGTCTGGCCCGCCGCCGCAGCCGGTTGAAACCCGTACTTGCGCCCGAAGTACACCCGCGCGGCCGACTCGACGACGTAGGCGCCGTTTCCGAAGTTGATCGAGTTCAGGTAATCGTTGAGGATATTTTCCTTCGGCCACTTGCGCGTGAGGTGATAGGCAAGCGCCGCCTCGCGGAGCTTCTCCATGATCGTCCGGTTGCCCTGCTGCGAGAGCGCGTTCTTGACGAATTGCTGGGCGATCGTCGAGGCGCCTTGGCGCGCGCCGCCGGTGACGTCGGCTGCGAACGCACGCGCGATACCGCGAATGTCGACCCCCTGATTGGTCCAGAACCGCTTGTCCTCGATCGCGACGATCGCGTCCTTCATCGCGGTCGACACCTCGCCCGGGGTGTCGATCACGACGTTGTTCGGCGGGGCGAAGATCCCGATCGGCCGCCATTGATCGTCGTAGAGGAACGAGTTCGCCTCGTGCTGGTACTCCCGTCGATTCTCGAGTTGCGGGAGATCGGAGGCGACCGCCATCATCATCCCGAACACCGTGGAGACGCACGCGAGGGCGCCGAACCCGACGAGAATCAGCAGCAGCCTGAGCTTGCGCAGCTTCGGCTTCTGTGGTCGCGAGCCGTTGTCGGAGCGTCGCCGCCAGCCTCGCTTTGGCGGGGCAAACGGGATCGGCGCGCGCGGGTCGTCGCTCTCTATGTGAACGTCGTCGCTCATGCGAACGAAGGGATCCAGCTCCGGCAGACTCGCTGCCACGCAACCCAGCGGTCGCGCAAGGGAAACCACGGGCCCGGACGGCGGCGGGCGCGGTTCCAATGGGGGGCGAGAGTCTAGCATTGGCCCGGATGGACTCCGAGGCACTGGCCGGGGCGGATTCCGTGCCTCCGGCGCCCAGATCAGATGCTGCGATGACCCCGGCCGAGGCCGCCGCCTGGCTGTCCCGCAACGCCGTGGACTGCCTGCCTGAGGGCGAGCTGGAGCGCAAGCTGGCCCTGGGGCGGCCGCTGCGGGTGAAGCTCGGCATTGACCCCACCGCGCCCGACATCCATCTCGGGTTCACCGTCGTGCTCCAGAAGCTCCGCGAGTTCCAGGACCTGGGTCATGTCGTGGTCCTGATCGTCGGCGACTACACCGCCCGCGTCGGCGACCCGAGTGGCCGCTCGAGCACCCGCCCGGTTCTGGATCCGGCCCAGATCGACGCCAACGCGCGCACGTTCCAGGAGCAGGCCGTGAAGGTGCTGGACGCCAATCGGCTTGAGGTGTGCTTCAACAGCCAGTGGCTCGACATGACGATGTCGGAGCTGTTCGGGCTGCTTCGAACGACCACGGTGGCCCAACTGCTCGAGCGCGACGACTTCGCCAAACGTCTCGCCGCTCGTCAGCCGATTTCGGTCCTGGAGCTCCTGTACCCGCTGCTCCAGGGTTACGACTCCGTCGCCGTCAAGGCTGACGTCGAGCTCGGCGGCTCCGACCAGAAGTTCAACCTGCTGCTGGGGCGAGACATCCAGCGCGCCTACGGCCAGCCCGAACAGGTGATCCTGACAGTCCCGCTGCTCACAGGAACGGACGGCGAGCGAAAGATGTCGAAGTCGTTTGACAACTACATCGGCGTCACCGAGCCGCCGGCCGAGATGTACGGCAAGACCCTGAGCATCCCTGATCAGTCGCTGGAGCTGTGGTACTCGCTGCTTCTCGGCTCCGATGTGCCTGGGGGGGTTGGCCCTCGTGATGCCAAGCGGGCGCTGGCTCGCGCGCTGGTGCAGCGCTTCCACGGCCCGGAGGCCGCCGCGCAGGCCGAGCGCGAGTTCGACCGTGTCCACATCCGCCACGAGGCCCCGAGCGAGGTCCCCGAGCTTTCGGTCTCCCGCGGGGAGGGGACGGTGCACCTGCCTGCGGTGATGTCGCAGGCGTTCGGCATCTCGACCTCCGAGGCCCGGCGCACCCTGGCCCAGGGCGGGGTGCGACTGGACGGCGAGCCCATCGGCGATGGAGTGCTCGATCTCGACGCGGCCTCGGTCGATGGCAAGTTGCTCCAGGTCGGCCGGCGCCGCTTCGTGCGCCTGCGTGTCGTTTGAGGGCTGGGTGGTTTTCCGATGACCGTCCACGGCGGGATCTTGCGAATGGAGACGCCCGGCAACGGCCACATCGTCGACATCACCCCGGGCGTGCTCAGCGTTGTCCGGACGTCGGGCATCGAGCGCGGCATCGTCACGGCGTTTGCCACCGGCTCGACCGTCGCCATAACGACAATGGAGTACGAGCCGGGCGGCGTCCACGACCTCCAGGCCCTGCTGGACCGCCTGATTCCAGCCCGCGGCGACTACGAGCACAACGTTCGTAACCACGACACCAACGCCCATGCCCACCTGCGCGCGGCCGTGATCGGGCCCTCCGAATCGGTGCCGCTGGTCGATGGCCGGCTGGCCCTCGGGACCTGGCAGCAGCTCGTGCTGATCGACTTCGACGACCGGCCACGGACGCGGTCCGTGACCGTCCAGGTGTTCGCCTGAGGACGGCGGTCACCGCAATGGCGCGAAAATCTCTACACTCGGCCGCCGCCCAGGCCTCAGGTGGCTCCGGGCGGCCCGTCGAGCGGCCCGCGAAGAATCGGCCATAGGCCCTTTGGCCTCCCCGTCCGCGCGCTATACTCGTCGGTCCGCCCCGGGACCGGACCAAGGCCCCGGGCGCGCCCTGAGGAGGAAGTCCTCCCTGATGAGGTGCGACGGTCTTTGAAAACTCAACAGCATG
>JBJMLD010000142.1:0-14398 GCA_045805545.1 Solirubrobacteraceae bacterium | reverse complement strand
GTTTTTGGGCGCCCGCGCTGCCCGGCCGGCGCGCGGCCGGGCACGACGTGGAAACGCTCGACCTGCCCGGCGCCGGCGATGATCCCACCCCCGTGGCCGAGGTGACGCTCGACGCTTACGCGTCGAAGATCTGCCGGGTCCTGCGCGGCGGACCGCCGGCCTTGCTGGCCGGCCAGAGCATGGGCGGCATGGCTATCACCCACGCCGCCGCTGGCTCCCCTGGCCTCGTCACCGGCCTTCTCTACATCGGCGCCTTCTGCCCGGGCGACGGTCAGAGCCTGATGGACCTCGTGGCCTACCCCGAGGCGGCGGGCGACCAGGTGCAGGCGAACCTGGTCGTCGAAGGCGATCCGCCGGTCGGGCGGCTGCCCGTCGAGGCGGCCAAGCACGTGCTGTTCAACACCGCGACGCCCGAGCAGGCGGCGTGGGCGGCAGAGCGGCTCGGCCCGCAGCCCGTGGTGCCGTTCGAGGGGCGGGTTAGCGTGCCGGCTTCGAGCGCGGATGCATTCGCCGCGCTGCCGCGCGCCTACATCCTGTGCCGCCAAGACCGTGCGATCCCGCCCGCCATGCAGCGGCGGATGGCGAGCGAGCGCGGCTGCGACCCGGTGATCGAGATGGACTCTGACCACTGGCCGTGGATGGGCCAGACCGATGAGTTCGTGGCCGCGGTCGATCGGGTGGCGGCGGCCTCGCCGGCGCCGGCCTAACCCCGGCTGCCGGCGCCGTCGGTCCCGAGGAATTGCGAACTTTCGCAATTGGATGGCGAGGGGTGCCGGGAAATTGCGAAAGTTCGCCGGGCGCGCGAGCTCGTAGCGCGGGCGGCGTCGGCTGATCAAGCAGCGCCCGGGTTGCTCGGCCGGGCGCGGGGATTGCTGTTGTGCGGGGGGCCGGTCGGCGCTGCTCTGACAGCCGCCGCCGTCCCGCGCTTCTTGCTGGGGGGGTCGGGGCGCAGGGTGCGCCCGACCTCCGGGGACGAGGCTGTGATCGCCGCCGCGTGTGATCAGCACAGATCACCTTTCTTGGTGGACTCGGCGGAAGAAAGGCGTTTTAGGACCGGCTGGTGATCCCTAGTCACCTTCCTTCCGGTCGGCGCCCCGAGCGTGGTGGATTGGATCGATCGCCAACGACCAAAACGTAAGTGAGCGAGGGCCGAGGAAGCCGCTGTCATGCGTTGTTGGCGCTATTCGACCAAACCGCATGCAAGCGGTCTGGAACGCCATCGCTCGCATGCGTTATTGGCGCTGAAGCCGAGAAAGGGCGCGGCCGGCAACGAGAACCGCCGGATCACTTCCTCAATGCGCTGTTTACGCGCCACCAGGCCAACCGCTGCGGCGGCGCCCCCCATTTAATTGAACGTTCGTTTTAATTAGGACGCCAGCGATGGCTCCATAGGTCTCCGCCGGCGAATGGGTGCGCCGGCGGGGCTCAGCCGGCGGCGTCGTCGGGCCAGAAGCCTTCGACGAGCTCGCCGTCGGCGCTCGCGTCGTCGAGCCGGACCGAGCAGATGACCAGCTCGGCGTCGTCGGGGCCGTCGTTCCAGATCGAGCGGACGGTGGCGGGTGCGACGCGGACCGCGGTGCCGTCGTGGACCTCGACGACGTCGTCGCCGAGTTTGAACTCGAGCGTGCCCCGGATGACGTAGTAGAGCTCCTCCTGGGTCTTGTGGCGGTGGCCGTAGCTGCCCTTGCCGCCGGACTTGGCTGGCATCAGCCGGTGGGTGAACGCGACCTGCTCGGTGCCGAGCTCGGTCGTGAGGGAGCGCATCGCTCCGGGGTACTTGCCGCCGAAGGCGTCGGGCACTTCCTCCAGCGTGCGGATCGTGTAGTCGGTCATGGAACGCCGAGCCTAGTCATCCTGAAGACCGCGCGTCGGGTTTTCGCAGATCGGCAAGAACGCCTGCGCTGACGGGCTGGACCGGTGCGCGGCGGCGGCGCTAGCGTGGTCGAGCAGGCGAACAGGAGAGGGTTGCCCATGGCCGAGATCGAGTTGCTGGCGCTGTACTGGACGGTGTCAGGCCCCGCCGAGGTGCACATCGGCCGCGAGTGGAGCACGTTCGACTGGCGCGACCGTTGCGCCGAGGCGGCGAAGGTCGGGTTCGAGGGCCTGGGCCTGTGGCACGCTGACATCGAGCACCAGCTGGAGAGCCGCTCGCTGCAGGAGATGCGGCAGATCTTCGACGACGCCGGTCTCGAGTACCTGCAGGTCGAGTTCCTGGCCGACTTCTTTGTCGACCCCGGAGATCCGGCGCGCGACGAGTCCGACGCCCGGCGCCGCATGTTGTTCGAGACTGCGGCCGAATTCGACGCCCATCACATCAAGGTCGGGAACATCCCGGGCACGCCGTGCGAGCTGGGCAAGCTGACCGAAGCGTTCGCGGAGCTGTGCGACGACGCGCGCGAGCACACGGACGCCACGGTGGTCTACGAGTTCATGCCGTTCGACGTCAACGTCAACACGCTCGACACGGCGCTGCAACTCGTGCAGGACGCCGGCCGGCGCAATGGTGGCCTGGCCATCGACACCTGGCACATGGGCAAGCTCGGCATCACGCCACAGGACCTCACCCGTGTTCCGCTTCAGTATCTGCGCTGGGTCGAGCTGTCCGACGGCCAGCGGGAGAACATGGACGACCTGATCGACGAGACGGTCAACCACCGGCGGTTGCCGGGCGAGGGGGAGTTCGACCTCCCGGCCTACGTGGAGGCGGCAAAGGATGTCGGCTACACCGGGCCGTGGGGAGTCGAAGTGCTCTCCGAGGAGCTTCGCAGCCTGCCGATCGAGCAGGAGTTTCAGCGCGCGTACGAGACGACGCTGGCGCAGTTCGGCGCCGGCGTGGCCTGACCAACTTGAGGAGGACGAACCGCCGATGACCGAGCTGGATAACGACAGGCTCATCTGGATCTACCGGCAGATGATGCGGATCCGCGAGTTCGAGGAGCGCGTCAAGCGCAGCTTCGAGGATCACCCGGGCGTGATCCGCGGCCACACGCATCTGGCCGACGGGGCCGAGGGTTCGATCGTCGGCTCGCTGGCCACGCTCGAGCCCGGCGACCAGCTGATGGCCACCTACCGCTGCCACGGCTATCCGATCACGCTGGGGACTGACCCGAAGGCGATCATGGCCGAGATCTATGGCCGCAAGGACGGGTTGTGCGGGGGCTACGGCGGATCGATGCACCTGGCCGATCCCGGGCGCGGGTTCATGGGAACATCGGGAATCGTCGGCCAGGGGATCCCGCAGGCCACCGGCCTGGGGCTGGCCGCACAGCTGCGCAAGCAGGGCCAGGTCATCTTGTGCTTCTTCGGCGATGGAGCCTCGAAGCAGGGCGCCTTCCACGAGTCGCTGAACCTGGCCTCGCTGTGGCGGCTGCCGGTCGTCTACATCATGGAGAACAACAACTACAACGTGGCCACGCGGTCCGAGCAGGAGGACGCCAACGCCGCGGCCGGCGAGCCGCTATCGGTCAAGGCGGCGGCGTACAGCATGCCCGGTGTGACGGTCGACGGCGGCGACCCAACCATCGTGTACGACGCGGTCAAGACGGGCGCCGACCGCGCCCGGGCCGGCGACGGGCCGACGCTGATCGAGTCGAAGGTCTACCGCCTGTCAGCGCACGGCAACATCATCGCCCCGCCCGGAGTGCCGCTGCATTACCCAGAACACGAGGCGATCACGACCTTTGGCAACCGCGAGGAGTACGAGGCCGCGCTGCGCGGCGACCCGGTGCCCCGCTTCCGCGCCCGGCTCGTCGAGCAGGGCGTGCTGGAGCCGGCGCTGGCCGATCAGATCGCCGACGACGTGCGCGAGGAGATGGACGCCGCCGTGAAGTACGCGCTCGACGACCCGTTCCCGGAGCCCGAAGCCGCCGCCCGCCAAGACTACGTCTACGCCTAGGAGCAACACCATGGCACGAGAGATTCCCTACATCGCGGCAGTCGAGGAGGCGATCTTCCTCGAGATGGCGCGCGACGACACGGTCCTGTTCTACGGCCAGGACGTCGCCCCGAGTGAAGAGCACAAGTTCGTGCAGGCCTACGGACGGGACCGCGTCCGGGTGTCGCCGATCTCCGAGACGGCGGAGATCGGGATGGCGATCGGAGCGGCGATCGCCGGCTATCGCCCGGTGGTCGAGTTGCTGATGTCCGAGTTCATGCTCGTGGCGATGAATCAGGTGGTCAACGAGGCGCCGAAGCTCCGCTACATGAGCGGCGGCCAGGTCAAGGTGCCGGCCGTGTTCAAGGCCGGCTACGGCTTCACGGCCGGCTGGGCCGGGCAGCACACGGGATCGATCTACGGCATGTTCATGGGCATCCCGGGGCTGAAGATCGCGCTGCCGGCGACGGCGGCAGACGCCAAGGGACTGATGGCCACCGCGATCCGGGATGACAACCCGGTCTGCTACCTCATCAACTACCTGCTCGTGCTCGAGCATGGCGACGTGCCCGAGGGCGAGTACGTGGTGCCGTTCGGCGAGGCCGCGGTCCGCCGCGAGGGCGGCGACGTCACGATCGTCGCCACGGGCTGGGCGGTCGGTCAGGCGCTGGCCGCGGCGGAGACGCTGGCCGGCGAGGGGATCCAGGCCGAGGTGATCGACCCGCGCACGCTCAATCCGCTCGACACGGCGACGATTCTCAGCTCGGTGGAGAAGACGGGACGGCTCGTCTTGGTCGATCAGGGCACGCGTCACGGCGGTGCCTCGGCGGTGATCGCCGCCGAGGTGGCCGAGCACGGCTTCTCTTCGCTGAAGGCGCCGATCGTCCAGGTGACGGCGCTCGACACGGTCATCCCATACAGCGAGCCGATGGAGAGGTTCGTCCTGCCCGATGCCGAAAAGGTCGCGGGAGCCGTCCGGCAGGTGCTGGGCACAGCGCCAGTCGCCGCATAAGTGGACTCCGACACCGCGACGCAGCTCCTCGCCACGATGTGGCGGATCCGCCACTTCGAGGAGCGCGTGGCCCAGCTCAAGCGCAACCTCCAGGTCCACGGGCTGATCCACCTGAGCATCGGTGGCGAGGGCGTCGCGGCCGGCGTGTGCCGGCAGCTGCGCGACAGCGACGCCGTATACAGCGCGCACCGCGCGCACGGCCATGCCATCGCCAAGGGGGTGCCGCTGACCGGGCTGATGGCGGAATTGATGGGACGGCTCGACGGTGTCTGCCGCGGGCTCGGCGGCTCGATGCACATAGTCGACCGCGAGCATGGCTTCATGGGCGCCACCGGCGTGGTCGGGGGCAATCTCCCGCTGGCGCTCGGGCACGCCCTGGCCAACCGCGTGGGGCAACGCGACGAGATCGCCGTCGTGTTCTTCGGTGACGGCGCCGTCCAGGCCGGTCACTTCAACGAGTCGGTGAACCTGGCCGCGCTGTGGAAGCTGCCGGTGATCTTCGTGTGCGAGAACAACGGCTTCGCTGAGTTCACGCCCCGCTCGGCCCATACCGTGATCGAGCGGGTGAGCGACGTGGTGGCGCCCTACGGGCTCGAGCGATCAACGGTCGACGGCGGCGACGCGATCGCCGTCTACGACGCGTTCGCCGGGTTTGCGCAGAAGGCGAGGCACGGTCAAGGCCCGTTCCTGCTCGAGTGCCTGACCCACCGCCGTCGCGGCCACTACGAAGGCGACGCGCAGGGCTACCGCGATCCGGTCGCGGAGGACGCCTGGGCCCAGCTCGACCCGGTGGCGCGGCTCCAGCAACGAGCGCAGGAGGAGGGCTGGCTGAAGGACGCCGAGGCCGCGGCTGCGATCGAGGCGGAGGCGCGCGAGGCGGTCGAGGAGGCGGTACAAGCCGCTCGGGCCGCCCCCTGGCCGGAGCCCGACCTGAGCGCCGAGCTGGTCTACGCGGGATGAGCGAGACGACGTTCATCGAGGCGGTCAACCGCACGCTGGCGCGCGCGATGCGGGCCGACCCGCAGGTGATAGTGCTGGGCGAGGACGTGGCCGAGGGGGGCCCATACGGCGGCACGGCCGGCCTGGCCGACGAGTTCGGCCCTCAGCGCGTCCTCAATACGCCGATCAGCGAAGGGGCGGTGTGCGGGGTGGCCATCGGCGCCGCGCAGGCCGGACTGAAGCCGGTGGTCGAGATCATGTTCATCGACTTCGTCACGCTGGCGCTCGACCAGCTCGTCAACCAGGCGGCCAAGGCCCATTTCATGTCGGGCGGGCAGCTGACCGTGCCGCTCGTGCTGCGCACCCAGGGCGGCGCCGGGCAGCGCAGCGGCGCTCAGCACTCGCAGAGCCTGGAAGCGTGGCTGACGCACGTGCCCGGACTGAAGGTGGTGATGCCGGCCACGGCGGCCGACGCCCCAGGCCTATTGACCAGCGCGATCGCCGACCCGAATCCGGTCGTGTTCATCGAGAACAAGTCGCTGTACTTCCGCCGCGAGGAGGTGCCCGATGAGCCCCCGGCCGTCGAGCTCGGGCGGGCCCACGTGGCGCGCCGCGGCGCGGACGTGACGATCATCGCCACCTCGCGCATGGTTGGCGAGGCGCTCGATGCCGCCGGGGCGCTGGCCGCGGAACACGGCATCGAGGCGGAGGTGATCGACCCGCGCACGCTGATCCCGCTCGACATCGACACCCTGGGCGAGTCGGTGCGCCAGACCGGACGAGCCGTCGTCGCGCACGAGGCGGTCACGGTGGGAGGTTTCGGCGCGGAGATCGCGGCGCAGATCGTCGACGTCGCGTTCGACTCGCTGCACGCCCCGATTGCGCGGGTAGGAGCTCCTTTCACCCCGGTTCCCGTGAGCCCGCCGCTGGAGGACGCGTACCGACCGGGCGCGGACGAGATCGCGGCGGCGGCCAGGGCCGTGGTCGAGTGGGATCAGCGCGTGGAGGTGCCGTAGGTGGGCCTAGCGACAAATGGCGCAGCGCTATCGCGAGGACCCGTTGCCGTCCGAGTCCAGCGTGAGCAGCGCGCCCCCGGGCATGCGCTCGAGCACGCCGCGGTGGCGCAGCACGATTTCCAGGTTGATCAGCGACAGACGAGCGTGCTCGCGGCCAAGCGCATCGGCCCGCGCGCTCTCCCGGCGCCTGATCGCGTCGATCAACGACAGGTGCTGGCGGTGGGCGACGACGAGGATCTCCCGCGACTCCGGCAGCTCAGCGTGCGCGAGCACGAACGCGCTCGGGCTGGCGAACGGCAGCACGAGGATGTTCTCCAGGGTGCGCTCGAGCAGCGGACTCTTGGCGATGGCCAGCATCCGGGCGTGGAAGTGCTCGTTGAGCGACACGTAGCGCTCGAAGGACTCGTAGTCAGCCCGATGTACGAGCGCCTCGATCTTGGCGCTGAGATCACGCAAGGCGCGAATGTCGCGGCGAGTGGCGCCCCGTTCGGCGGCGAACCGCGCCGCCGTGCCCTCGAGCACGCCGCGCAACTCGATCGCGTCGAGGATGTCGGCCTGCGTGAACTCCCGCACGGCGTAGCCGCCGCCGGTGAGGCTGCGCAGCAGACCTTCGTGCTCGAGCCCGGCCAGGGCGAGCCGCAACGGGGTGCGCGAGACCCCGAGGCGATCGACCAGCGGCAGCTCGGACATGCGCTCGCCGGCTTCGAATTCGCCGCTCAGGATCAGCTCACGCAGCCGGAGCTGCGCGCGCATGATCTGAGTTCGGTTCGCGGTCTTTGCCACGTTCGGGAGCCCTCGGCGGCGAACTCTAGACCCGGGACGGCGCTGCATGCAAGCGCGGCTCCAACTGGGCTAAAGATGGCTTCATTTTGACTTTGTTAACCACTTCTTGCATGCAATACGTCGTCGAACTAGTATCAGACCCGGCCTCGCCGACCTGGGGCGGGTCAGATCTTCATTGAGGAGAGGAGACGGTGAGGATGTACCACCACTCGGTGCGGGTGCGCCTGGGTCTGGCGCTCATCACGGTGCTGGGCCTGTTGGCGCTCGCGGGGTGCGGGAGCAGCAGCTCCAGCTCGAGCAGTAGTGCGTCTGGGGGCGGCAGCAGCAGCACGGCCAGTACCTCCAGCGCGAGCAGCGCAAGCGGCTCGGTAGACACGTCGAAGTGTGGAACGAAGCCCGGCGTGAAGGCCACCGGGACGCCGATCAACATCGGCACGATCGACACCAAGCAGCCCGGAACGGACTTCAGCGACGGGCCGAACATGATCACCGCGTACTACAACTGCGTGAATGACAACGGAGGCGTCAACGGTCACCCGGTCAAGCTGTTCGTCGAGTACGACCAGACGCAGCCGGCGCAGATCGCGGCCGCGGCGAAGAAGCTGATCCAGACCGACCACGTGGTCGGCATCGTCGGCGTGTTCGACCTGCTCGAATGCACGATCGACCAGGCCTACTGGAAGGGCCTCGGGGTCTATGAGATGGGCGCCGGCATCGCACCCGAGTGCTGGTCAACGCCGAACAGCGCGGCCGTCAACATGGGTCCGCGCTATAGCTCCGACGGCGCCGTGCAGTACGGCCTGGCTCAGCATCCGTCGAAGATGGTGTTCGTCCAGTCCAATGTGCCGGGAACCGGCTACATCGCGGCCGGACCGAAGGCGCTGTCCGACGCCAGCCACGTGCCGATCACGGAGCTGACCGAGAACGTGCCGATCAACGACGCCAACTCGGTCGCACTGGATCTCGTCAACAAGGCCGGTTCCAATGGTTGGGTGGTGCTCAACTTCACCCCGCCGGAGGCGCTCGTCATCCTCCAGGCCGCTCAGAAGCTGGGCCTCGAGGACCGGGTCAAGGGCTGGGGTTGCTCGACTCCGTGCAACACCGACTTCCTGGCCAAGGCGCTGGGTCCGAAGTGGAACAAGAAGCTGTTCGTCAACGCGGAGCTGACCTCGCCCGACGACCACAACGGGCCGGAGATGCAGCTGTACAAGGCGATCCTGGCCAAGTACGGCAGCTCGGTGGCCGGTGGTCTCGGCTCGTTCAGTGAGATGGGCTACCTGCTCGGGAAGTTCTCGGTCGACGCGCTCAACACTGTGAAGGGTGCGTACACGATCAAGAGCGTCAACGCGGCGTTCAAGGCGATCAAGGACGAGAAGACCGAGCTGATCTGTCAGCCATGGGTGTACGGCGACTATCCGCTGCACATCCCCAATAACGCCGACTTCACGACAACGCCGAACAACGGCAAGATGGTGACCGCGCAGCCGTGCTTCAACATCTCTGCTGCGGATCCGCAGATTGCGGCGTATCGTAAGGCTGCGGGGACGGCGCCATCGACGAATCCGCCTACGTCGTAGGAAGGAGAGCGGCAACGCATAGGCGATCAGGGCGTCCGGAGGATCCATGCCAAGCCTGACTGATGTCGAGCAATTCCTCATCACGGGGCTGTCGCTCGGTGGGGTGTATGCCCTGTCAGGTGTAGGCATGGTCGTCCTGTACCGAGCCACCGGGGTGCTGAACCTCGCGTTCGGCGCGGTCGGTGCAATGGGCGCCCTGATCGCATGGCAGCTGATCAATCACGCCGGTTTTGGGTTCTGGCCCGCGGCGCTGGTCAGTGTGCTCTTTGGGGGTCTGGTGACCCTCGCCTACGGGATGGTGTTCGGCCCAGCGCTCGCCGGGCGCGATCCGCTTGTCAAAGCGGCGGCGACGCTGGGCCTGACACTCGTGCTGCTGGGGGTCATGGATCTTCTGTGGCCCTCCAGCGGCGGCGCTTCCCGGTCACTGACCATCCCAACTGACAACAACACCTTCCAGCTGGGTCAGATCTCCGTCACCTACACGAACGTGATCGCGCTCGGCATGGGAGTCGTCATCACGGCTGTCACCGGCGCGTTTCTCCGCTTCACGAAAACGGGAACCGCCATGCGCGCAATGGCCAACGACCGGGAGATCACGGCCACACTCGGCGTGCGCGTCCGCCGCGTCGAGGCCAACGCGTGGTTCGGCTGCGGCGTGCTGTCCGGGATCGCCGGCGTGATCCTGGCCGACTTGGTCGCGCTCGACTCGACCAGCCTCACCTTCCTCGTCATCTCTTCGCTGGCCGCGACGCTGATCGCGCGTCTGCGCTCGATCGTGATCACGTTCTTCGCCGCGATCGTGATCGGCCTCGTTACCTCGGAGCTGACGCCGATCTCGAAGCTCAGCAACTACCGAGACATGACTCCGTTCGTGCTCGCGGCGATCGCCCTGCTCATACTCAACCGGCGCCGCGTGATCTCGGTCGGGCGGCAAGGGGTCTAACCAGGCGTGGAATCTGCCGGCGTCAAGACCGCGGCCGAAGACACCGCGACTGTCGAAGGCGCGACGGCTGAGGACGGAAGCGCAAAGCTCCAGTTCGGTCGCGGCCTGAGCCGCGATCCACGGGACTACGTACGGGCCCTGGTCATCGCCGGCGTGCTGCTGTTCGTGCTGCTCGCCTTTCCGTCGATCTTCAGCCAGTACTACGTCGACGCATGGACGCAGGTGGCGATCTACTCGATCGTCACGCTCGGACTCGGACTACTCGTGGGGCGGGTCGGCATGGTGTCGCTCGGGCAGGGCGCGGTCCTGGCCATGGGGGCATGGGTGGCGGCGCGGTTGCTGTTCGCGACAGCGCTGCCTTATCCGATCGTGCTCCTCGGCGCCGGGCTGATCACGATGGTGCTCGGCACGCTGGTCGGCCTCCCGGCGCTGCGGATGAGCGGCCTCTACCTCGCCCTGATCACGCTGATGCTGGCCGGCGCGATCACCGTAACCCTGTCCAACATCAACTTCCCCAACGGCGGTCACGGATTCACCGGCTACAACGGCGCCAGCGTCCATATATCCGCCATCCGCCGCCCGAGCATCGCCACGACCGATCCCGCCTTCTTCAGGTATTCCCTGGTAGTGGCGGTGATCATGTTCCTGGTCGTGCTCGTGCATGTGCGCGGCAAACCGGGGCGCGCGTGGGCGGCTATCCGCCAGAGCGAGTCGGCCGCATTGGCGGCCGGGATCAACACGACGCTGTACAAGCTGTGGGCGTTTGCGCTGGCCTCGTTCATCACGGGCGTGGCGGGCGGATTAGTGGCCGGCAGCTACCGCTACCTGAACGCGCTGACATTCAGCACCGCGGACTCGATCACGCTACTCGCCGTGGTCCTGATGGGCGGCGCTTACAGCATGTGGGGAGCGATCGTGGCGGCAATCCTGCTCAAGTTCCTCCAGGCGCTGCTGAACGACTGGGGGGTCTCACCGGACTGGCTGACGATCCTGTTCGGGATCGGCGTCTTGCAGGTGCTCACGACCGCGCCGGCCGGCCTCGTCGACCAGGTCCCGCGGGACATCAAGCGGCTCGGCCGGCTGCTGTTCGGCCTCGGGCGCCGCAAGCAGCCGGTGCCGGCCGATACGTCGGAGGATGGATCGTGATCGAGGTCTCCGACCTGACCGTGCACTTCGGCGGGGTCACGCCACTCGACGGAATGAGCCTGCGCTTCGAGGAAGGGACCTGCGGCCTGATCGGTCCCAACGGCGCCGGCAAGACGACGTTCTTCAACGTGCTGAGCGGCTTCGTACGTCCGGCATCGGGGACGATCACCGCGTTCGGCGAGAACCTGCTGAAGATGGCCCACTTCCGCCGCGCGCGCTGGGGACTACGGCGTACGTTCCAGACCGAGCAGGCGATCGAACAGCTTTCGATCTACGACAACGTGGCGATGATCCACGAGCACGCCAAGCTGACCGGCTCCTCGCGGCGCGAGGACGTGCTCGGGGCGATCGGTTTCGTCGGACTCGACATGGACCCGCGGACGCCGGTGGGAACGCTCGGGGCGCGCGACCGCCGTTTGGTCGAGGTCGCCCGGGCGATCGTCGGCCGCCCACGCGTCGTGTTGCTGGACGAGCCGGCGGCCGGTCTGCCCGACCAGGAAACCGACCATCTGGGCCAGGTGATCCGGCGGATCCCCGAGCAGATCGGCGCGCTCACGATCCTCGTCGACCACGACATGAGCCTCGTCTCGGGGTGCTGCGCGATGACCGCGGTACTCGACTTCGGCAAGCTGCTCGCGTCCGGGCCCACGCCGGAAGTCCTGCGCGACAAGCGCGTGGTCACTGCCTACCTCGGTAACCAGGACGTCACATGACCGAGGCCCTGTTCAGCCTCACGGACGTCAGCGTCGAGCGCGGCGGGCGCACGGTGGCGCACGAGGTCTCACTCGAGGTCTCGGCCGGGGGTGTCACGGCTCTGCTCGGTCCCAACGGAGCCGGCAAGTCGAGTCTGGTTCTGGCTGTCGGTGGCGTGCTCAAGCCGACCGGCGGCTCGGTGACGCTCGATGGCACGGAACTCGCCGGCAAGCGGCCCGAGAAGATCCGCCAGGCCGGGCTCGCCGTCGTGCCGGAAGGGCGGCGGCTGCTGCCCGATCTGACGGTCGAGGACAACATCCGCGTGGCGACGTACTCACTCTCACGCGATCAGGCCAAGGCCGGCCGGGCCCGGGCGCTCGAGCTGTTCCCCGAACTGGAGAAGCGCCTCACCACGTCGGCTCGCTCCCTTTCCGGCGGCGAGCAGCAGATGCTCGTGCTGGCCCAGGCGCTCGTCTCGCATCCGCGCTACATGATCATCGACGAGCTCTCGCTCGGACTCGCACCGGTCGTTGTGCAGCGGCTGATCCCGACGATCCGCTCGATGTCCGAGTCGGGCATCGGGGTGCTTCTGATCGAGCAGTTCTCGACCGTCGCGCTGGGGCTGGCCGAGCGCGCGTATGTGATGGAGGGCGGGCGGATCCGCTTCTCCGGATCGGCCCAGGAGCTCAAGGAGAACCCAGACCTGCTGCATTCCGCCTACTTGTTCCGCGGCGCACCGACTGCAAACGGCAGCCCGGCCGCGGCGCCCGAGGTGAAGCCGGCGTGAGCGTGACCGACATGGAGCACGTGCTCGTGCTGAGCGACGACATCGACCGCAGTCGCGAGTTCTACTGCCGGGTGGTCGGTTTGCGCGTCGGCGATCGCCCGCCGCTCGAATTCCCCGGCTACTGGCTGTACGCGGGCGAGACGCCGTGCCTGCACATCGCCGAGCGCCGGGCGTACCTCCGGCACGCCGCCTGGATGGGACTGAACGTCCCGCACGAGCCGCCGGGCACCAGCAACGTCGACCACATCGCGTTCAACGCCAGCGACTACGAGGAGCTGACCGAGCGCCTGGACCACGCCGGCGTCGAGGCCGTGCGCAACCACATCCCGGGCGTGGGCCTCCGCCAGCTGTTCTTCGACGACCCAAACGGCGTCCGGATCGAGATCAACGTCAAGCAAGCGAGGTAGATATGGCTGAAACGCAGACCGCAGCAGACATCTCCAGCGGCCGGCGGACGACGCCGCCGTTCCGGGCCGACCACGTCGGCAGCCTGCTGCGCCCGCCCGAACTGCTCAAAGCGCGTGAGGACTTCGCCGCCGGGCGGATCAGTGCCGACGAGCTGCGCACGATCGAGGACGACGAGATTCGCGACGTGATCAAGATGCAGCAGGAGGTCGGACTGCAGACCGCGACGGACGGGGAGTTCCGCCGCGCGTCGTGGCACATGGATTTCATCTATCAGCTGGGCGGGATCGAGCAGGCGCCCGGCGACATCAAGGTCAAGTTCCGCAACGAGGATGGGGAAATAGAGTGGACGCCGGCCGCCATCCACGTCGGCGAGCGCGTCCACCTCGACCACACGATCTTCGGGCGCGACTTCGAGTTCGTCCAGAGCCTCGTACCCGAGGGGATGACGTCGAAGCTGACGGTCCCGTCGCCGAGCATGGTCCACTACCGCGGCGGACGTGCCGCCCTTGACCCCAGCGTGTACGCGGACATCGAGGAGTTTTGGAGCGACCTGACCAGCACCTATGCCGACCAGGTCAAGGCGATCGCGGCTGAGGGCTGCCGCTACCTGCAGTTCGACGACACCAGCCTCGCCTACCTCAACGACCCGGCGCAGCGCGAGCAGATGGCGAACAAGGGCGAGGACGCCGAGCACCTGCACGAGACCTACATCCGCAACATCAATCGCGCGCTGGACGGCCGGCCGGACGGGCTGACCGTGACCACGCACATGTGCCGCGGCAACTTCCGCTCCTCGTGGGCGGCCGAGGGTGGCTATGACTTCGTCGCCGAGGCGCTGTTCGGTGGCCTCGACGTCGACGGCTTCTTTCTGGAATACGACGACGCGCGCTCCGGTGGGTTCGAACCGCTGCGCTTCGTCCCCAAGGGCAAGCTGGTCGTGCTCGGGCTTGTGACGACCAAGCGCGGCGAGCTCGAGTCCAAGGACACGCTCAAGCGGCGCATCGAGGAGGCGTCGAAGTATGTGCCGATCGAGCAGCTGTGCCTGTCGCCGCAGTGCGGGTTCTCCTCCACGGTCGAGGGCAACGCGCTGACCCGCGAGCAGCAGGCCGACAAGCTGCGCCGGATCGTCGAGGTCGCCGACGAGGTCTGGGCTTAACGCGGACGACCCGCCGAGGCGGGCCGTCCAGCAGGGAGGAGAGATCTGCTGCGCAGCATTCTGC
>JBJMLD010000141.1:0-8887 GCA_045805545.1 Solirubrobacteraceae bacterium | reverse complement strand
TACCGGCGGTTCTTCGACATCGGCGACCTGGCCGCGCTGCGGCAAGAGGATCCCGACGTGTTCGAGGAGACGCACCGACTGCTGCTCTCGCTCGTACGCGAAGGGCTGGTCGACGGGCTTCGCGTCGACCACCCTGACGGTCTGGCCGATCCGGCCGGCTACCTCGAGCGGCTGGCCGAGCGGGGCGTGGCGCGAGTGTGGGTCGAGAAGATCCTCGACCCCGGCGAGCGGCTGCGCGACTGGCGGGTGTCGGGCACGGTCGGCTACGAGTTCCTCAACGACGTCTGTGCGCTGTTCGTCGATCCGGCGGCCGAACGCGAGCTGACCGCGCTGTGGCAGTCGGTATCCGGCGACGCGCGGCCGTTCGGCGAGGTGGCCTTCGAAGCCAAGCGCGAACAGGCTTGTGGACCGTTCCGGCAGGACCTGGAACGCCTGTCGCGGGTCTCCGCCCCGATGAATCGCAATGCAGTTCCACCCCCCGGAACCGAATTGCGAAACTTCGATGTGGAGACGCTCGCCGACGCCGTTTCGTCGCTGCCGGTGTACCGGACCTATGTCGAGCCGTGGTCGGGCCGGGTCGACGACGCCGACAGCGAGGCCGTGGCGAATGTCGATGCGGCGGTCCGCTCAGCGCTACTGCTCGAAGCGCCGGCGCCGGCCGAATTCGTCACGCGGTTTCAGCAGACCACGCCGGCGGTCATGGCCAAGGGCGTCGAGGACACGGCGTTCTATCGCTACGCCCGCTTGCTCGCGCTCAACGACGTGGGCGGCGATCCGTCCCGCTTCGGCCTGTCGGTGCAGGCCTTCCATCGCGGGAATGCCGAGCGAGCCGCGCGATTCCCGTTGAACCTCGTCACCACCCAGACACACGACGCCAAGCGCTCGGATGAGGTCCGGGCCCGGATCGTCGCGCTCACGGCGATGCCCTCGAAATGGGAATCGGCGGTGGCGCGGTGGATGGAGGCGACCGAACCGCTCCGAGGCGCAGGCGCCCCGGACGACCTCGAGCGCTACTTCATCTTCCAGACGCTGGCGGGCGCGTGGCCGATCGAGGCCGAGCGGATCGAGGCCTACATGGAGAAGGCGCTGCGCGAGGCGAAGCGGAACACCAACTGGGTCGAGCAAAACCACGCGTGGGAGGACGCGGTCAAGTCGTTCTGTCGCGCGCTGTACACGCATCAGCCGTTCCTCGAATCCTTCGAGCCGTTCGTTGCGGCGCTATCTGAGATCGGCTCACGATTCGCGCTTGCCCAGCACGTGCTCAAGCTGACCGTGCCCGGCGTGCCCGATATCTACCAGGGCCAGGAGCTCCCGGTGCGCTCGCTCGTCGACCCGGACAACCGCCGCCCGGTCGACTGGGAGTGGTACGAGGCGATGCTGCGCCGGCTGATGGGCGGCGGCTCGCCCGACGCGGAGTCGCTCAAGCTGTTCGTGACCCTGCGCCTCCTCGGCCTGCGCGCCCGGCGGCCTGAGCCGTTCGCCGGCTCCTATGCGCCGCTCGAGGCCGGCGAGACGGCGTGCGTCTTCCTGCGTGGCGATGATGTGCTGGTGGCGGTGGCGGTGCGAGACCGGATCGAAGATCGGGCTGTGACGGGCACGGCCGGCGTCTGGCGCGACGTGCTGCGCGGCGACGAGCGGTCGTTCGCGCCGTCCGCCCCGCTCGCACACCTCCTCGACGAACGGGGGATCGGAATCTATGAGCGCGTCTGAGCCGGCTGCGGTGCGGTTGCGCCAGGCGGTGCTGGCCGCCACCGACCTCGACGCCGTCGCCGCGCGCATTCGCGAGGCGTTAGACATCGGCGAGCCGTTCGCGGATCCCGGCGTCGAGTACTTCGGCTTGCGCAACGCCGTGTTCGCGCTCGGCGACACGTTCCTGGAGGTCGTCTCGCCGCTGCGCTCCGGCACCTCCGCTGGCCGCCTGCTCGAGCGCCGCGGCGGCGACTGCGGCTACATGCTGATGTTCCAAGTCCCCGACCTCGCGGCGGCTCGGGAGCGGGCCCGCGCCGCCGGAATCCGCGCGGTGTTCGAGGTCGCAGTCGACGACATGGCCGAGGTTCATCTTCATCCCGCCGACATGCGCGGCGCGATCGTGTCATTGAGCCAGCCGATCCCGCCCGGCGCATGGCGATGGGGCGGCCCCGACTGGCCGCAGCGCACGGTGGCGCACGTGTCGGTCGCCGGCGCCACCGTGGCCGTCACGGGCGCCGCCAAGGTAGCCGAGCGCTGGACGTCGATCCTCGGCGCGCCACCGCCCGGGATCAACTTCGTCGAAGACCCCGACGACCGCGGCCTAACAGAGATACGCGTCGCGGGCGCCCAAGCGGACAGCGGTGTCCTCCCGCCACCCCTCGCGCCCGATGCCGAGCGCTAGCCAGGGCCGCCCGGGTGCGCGCCCGGGGTGACGGGAGGACCCCTGTCCGACCAACAGCGGTAGGGTCCTACACGCCACATGCGCGTGCTGCTGATCTCGTGGGAGTACCCGCCCGTGATCGAGGGCGGGCTGGCACGGCATGTGCGCAAGCTCTCGGAGCACCTCGTCCAGGACGGGGTCGACGTCCATGTGCTGACCCGCGGCGGCGGCCACCTGCCCCGCCAGGAGGAGCGCCACGGCGTGATAGTCCACCGCGTCCGCGAGCCCCCGTTCCCCAAGGACGTGAGCGCGTTCGTGCGCTGGGTCGAGTCGATGAACGCCGATATGTGCGAGCTGGGGCTCGAGATCGCCGATCGCTCGGAGCTCGAGTTCGACCTCGTCCACTCGCACGACTGGCTGGTGGCCGGCGCGGCCGAGGCGATCGCCCGCCACATCTCGCGCCCGTGGCTCGTGACGGTCCACGCCACCGAGTTCGGGCGCCACCAGGGATGGGTGCACAAGCATCCCCAGTCCCATATCCATGCCGCCGAGCGGGCCATGGTCCGCCACGCCGATCGGGTGATCACCTGCTCGCGCTACATGCGCTCTCACGTCGCGCGCGTGTTCGGCGTCGCGCCGCGCGGCATCGACGTGATCCAGAACGGAGTCGACCCGCACGATCTGGAGCACGTAGCCGACGACCTGGGCGAGCTCCGTGCCCGCTACGCCGGCCCCGACGAACTGCTCGTGCTGCTCGTCGGACGGCTCGTCTACGAGAAGGGCTTTCATCTCGCGCTCGATGCGCTGGCCCCGCTCGTCTAGCTCCTCGGCAACGTTCGATTCGTCGTCGCCGGCACCGGCACGGCTGAGGCCGAGCTGAAGAAGCAGGCCCGCCGGCTTGGGTTGACCCGGCACGGCACGTTCCTCGGCTGGGTCGGCGACGACATGCTGCATTCGCTGTACCGCGTCTCTGACTTGTGCATCGTCCCTTCGATATATGAGCCGTTTGGGCTCGTGGCGTTGGAGGCGATGGCGTCCGGTTGCCTGTGCGTGGTCGCCGACACCGGCGGGCTGCGCGAGGTGGTGCCCGACGACGGCACCGTCGGCATCCGCTTTCCCTCCCGCGACTCCGATGCACTCGAGGCGATCCTCCAGCAGGTCCTGACCGACGACGCGGCGCGGGCCCAGCTCGTGGCCGAGGCTCGCGAACATGTGCTGCGCTTCGACTGGGCCGAAGTGGCCCGGCAGACGCAGTCTGTGTATGCCGCGCTGGCCGGCCGCGACCTGGCGCCCGCTGCGCGCGGCGGCTAATGGTCGGCCGCGGCTAGTCGTCGGCGGGCACTAGTCCTTCGAGCCGCGCGTGCCCTTCGACATCAGCTCTTCCAGCTCGCTGATCAGGTCCGAGACGCGCTTGGCGACGGGATGGTCCCGGGCATCGGACAGCCGGCCGCTCAAGTCGTCGCGAGCGTCGGAGAGGATCTTCGAGAAAGTGTCCTCGGTGCGGACGTAGCCGAGCTCCTCGTCGGTGGCGCGCCGGAAGCGCTGCCGCAGGTCGTCTGGATCGGCGCCCGCCGCGGCGGCCTCACGCGCCGCCTGGCGGGCGCGCTCGCGCGCCTCTTGCGCCACTCGCAGCTCGCGCTCCAGATCGGCCATCCGGGCGTCGAGGTTTGGGTCGCTCGGTGGCGCCTGCCCGCCGGATCGGGCGCCGCCGCCCTTGCGCAGCTCGAGCACCCGCGCGTATGCGGCCTGGACCTCCTCGAAGCGCTCCTCGGACGCCTCCGAGCCGTTGTTGTGGTCCGGGTGGTGCAGCTTGACCAGCCTGCGATAGGCCGCGCGCACATCGGCGTCGCTCGCGCCCCGACTGACACCGAGGACCTCGTATGGATCGCGGTCGGGCATGGCCTTGAAGCGTAGATCAGGGTGAGCCCTGTTCACCCCTTGGGTGGCTGGCCGGCCGTCGCTGCGAGGCGCAGACTGCATGGCGTGACACAGACAACTCGTTTCGACGAAGGCACCGACTCATCGACAGCTCGCGCCAGTCACCGCTGATCAAAGCCCGGACGAGCTCACCAGTAGCGGAGGAGCCCAACGCCAGCCGGCGGGGGCTCCTCGCGCCCGTTTAGCAGGCGCCGCCGGGGAGAACCGGTGCAAAGCCGTCATAGGTCAGATCGATGACGTGGCGGGCGGGTCGACGGCCCCATGGCTGAGATAGGCTGCCGGCGCCGAGGTAGAGGAAGGGTCGATAGGCGGGAGGTAGTGATGCGCAGGTCTGCGGCGTTCCGTTCGTTCCTCGTGGTGCTGGCGGTAGGGGTGCTCACGGCCGGCGGTGTCGCGTTGGCGGCTGGTGGGAAGCGCCGCCATCGTGGGCTGTCACTCGCGCGGGTAACGCACGACCAGGCGGGCGCCCCCGCGCGGGTGATCGTGTTGCTGCGAAATCAGCACGCCAATCTGCCGCCGAGCGCGAGGCGGCTGGGTCAGCGTTTGGCCCTCCTTCAGCACGACCAGAGTCCGCTCAAGGCATCGGTTGCCCACTCCGGCGGCCGGGTCACCCGCAGCTATCGCACGGTGAACGCGTTCGCGGCCACCGTGTCGCGCGCCGAGCGCAGTCACCTGGCGTCGGACTCGGCGGTAGCCAAGGTGCTGCCGGATACGTTCATCCCCAAGCCGACGCCGGACCGGGGAACCGTCACGCCACGGTTGCGTCCGCGCGGCGCAACCCCGGCCGCGCCGACGGTTGGCGCCCAGCAAATCTGCCCGTCTGATCCGTCCAAGCCACTCGTCGAACCCGAGGCGCTCTCGATCATCCACGCCACCGAGGCGCAGCAGCTGGCCACAGGTGCCGGCGTCAAGGTCGCATTCGTGGCCGAGGGACTCGACATCAACAACCCGGACTTCATCCGCCCCGACGGCTCGCACGTGTTCGTCGACTACCAGGACTTCAGCGGCGACGGCCCGAACGCCCCGACCTCGGGTGCCGAGGCGTTCGGCGACGCGTCCTCGATCGCCGCTCAGGGCACACGAGTGCACGACCTCTCGCGCTACGTCAATCCTGCCCATCCGCTGCCGCCCGGCTGCAACGTCATTCTGCGCGGCGTCGCGCCCGGAGCCTCGCTGGTCGGCATCAAGGTGTTCCCACAAGTCGGCGGCGCATTCACGTCGGTCATCCTCCAGGGTCTCGACTGGGCCGTCTCGCACGATCACGTCGACGTGCTCAACGAGTCATTCGGCTCGGACCCGATCCCCGACACCGATCAGGACGCGATCAAGCAGTTCAACCGCCTCGCTGTCGCGGCCGGAACCACTGTCACCGTTTCGAGCGGCGACCAGGGCACCGCCAACACGATCGGATCCCCGGCCAGCGATCCGAGCTCGATCGACGCCGGCGCCACGACCCAGTTCCGCCACTTCGCGCAGACCACGCGGGGCGGCTTCCAGCTTGGCTCCGGCGGCTGGGTGAATGAGAACATCGCCGAGTTCAGCTCGGCCGGCTTCACTCAGGGCGGACGTACCGTCGATCTCGTCGCCCCCGGCAACGAGAGCTACGAGACGTGCACGGCAAACCTGGCGCTGTATTCCGACTGCATCAACTTCGCCGGACAGCCGTCGGACATCCGCTACTTCGGCGGCACGAGCGAGTCCGCGCCGCTGACCGCCGGCGTGGCGGCGCTGGTGATCCAGGCCTACCGCTCCAGCCATGGCGGCGCCAGCCCGAGCCCGGCCCAGATCAAGCAATTGATCGTGTCCAACGCCAATGATCTGAACATCCCCAGCACCGAGCAGGGCGCCGGCGAGCTCGACGCCGCGTCGGCGGTCCGAGCCGCGCAGTCGCTCGGCTCGAGCAGCAAGCGCGGGAATGGGCGTCTCGTCAGCCCGAGCCAGCTCGACCTGGCGACGCCGGCGGGCTCCTCGACCGGTGCCGACGTAAGCGTCACCAACGACGGTTCCAGCACGGAGACGTTCCACGCCCGGCTGCGCCGGCTGGACGGCCAGCTCCGCCACCAGCACGGCGACATCACGCTCGATGCGACCTCGCCTCAGCAGTTCATCAATGAGCGGGGCGTGCCGCAGGCGTTCACGAAGCTGACCTTCACTGTACCGGCCGGCGCTGAGCGGCTCGACGCCGCGATTGCCTTCCCCGGACCGACGCACACGGTCAACCTGACCCTGTTCGATCCGCAGGGCCGCTTTACGGCGTTCACCTATCAGCCGCCGGGCGGAGGCACGGACTACGACCACATCGACGTCCGCAACCCGCCCGCCGGGACTTGGACCGCAGTGTTCTCCACTCCGGCCGGAGGCAACGGATTCAGCGGTGCGGTGCACTACGACTTCGCGGCGTCGCGCTTCGCGTCCGTCGGGAGCGTTTCCCCGTCATCGGTCACGCTGGCGCCCGGGGCGAGCGCCACGCTGCACGCCCAGCTGAACGCGCCCGGCACTCCGGGCGATTACAGCCGTGACCTGCAGATCAGCGGAAGCGCTGGCAAGACGTCCGTCGTGCCGGTCGTGCTGCGCTCGCTCGTCCCGCTGGGTGGCGGTCAGGGCAGCTTCGCCGGCGCGATCACCGGCGGCAACGGCAACGGATTCGTCGGGCGCGAGGACACGTTCTCGTTCGACGTGCCCGATGGTGCGCCCGCCGTCAAGGTGCAGTTCCGGTTGCCGAGCGATCCGAACACCCAATTGTTCGGCTTCCTGGTCGCGCCGGATGGTCAGACGCTCGGACAGCAGGCATCGGTCCAGCGCCCGAGCGGGGTCATCACCATGCAGGTGCTGCGCTCGAACCCGGAGCCAGGACGGTGGCGGTTCGTGATCCTGACCGCGAATCCGGTCGGCGGGACCACGACGGCCGGTCACTTCACGGGCACGGTGTCGCTGGCGGCGCCAGTGGTGCATTCCGCTGGCGTGCCCGACAGCCGCCGCGCGGTGATTCCGGCCGGCGGCCACACGACGGCCAGCGTCACGGTGACCAACAGCGGCAACACGGACATGCACGTGTTCATCGACCCGCGCCGGACCGCCCGGACGCTCTATTCGCTCACGTCGCTGGACCAGGTGACCGGGCTACCGCTGCCGCTTCCCGCCACGCAGCCGCCGCCCGAGTGGATCGTCCCCACGCAGACCGAATCGCTGTTCGCGGCCGCCGAAGGCAGCGCCCCGATCACCTTCGACTGGGGCTTCGGCGATCCGGATCTGGCCGCGCGCAGCTTCGGCAACACCGCCGTCAGCACGATCAGCGCTCCCGAGCTGACGCCGGGCGTGTGGTTCATGGCGCCGGCGCTGCGTGGGCCGTTCACCGGCCCGGCCAGCGGCACCGTCAGCACCGGCCTGGTCGCTCTGGCTCGCGTGTTCGACACGTCGGTCTCCTCGCCGCCGGGCGATCCGCAGCTGCAGGACATCGACCCGACGGCGGCACCGGGCGCACCGGTAGTCGTGCATCCGGGCGCCACAGTGACGATCCCGGTCACGTTCACCCCGAGCGAGCGTCGCGGCCGCACGGTCAGCGGCGATCTGTTCGTCGATGACAACCAGGCCGCGCTCGGCGCCGTGAACGAGGTCGTCGCGATCCCGTACCGCTACCGGGTCGGGTAATCAGAGCGTCGCCGGCGCACCGCCGCCGGCATGCCGCCGAACGCACGAGGGCCCGGCATCTGCCGGGCCCTCGTTGCTGTAAACACTCGCCTGTTGAGGCGAAGCCTATCGGTCGTGCAGGGCCCTACATCATCCCCGACATGTCGGGCATGCCGCCACCGCCGCCGCCGCCGGAGTCCTTCTCCGGCATCTCGGCCACGATCGCCTCGGTGGTGAGGATGTTCTTGGCGATCGACGCGGCGTTCTGAAGCGCGGAGCGCGTCACCATCGCCGGGTCGATGATCCCCTCCTTGACCAGGTCGACGATCTCGCCCGTCGCGGCGTTCAGGCCCTCGCCCTTCTTCGCCTTGCGCACGTCGTTGACGACAACCGAGCCCTCCAGGCCGGAGTTCTCGGCGATCTGACGCAGCGGCTCCTCGAGCGCGCGACGGACGATGTTGGCGCCGGTGCGCTCATCGGCATCCTCGATCGCGTCGGCCTTGATCGCATCCTGCGAGGACAGCAGCGCCACGCCGCCGCCGGGCACGATGCCCTCCTCGAGGGCGGCCCGAGTGGCCTGCAGCGCGTCCTCGACGCGATGCTTCTTCTCCTTCATCTCGGTCTCGGTGGCCGCGCCGACCTTGACCACTGCAACGCCGCCGGACAGCTTCGCGAGGCGCTCCTGGAGCTTCTCGCGATCGAAGTCCGAATCGGTGCTCTCGATCTCGGTCTTGATCTGGTTGATCCGACCCTTGATCCCCTCCGTGTCGCCGGCGCCATCCACGATCGTGGTGGTGTCCTTGGCTACGACGACGCGCCGGGCGCGGCCGAGCTGCGAGAGCTGGGTGTTCTCGAGCTTGAGGCCCATCTCCTCGGTGATCACCTCACCGCCGGTGAGGATCGAGATGTCCTCCAGCATCCGCTTGCGGCGATCGCCGAAGCCGGGTGCCTTGACCGCGACGCCGGTGAAGG
>JBJMLD010000140.1:0-7048 GCA_045805545.1 Solirubrobacteraceae bacterium | reverse complement strand
TGACCCGGACAGTCGACATGTGCGTAGTGCCGGTTCGGGGTCTGGTATTCGACGTGGGAGGTCGCGATCGTAATCCCGCGCGCCTTCTCCTCAGGAGCGTTGTCGATGTCCGCGAACGACTTCACCTCGGTGCCGCCGTACTTCTCGTTCAGCACCTTCGTGATCGCGGCGGTCAGCGTCGTCTTGCCATGGTCGATGTGACCGATGGTGCCGACGTTGACATGGGGCTTGTCGCGCTCGAACTTGGCTTTCGCCACTTTGGTGTCGCTCCTTCTATTTCTGTGGTTCTGTTCGTCTCACGACGAACCTATTCAGGATATAAGTTTCTGTCTGGCGTTGTTGCTACGGGGCCGCGCTCACGCCGGCTGCAGCTCGCCGACGACGCGTTCGGCGATATTGGCGGGAACTTCGTCGTAGCGCTCGAACTGCATCGTGTAGGTCGCCCGGCCCTGGGTGGTGGAGCGCAGATCGGTCGCGTAGCCGAACATCTCGGCCAGCGGCACATAGGCGCTGACGACCTGCGCGTTGCCGCGCTGCTCCATGCCCTGCACGTGGCCGCGTCGACGATTGAGATCGCCGATCACGTCGCCCATGAACTCCTCAGGCGTCACGACCTCGACCGCGAAGATCGGCTCGAGCAGCACCGGCTTGGCGCGCCTGACCCCCTCCTTGAGTGCCAACGATCCGGCGACCTTGAAGGCGATTTCGCTCGAGTCGGTGTCGTGGTACTTACCGTCGGTCAGCGTGACGCGCACGTCGACCATCGGATAACCGGCGCGCGGGCCGTTCTCGAGTGCCTCCTCGACGCCCTTCTCCACGGCCGGAATGAACTCGGTCGGGATCGATCCGCCCTTGATCTTGTTGACGAAGTCGAAGCCCTCGCCGGGCGCCGGCTCGACGTTGATGTAGACAATGCCGTACTGGCCCGAGCCGCCGGTCTGTCGCACGAAGCGACCCTCGACCTTCTCGGCGTGTCCGCGGATCGTCTCCCGGTAGGAGACCTGCGGCCGGCCGACGTTCGCGTCGACCTTGTACTCGCGGAGCATCCGGTCGACCAGCACCTCCAGGTGCAGCTCGCCCATTCCGGAGATCTCGGTCTGGCCGGTCTCCTCGTTGGTGCGGACCTGGAACGTCGGATCCTCCTCGGCCAGGCGGCCGAGCGCGGTTGACATCTTCTCCTGATCGGCCTTGGTCTTGGGCTCGATCGCCACCTTGATGACAGGCTCGGGGAACTCGATCATCTCGAGCTTGATCGGCTTGTCCGGCGCGCACAGCGTGTCGCCGGTCGCCACCTGCTTGATTCCCACCCCAGCGGCGATGTCCCCGGCGTAGACCTCCTTGACCTCTTGGCGCTCGTTGGCGTGCATCATCAGGATCCGGCCGATCCGCTCGGTCCGCCCCGTGTTGGCGTTCAGCACGCGCGAGCCGGCCTCGAGCCGGCCCGAGTAGACCCGGAAGTAGGTCAGCTTGCCCACGTAGGGGTCGGCCATGATCTTGTGGACGAGCGCGGCGAACGGCTCGTCGTCGGAGGCATGACGAACGGCGGGCTGCGAATCGCCGTTCTCAGACCCCTTGGCCGGCTCGAGCCCCTCCACCGGAGGCACGTCGAGCGGGCTCGGCAGGTAATCGACTACGGCGTCGAGCAGCGGCTGCACGCCCTTGTTCTTGAAGCTTGACCCACACAGGACCGGCGTCATCTGGATCTCCAGCGTCGCCTTCCGGATAGCTGCCTTGAGGCGGTCGGTGGGGATCTCGTGCTCCTCGAGGATCATCTCGAGCAGCTCGTCGTCGTAGTGGGAGACCTCTTCGAGCAGATGCTCGCGCGCGGCGGCCGACGCCTCGACGAGGTCGGCAGGGATGTCGATGACGTCCTGCTCCTTGCCGAGCTCGTCCTTGTAGACGATCGCCTTGTTGGCGACCAGGTCAACGATCCCGCGGAAGTCGGCCTCAGCGCCTATCGGCATCTGGATCGGCACCGGTTGGGCGCCCAGCCGGTCGACCATCGTCTGAACCCCGCGATCGAAGTCCGCCCCGATCCGGTCCATCTTGTTGATGTAGGCGATCCGCGGCACGCGGTACTTGTCGGCCTGGCGCCAGACGGTCTCGGACTGCGGCTCGACGCCGGCGACGGAGTCGAACAGCGCGATCGCGCCGTCGAGCACGCGCAGCGAACGCTCGACCTCGACCGTGAAGTCGACGTGGCCGGGCGTGTCGATGATGTTGATCCGGTGGTCCTTCCACTCAGCCGTGGTGGCCGCGGAGGTGATTGTGATGCCGCGCTCCTGCTCCTGCTCCATCCAGTCCATCACCGCAGCGCCCTCGTGAACCTCCCCCATCTTGTAGGTCCGCCCTGTGTAATAGAGGATGCGCTCAGTCGTCGTCGTCTTACCGGCGTCGATGTGAGCCATGATCCCTATGTTTCGGGTCTTCTCGAGTGTGAAAGTGCGAGGCATCTCAGTGAAAAATTTCGGGGGGTTTGTCGGGGCGGTCTGCCGGCCCGGCTGCGGGCATGAAAAAGGGCCCGGCGGGCCCATTCACGACGCAGCTGTCGGGAAGGGGCGGGTTTTTATTCGGTCGACGTCTCCATCGCTTGGATCCTTCGCGCTCAGGAGCGAACACAGATGAGCGCAACGCCGCCCGAGGCGAACCTCGAATATAGCAGAGGCCCTAGGCACTCCAGCGGGGCTGAACGCGCACGTGCACGGGGTGATTCGGGGTCCCCAGCGCCGTCGCGCGGACCGGCTTCCGAGCCGAGCGCCGCGGCCTCAACCGCGATCTTCGCGGGGGGTCTGCTGGGGGCGCTGCTGCTCGTCGTCGCGGAGTTCACGACGCTGTTCACGGTCCACACGTCGACCAGTACCCAGGCGATCCAGTCGGTGGGCACGGGCGGCCACCACACCTACGCGCTGATCCCGATCGGACTGCTTGTGGTCCTCCTTGCGTACGGCGTGTGGTCGGCCGGCAGCCGCCCCGCGCTCCTGGCCATAGGCGTCCTAGGCGTGATCGCGCTGCTCATCGCCCTGCTCGGCGATCTGCCGGATGCCCACGCCAGCGGTCTTCTCGGCAGCCCGGCGAGCCACTTCACCAGCGCCAGCTCGACGCCCAGCGCCGGGCTCTACATGGAGACACTCGGCGCCGTGATCCTCATCATCACATCGGTTTGCGGGTTTTTGCTGCTGGGTCCGCCCTCGCGTCGCCGCCGCCTGACCGCCACCAGATTGTCTGGATACTGACAGCGGGTCGCAGGCCCCCGCCGGGCCTCCGCTTTTCAGCGTTACATTTCCTAGACGCGAGGGTTGTCCCACCGCAGCCCCCGGTCCCGTGTGGTGGGCGGCCCTCGCGTTTATCTCGGGCCGTTACTGGTTCTCGGCCGCTGGAACGGTTAGCGTCGGCGCATGACGAGCGTGTCGGACCCACCGTTTGCGGCGCTTGAGCTGCGCGGCGAGCTTCGCCCCTACCAGCGCCTCGCGCTCGACGCGTTCGAGGCCGACCGCTCGGCCGGTCATCGCTCCACGCACCTGGTCGCGCCGCCCGGGTCGGGCAAGACAGTGGTCGGACTCGAGATCGTCCGGCGCCTGGCGCAGCCGGCGCTCGTCCTCGCTCCCACGGGCACGATCGCAACCCAGTGGAGCGACAAGCTGGCGCTGTTCAGCACCGACCCGGCGAGTTTTCTGGCCCCGGCCGGGCCGCTTCAGGTCCTCACCTACCAGGCGATCTGCCAGACGAGCGATCCCGGCGGCGCGCTGCGCGCCGCGGCGCTCGAGGGCCTGGTCGCGGAGCGCGCTCAGGCCACCGGCGATCCCGTGGATCAGGTCCGGGTCGAAGTGGACGGGTTCACCGGCACGGCGCGAGAGCGCTTCGAGCGCGAGCTGGGCGCCGAGGTCGCCCGGCTGAAACGGGCCGCGGCGCGCGGGGATGGCCCGCCGATCGCCCTCGCGACGCTGCTCGCGCCGACCGCGCGCGAGCGAGTCGCCGGCCTCGTGGCCGCCGGGGTGGCGACGCTGGTCCTCGACGAATGCCACCACCTGGCGTCGCTCTGGGGCTACCTGGTGCAGTCGGTCATCGAGGCTCTGCCCGAGTGCTACGTCGTTGGGTTGACCGCAACCTCGCCAACCGAGTTGACCGGCGAGGAGGCCGAGCTGTACGCGGCTCTTCTGGGGCCAGTCGACTTCCAGGTCCCGACTCCGGCCGTCGTCCGAGACGGGCACCTGGCTCCCTACCAGGAGCTGGCCTACTTCACGACACCGCTCAGCTCGGAGCGTGAATGGCTGGACGAGCGCCACGTCCGGTTCTCCGAGCTGCTCGACCGCCTGCACGATCCCCCGGTGCCCGGCGAGGAGGATCTTGCCTTCGGCCCGTGGATCATCGGGCGGATTCGCTACCGCGACACGGGTGACGACAGCGCGCGGGTGCCGTTCTCCACGCTGGCGGCGCGCCGTCCCGAGCTGGCCCGCGCCGGCCTGCGCTACCTGGCCAGCTCCGGACTCGAGCTTCCCGACGACGCGCCACGCGGCGAGGGCTGGCGCGAGCCGCCGACGCTCGATGACTGGCTCGTCTTGATCAGCGATTACGCCGTCGGCTGCCTGCGCGCCCACCCCGGCGAAGCCGCCGAACGGCGCCTCGCCGAGCTCCAGACCGGGCTGCGCGACCTCGGCTTCGTCCTCACTCGCCAGGGCGTGCGCCGCGGAGGCTCCGACGTGGATCGCGTGCTCACGGCCAGCGCGGCCAAGCCGATCGGCGCAATCGAAGTCCTGGCCACCGAGGCCGAGGCACGCGGCGACGGATTGCGCGCGGTCGTTCTGTGCGATGCCGAGTACGGCGAACGCCAGCCCGAGGGCTCGCCGCTGGCGCTGTCGGGCGGCGCGCGCGGCGTGCTCCGTGCGCTCGGCGGGGACATCCGCACGGCGGCCCTGCGCCCGTTGCTCGTGACGGGCCAGACGATCGCCGCCCTGCCCGACGACGCGGCCGCCCTGCAGTCCGCGCTCGGGGCCAGCGAGGTGGTGCCCGAGGACGGACTCGCGCTGCTCCGCGGGGCCGGATGGGAGAGCCGCGATTGGGTGTCCGCGGCCGGTCGAGCCCTCGCCGCCGGCGCCACCCAGCTCGTCGTCGGCACCCGCGGCCTGCTCGGTGAGGGCTGGGATGCCCCCGCTCTGAACGTGCTCGTAGACCTGACTACAGTGGCCGCCGACGTCTCGGTCCGTCAGATGCGCGGTCGAGCGCTCCGCCTCGACCCCGCCGATCCGGCCAAGCTCGCCTCCAACTGGGACGTCGTCTGCCTGGCCGCCGACCTGGCCCGCGGCACCGCCGACTACGCCCGCTTCGTGCGCCGGCACTCGCATCTGCACGCGCCCTGCGAGGACGGCTCGATCGAGACCGGCGTGTCGCACGTGCACGCGTCGCTGTCGCCCTACGTAGCCCCGGACGACGAGGCCCTGACGCAGCTCAACGATGACGGCTTCACCCGTGCCTGCGATCGCGACGGCGCGCGGGTGCGCTGGCGGATCGGCGAGCCGTACGTGGGCGAGGACGTCCCCGTGCTCGTTGTGCGGCGCCGGCGCCAGGGAAGCGGCCGCCGGGGGGCCGCGGACGCCCCGGAGCCCGAACTCGTCGTCGACGGCGACCTGGTGGCACCGCCGGGAAGCCCGCCTACACCGCGTGGCGTGCTCGCCGCGCTACGCGTCGGCGCCTTGCGCGACGCCTATCCGCCGATCCTCCCACTCGACCGCGTCGCCGGCGCAGTCGTCGCCGCCTACGTGGCGCTGCAGGAGATACGAGCCGACGCCGGCGCCTCGCTGGCGCTCACCCCGCGCGCCGGCGGGGTGATCCGCTGCGCGCTACCGGCCGGCGACGCACGGGAGAACGGCGTGCTCGCGGCGGCGCTGGAAGAGGCGATCAGCCCTGCGCTGGGCCAGCGCTATGTGATCAGCCGGCCGATGTGGCCAGCCACGCGTCACGCGCGCACGGTCCGTTGGCGGGCGCTCACATTCAGGGCGCCGCTCGAGGAGAGCTGGCATCCGGTCCCCTCGGACCTCGGGTCGCACAAGGAGCGAGCCGAGACTTACCACGCTGCCTGGCAGGCGAACGTCGGGCTTGGACAGCTCTTGTTCGCTGGTCGTGAAGCCGCCGCCGGCCGCGACGAGCTGGCCAGCGCCGCCTCGGCCGGTGCCGACTACGTCACCAGCCGGCGCACCCTCTGGCATTGAGGCGTTCGCGCGCGCGAAGACGCGAGCGTTGTCCCACCGCAGCCCCCGGTCCCGTGTGGTGGACGGCCCTCGCGTTTATCCCTCGCCCCGGTTGTCGTGCTTCTCCTCTGAGGAGTGACAGAACTGCGAAAACACCGCATCGACGGGGTGGTTCCGGGGCGCGTTCGTCGCTTTTTGTCTATGTGACGGCCGGTTCCACCCGTACAAGTGCCTCTGTGAGAAGCCGGAACCGTAAGCGCACTACGGTGTGCGCTCCTTCTGCCCGGAGGTCGGGCGCTCCCAGCGCCCCGACCTCGTTGCCACACAGCGCGGGCGGCGGCAGCTGTCAAGCAAGCGCCAACCCCGCCCCGAGCAGCCAAAAACGCCTCACGACCCGCCCCTGCCCCAGGGCGCTGCTTGATCAGACGACGACGGCCGCGCTACGCCGCGACCGCGTTCACGACACCCACAGGAACAACAGGAGAGCCGTAAAAGTGCGATTTGCTCGGGGGACCTAGAGGGCAAAGCGGAGTTGTGCGGGCTAGAACCGTAGAAGTGCGCTTTGCTCGTGGGAGCGTTGGGGCAAAGACGGGTTCTACGGGTCCGGACGTGGTTGGCCCGCACCCCACCGGCCGAGACGAGGACGAGAATGAGGAGACAGGGTCAGGCGCCGGTTTGCAGTCGCCAGGCGCGCGCCAAGGCCGGCGCGGGTGGCTCTGCCACGTCTACCAGCGGTAATGAGCGAAGGCCTTGTTGGCCTGCGCCATGCGGTAGATGTCGTCCTTGCGCTTGTACGCGTTGCCCTGCTGCTGCTGGGCGTCGAGCAGCTCGTGAGCGAGCCGCTGGGCCATGGTCTTCTCGCGCCG
>JBJMLD010000139.1:0-38767 GCA_045805545.1 Solirubrobacteraceae bacterium | reverse complement strand
GGCCCCAAGGGACGCCGATACGGCGGAGGAGCAGCGCCTGCGGGCGGACCTGGCAACCCTGGCCGGTTCGACCGACGGCCGGCGGTTGTTGCAGCTCGGCCTGCGCGGCGTCGCCCGCGGGGACCGAGGCGTCACGGCGGGTTGCTGGGTCAAGCGCGGCAACGCCGGGTGCCTCTTCCAGCACGCTTATTGGGAGGGCGTGCGCGAGGGCATCTTCGCCGACAAGGGCCGACCCGGGGATTGGATCGGCAGCTTCGTCGGGCCGCATGACTACGGAATCGTGATCCGCGTGATCGAGTCGTTTGATCGACTGGCTCGGTCGCGTTATTCGGACGTCGAGCCGCGGGCGCTGCTGCCCGATCGCGTCCGTCTCAGGCAGGGCGAATGGAACGAGGTCGTCGAGCGGCTGCTGGTGGAGACGCTCGGCGAGTCGCAAACACCGCCGCCGGTTCAGAGCGGCGAGGTAGTCGCCAGCGCGTAGCTGCGCTCACTTCAGAGTTCAGCACAAACCCGAGGAGAAATCACGTGAGTTCAACCGGTATCGAGGCGCACCACGAGGGCATGCTCCCCGTGGCCGAGAGCGTCGACGTCGCCGACCGGGACGACGTCCATAAGCTGAGAGGCGGGTCCGTCGGCCTCATCGGCGTGCTGTTCCTCACCGTCACCGGGTCGGCGCCGATCTCGGCGATGCTGTTCAACACCCCGATCGCTGTCGGGTTCGGTAACGGCATCGGCGCGTCGGCCGGCTTCCTTGTCGCCACGATCGTGCTCACGGTGTTCAGCGTCGGTTACGTGGCGATGTCACGCAAGGTGACTACAGCCGGCGGCTTCTACAGCTTCGTCAGCCACGGCCTCGGCCGCGAGCTGGGCATGGCCAGCGGCTTTGCCATGGTCGCCGCCTACAGCGTGTTCGAAGTCTCGCTGGTCGGCGGCTTCGCCTACTTCGCCTCGCTGAAGGCAGCTCGCTACGGCTGGCACGTGCAGTGGTACTGGCTGGGGCTGGCGATGGTGCTGCTGATCGCGATCCTGACCTACTTCGACGTGCGAATCTCGGCTCGGATTCTGGGCGTCGCCCTGGCGTGCGAGATCATCACGCTGGTCTTCTTCGACGTATTCGTGTTCGCCAACGCGAGCGGCAACGTGTCAGCCGCCGCGATCAACCCGCTGAACGCCTTCAAGGGCCTGAGCGCCGGCCACGATGGGGGGACGGCGATCGCCGCCGGCGCGGCCGGGATAGGCATCTTCTTCGCCTTCTGGTCATGGGTCGGATTCGAGATGGCCCCCAACTACGGGGAGGAATCGAAGAATCCCAAGAAGAACGTCCCTCGCGCGCTCTACATCTCGGTGATCGGGCTGGGAATCTTCTACACGATCACCTCCTGGGCGGCCATCAGTGGTTATCACACGATCAACGCCGCCGCGAACGTGGCTCAGAACGACTCGGCCAACTTCTTCTTCGGCCCCGCCAAGCAGTACGGCGGCTTGTTCCTCAAGGACTGCCTCAGCTGGTTCATCATCACCGGCTCCTTCGCCTGCGGCATGGCGTTCCACAACACGACGGCGCGCTATATGTACTCGCTCGGACGAGAAGGGGTGCTACCGCGCGCGCTCGGCCGCACGCATCGCCGCTACCACAGTCCACACATCGCCTCGTGCGTGCAGTCGGTGATCGCGGCCCTGATCGTGATCGCGTTCGCGCTGTTCGCGTCGGTCGACAAGAAGCTCGGCGCAGCCGACTCGGTCGCCTACCTACAGGTCTACGGGCTGATGGCGGTGATGGGCGTGGTCTCGATCCTGGCGATCCAGGCGCTTGTCTCGGTGGCGATCTTCCGCTACTTCCGCAACCACCACAAGGAAGACCATCACTGGTGGACGACGATTCTGGCGCCGGTGCTGGCCACGGTCAGCCAGGTGTACGTCCTCTACCTGGCGATCAAGAACCTGAAGTTCCTCGGGTCGGGTTACAGCTACGCCAAATGGCTGTGCTGGGGAGATCTTCTGATCTTCCTGATCGGGCTCGGCTACGCGTTCTATCTGAAGAACAAGAATCGAGCCAAATATGAAACGGTTGGTCGCATGATCAACCAGGGGCTGGATACGGTCTGACCGGCCTCACCGCCGCCACAGCTGCGCAGCAGAAGGACAACCTGTGCGGGCCGTTTCACGCGGCCCGCATGCTGCGCGATGCCGGCGTGGTGGCGTGGCGCGGAGAGGCGATCGATCAGGACCTGGTGGCCGCGCGCGCCGGCACGGTGCTGCCGGCGCCGGCACCGGCGTCGGCGGCGGCGGCGGCCGGGAGGCCTGCGGCGGCCGGGAGCCCTGCGGCGGCCGGGAGCCCTGCGGCGGCGCCCTCCGTTCCGCCGGGGGCCGAGCCATGGGCCGACTACCGGTTCGACTTCCCGCTCGCCGAACCGGCGGCGTCAGGCACGTCGCCGGCCGGGCTGGTCGCGGCGATCGAGGAGCTCTCGGGCGGGGAATTGACCGCCGTGCCGCTCCGGGCCGCGCCGTGGAGCGCAGGCACGGTCATCGACGTCGTCGAGCGCGGCGTCGAGCTTGGAGCGCGGCTGCTGGCCAACATCCGCAGCGGCCTGCTGTGGGGCAGCCGACCGGCGGCGGCCGTACTGACGGCGGAACTGGAGGGCGTCGAGCCGCCCGAGGCGCCACCGCCGGCGGACTGGGACGTCGGGCACTTCGTCGAGCTAGTCGGTCTGCTGCGTGGCCGCGCCGGCGCGCTCGTGCTCGTCCGCGACTCGTACCCGAGGCTGGGCTGGGACGGCCACTATCTGCAGCCGCCGCGCGCGCTCGCGGCCGCGCTGGAGCGCGGTGACGGCCGCGAAGGCGGCGTGCTCATGATCGTGCCGGGGGACCGGCACGCCGAGGCCGTCCGGCTTGCCGGCGAGCTTGCGCTGGAGGTTCAGATGTGGGACAACGGACGTAGGAGGTAAGCCACGTGGCGACAGCGGAGGAGCAGGCAATCACCGTCGATCACGTTCTCGCCGACTGGCGCGAACAGGGCATTCAGTACGTGCGCTTCGAGCTGCCCGACATGCACGGCACGAGCCGCTCGAAGCTGATCCCGATCGACCACGCCGCGCGCTACGCCGACGAGGGCCTGAACATGTACGGCGGCACGGTCGTGCTGGACAGCCGGTCCGACGTGGTGTCGGGGACGCTCTACAACGAGGAGATCGCCTACGCCGACCAGCGCCTGAAGCCCGATCCCGCCACCGCGGCCGTGATCCCGTGGGCTAACGCCACCGGGCGGATGATCTGCGATGCCTATTGGGATGACGGCCGGCCACTCGGCGCCGCGCCGCGCCAGGTCTTCCGCCGCGTGCTCGAGCGCTGCACCGAGCTCGGCTACGAACCGCTGATCGGGCTCGAACCCGAGTTCTACCTGCTCGACGCCGAATCCCGGCAGCCGCTGTTCGAGGGCTACCACATCTTCAACACGGTGCGGAACACGTGGGTGCCGCTGATCGAGCGAATCGTCGGCGAGTTGCGCCAGTTCGGCATCGACATCATCACCGCGAACTGCGAGTACGCCGGCTCGCAATGGGAGATCGTGTTCGGGCCGAGCAGCGGGATGGCCGGGCCGGACGTCGGCTTCAGCTTCAAGAACGCGACCAAGGAGCTGGCCCACCAGGAGGGCCTGATCGCCACGTTCATGTCCAAGCCGTTCGGCGACTCGGCCGGATGTGGTTCTCACAACCACATCGGCCTGCGCGACGTGCAGTCAGGAGAGAACGCGATGTCCGATCCCAGCCACGAGTGGGGCCTGTCTGCCACCGGGCGGAGCTTCATCGCCGGCCAGCTCCGTCACGCCCGCTCGATCTACACCTTGCTCGCCCCCACCGTCAATTGCATGAAGCGGCGGCGCACACACACGTTCAGCCCCACGAACGTCTCCTGGGGGCTCGAGGACCGCAGCGCGTTCGTGCGCGTCAAGGGAGGCAGTTCGCAGAGCAAGCACGTCGAGAACCGCGCCCCCACCGGTCTGTCCAACCCGTATCTGGCCTGCGCCGGCCTGCTCGGTGCCGGCATCCTGGGCATCAAGGACGGTCTGGAGCTGGAGCCGCCAGCCGCCCCGCCGGCCGAAGAGGACGAGTCAAAGCCGAAGCTCCCAACGACCGTGCTCGAGTCGCTCGAGGCGCTCGAGTCCGACGAGGCGATCGTCGACCTGCTGGGCGACGAGTTCGTGCGCGCTTACGGCGCGATGCGCCGACATGAGCTGCAGCGGTTCGCCGACCACGTCACGGACTGGGAGCTTCAGGAGTACCTCGAGCTGTACTGATGGACCTGACCGGCGCCACCGTGCTGATCACCGGCGCCAACCGTGGGATCGGGCGCGCGCTCGTCGAACGGCTGGCCACCGAGCCCGTCGCGCTCATCCTGGCCGGGATGCGCGACGAGTCGAAGTTCGTCGAGGTCACGCCGCCACGGGGCACGGACGGTGGCCCCGGCGTCGTCCGCGCTCGGGAGATCCGCGCCGTCCACATGGATCTTTCTTCGCGGGCGCAGATCGACGCGTGCTGCGATGAGCTCGGCGAGGATCTCCGCCGCGTCGACGTGCTGTTCAACAACGCCGGTCTGGTCACCGGCGGGCTGCTCGAGGAGCAGGACATGGAGCAGGTCTACGCCATGTTCCAAGTCAACCTGGTCGCGGTGGCGCATTTGTCAGCGCGCGTTCTACCGACCATGCTCAGGCGGCAGAAGGGGATGATCGTCAACAACGCCTCGATCAGCGCCTATGCCCACTTCCCCGCAGCGAGCACATACGCCGCCTCCAAGGCGGGAGCGGTGGCGCTGACCGAGTCGCTGCGCCGTGAGCTCCGCGGTACGGGGGTGCACGCCATGCACCTCGTGACGCCCGGCGTCTCCACCGACATGCTCGACGCGACCGAGAACATCTACCGCCGCCACCTCGACGTCACCGGCTGGGAGCAGATCAGCCCCGAGCGGTGGGCCGATCAAGCTGTCGAGGCCGTCAAGGCCGACAAGCGAGTGCTGAATCCGCCCGGCAAGAGCCGCCTGGCGATGCTCGCGTCGCGCGCGCCGGCCTGGTTGCTCGATCAGACGACTGCGCGCGTGTTCTCACGCACGCCGCGCAGCTGAGGCTCCCCCAAGCGCCGGTAGAGCGGCTTGGCGAACATCATCTGGACGTCGCAGATGCGCCGCTCGGCGAACCCGGCCTCGCAGTAGACCAGGTACAGCGTCCACAGGCGGCGAAAGCGCCGGTCGTAGCCGATCCGCTCGAGCTCGTCGGCGTTGGCCAGGAAGCGCTCGCGCCAGCGCTGCAGCGTGCGCACGTAATGCGGCGTGAGGTCCTCCATGTGCACCGTCTGCATGTCGGTGTGCTGGGCCACGCAGCGGGCTATCACCTCGAGCGAGGGAAGGCAGCCGTTCGGGAAGATGTGGGTGTTCATGAACGACCGCGACGCCTTCTCGACGTGGTAGGCGCGGTCGTCGATCGTGATCGCCTGGAGCAGCATCACGCCGTCTGGCTCCAGCAGCGATGAGCACTTGGCGAAGAACGTGCCGAAGTGCTGCCAGCCGACGGCCTCGATCATCTCGACGGAGACGAGCTTGTCGTAGTGCCCGCGCAGATCGCGGTAGTCCTCCAGCAGGATCTCGACCCGGTCGGACAGGCCGGCGCGGCGGACCTGCTCGAGTGCGTAGTCGCGCTGCTCGCGGGAGATCGTGGTCGTCGTGACGTGACAGCCGCGAGTGCGCGCGGCGTGGATGGCCAGCCCGCCCCACCCGGTTCCGATCTCGAGCAGGCGGTCGCTCGGTCCCAGGTCGAGCTTGTCGCAGATCCGCTCGAGCTTGGCGAGCTGCGCCTCCTCGAGCGTCATGCCGGGCCGCTCGAACACCGCGCACGAGTAGCTCATCGTCCCGTCGAGCATCTTCGAGAACAGCTGGTTGCCAAGGTCGTAGTGGGCAGCGATGGCCTGGCGGCTGCGCTGGCGCGTGTTGCGCACCAGAAGCGCGCGGGCGTTCTGCAGGGGCAGGCGGACGGGAGCGAGCCGGGCGCGCAGCCGATCAAACCCCTGCACGTTGCGCGCCGCCAAGCGGATCACGGCGACGAGGTCGGGCGAGTCCCACAGGCCTTGCACGTATGACTCGGCCAGGCCGCGGCTGCCGCGCAGGAGCATCGGCCACAAGCGTGGCGAGCGCACGTACACCGTGGCGGCCGGCGCGCCACCATGGCCGTAGTCGCTGCTCTGCCCGTTCTCGACCACAACCAGGCTGCCGACGCGGATCCGCTCCAGCATTGCGCTGAGGAGCTTGCGCGCCTGGCGCGTCATGTCCGCTTGCACGTTCAAGGGGTGTCGGCGGCGGGATGGCGGTGGACCGGCACGCCCTTCAGCTTCAGGCGCAACGCGTGGGCGTAGATCAGGGCCACCACGCGCAGCGCGGCGAACGGGTAGCGCGCCGCGGTGCGTGCCAGCGAGGCACGAGTGAGCTCGCGCCGGCGCAGGCACAGGGTGGCGTCGAAGCGGCGCTCGCCGGCGCGATGGCTTTCGATGTGCACCTCGAGTCGCTTGGCCGGCGCCGTCACCCGCCACTCGTACCGATAGTCCATCCCCATGAACGGCGACACGTGCAACTCCTTGTCCGAGCTTCCAGTCAGCGCGGCGAGGTTATCGCCGGCGCTCAGCACATAGGCATGACGCTCGCCCCAAGGCGTGTTGGTGACCTCGGCCAGGACGTGCTCGAGCCGCTCGCCGGGCGCGTCGAAGCAGTAGTAGAAGCTGACCGGGTTGAAACAGTGACCGTAGGAGCGCAGCTGGGTGAGCAGGCGGATCGGCCCGTCCGGCCTGGTCCCGGATTGCCGCTGCACCTCGTCCCGCACCGCCTCGGACAGCGGAACGGCGGCGTCACCCAGGTAGTCGCGGCGGCGGAAGCGCACGACGCCGGGGCGACGGCGGCTCAGGCGGCCTTGGAGTAGTCCTGGCAGCTCGTCCAAGTCGACGTAAGCCAGTGTGAGCCGGTAGCGAAGGACGTGCCGGCGGACCTCGAAGCGGCGGTGGCGCACCGCGCCCTCGTAGAGGCAGCTGACGCTCACAGCCTGGCTCCGAACCGCTCGGCCACACGCAGCCCGCTGACCACGCCGTCCTCGTGGAAGCCCCAGCCCCAGTAGGCACCACAGAAATGGGTGCGGTTCTGGCCGCTGATCTCCGCCAGGCGGGCTTGGACTTTTGTGCCCTCGGGCGTGTAGACGGGGTGTGCGTAGGGGATCGTCCGGATGACCGTGTCCGGCGCGATGGCCTCGGTGCGATTCAGCGTGACGCAGAACTGTCGCTCGGCTTGCAGGGATTGCAGGCGGTTCATGTGGTAGGTGACAGTGGCGCGTCCGCTCGGGCGATCCAGCAGGTGATAGTTCCAGCTCGCCCACGCGCGCCGCCTCCGGGGCAGCATGCGCTCGTCGGTGTGAAGTACCGCCTCGTTGGATTGGTATGGGATCGATCCGAGGATCTCGTGCTCCGCGCTCGAGGCATCGCTCAGCATGCGCAGCGCCTGGTCGGAGTGCGTCGCGATCACGACGTGGTCGAATCGCTCGTCCTGCGCACCGTGCGCTTTGACGAGCACGTGGTCAGTCGTGCGCTGCACCCGTTGCACCGGAGCGCGCAGTCGCAGACGGTGCTGCCACGGCGCGATCAGCGCTTCCACGTAGCGAGCCGATCCGCCCGTGACGGCCTGCCAGCGAGGCCGCCCGCGGAAGCCGAGCATTCCGTGGTTGTCGAAGAACTCGACCATGAAGCGGGCTGGGAAGTTCCACATCTGCCGCGGGTCGGCGGACCACACAGCGGCAGCCTGGGGCACGATCAGCCGCTCGATGAACGGCCGCGAGAAGCGGTGCTCCTCGAGCCAGTGCCCGAGCGAGGTCCCATCCCCGGGTCGCCCGATCAAGTCGCGCGCGGCGCGGTTGAAGCGAGCCAGGTCGGCGATCATGCGATGAAACCAAGGGGTGATGAGGTGAGCCCGCTTGGCAAACAGACCGTTGGGAGACCCACCGTTGTACTCGAAGTCCCCAACCCCATCGCTCACGCTGAACGTCATCGTCGACGGCTGCCAGGCCACGCCGATCCGCGCCAGCAGCTTCTCGAAGTTCGGGTAGTTGCGGTCGTTGAACACGATGAACCCGGTGTCGACCTGGTGCGTCTCGTTAGGCGTGTCGACGCGGATCGTGTTCGTGTGCCCTCCCGCGTAGTCACCGGCCTCGAACACGGTTATTTCATGCTCGCGGTACAGCAAGTGCGCCGCGACCAGGCCGGAGACGCCGGCGCCCACGACAGCGATTTTCATCCCCCACTGCCCCCTTCTGCTCTTGTCATTGCCCTAATTCGCGCCCGCTAGCCCCACGGATCAGTCGGGAGCCTACGCTGAATTGCAATATCGCCGCAACCACGGGCTATCGTTTGCGCCGAACGGAATTCCTAGCGAGGAGCGATTGATGCCGACATACGATGAGAGTCTTGGGGGGCTTGGCCCGGCCGAGGTCACACGCGACCGCACCCACGAGGTGTTCGGCCAGGTCATGGGGCTCGTCGCCCTAACCGTTGGATGTTCGGCCCTCGGGGCCTACATCGGCCGCGATCTCAGCGGGGGAGTCGGCATTGCGCTGTTCATCGCCGCGTTCGCCTGCATCTTCGGACTGAACATCGCGTCCTCCCGCGGACATGAGCAGCTGGCGATCGGACTGCTGTTCGGACTCGGGCTGCTCCTGGGCATGGCGATTGGTCCCATCATCGCCGTGTACGCCAAGTCGAATCCGGCTGTGCTGTGGCAAGCGGCCGGCGCCACAGCTGGGTTCGTGGCGGCCTGCGGCGCCTACGGCTACGCCACGCGGCGTGACCTCTCCTCGTGGGCACGCGGCCTGTTCTGGGCTCTGCTCGGTCTGATCGCGTTCGGGATCATCGGCCTGTTCGTCGCCATCCCGAACGGCAACATCATCTACTGCATCGCCGGCCTGGCCATCTTCGGCGCGTTCACGATCTTCGACTTCAATCGTCTGCGCCGGGCCAGCATGTCGAGCGCGGTGCCGATCGCGGCCGGGATCTTCCTCGACGTCTTCAACGTCTTCCTGTTCTTCCTGCGGATCTTCGGGGGCGGGCGGAGCTAGGTCTGCGCCCGCGGCCACCGCGTTTTTGACGGCCGCCGCGTTACCTGTGTGAGAAATGTCGCACTCCCGCCGGCCCCGGCGGGAATAGCGTGCCGTCCCAGAGATGACCAACACCGTCATCACCTGGAACTCCCGGCCGACAGCGCCACGTAGGGGCCGTGGCGGCGCAAGGCCGGCGAGCGGGACCGGGACACGGGCTGGGGCAATGGAAGTTGGGGGCGACCACGGGGGCATCCGGTCGAGGCGTGGGGCACGGCTCGATCAGCAGCGCAACCAGGGGGAAGCGCGGGCATGACTGAGCTCCAGGCGGATGGGGTCCGCCTGGAGCCGCCCGCGGCGCGCTCCACGCGACGGCACGCGGTGACGCGATCGACCGTCTCCTCGCTGAGCAGGCAATCGCCGCGCCGCCTCGAACAGTCCCGCATGAGCCCGTTCGGCTCGATCCGCGCCACTGATGTGCGCTCGCTGGGGGGCCCGGTACTCGACGTCGAGGTCGAAGCGGGAACCAAGGTCGTGCGCCAGGACGAGATCGTCGGCACGTTCTTCGTGATCCGCTCCGGTACCGCGCTTCTGCTGCGCGACGGGACGCCGGTGGCGACGCTTGGCGCCGGCAACTGCTTCGGCGAGATCGACCCGCTGTCGCACGCGCCGCAGGCCCACAGCGTGGTTGCGGCCACGCGACTGAAGCTGCTCACGTTCAGCTCGTTTGGCATCGGCCGGCTCTGCGATGCCCTCCCGGGCGTCCGCGAGCGGCTGCTTCAGACGTTGGCGCCGCCCTCGCCCACCCGGTCGCGAAGCGCCGCCGCGTCCAGCACCGTGATCGTGCGGTGATCGGTCGCCACCCAGCCCAGCTGGCGCATTAGCCGCAGCGCGCGCGACACGGTCTCTCGCGTCGCGCCGGTCCATTGCGCCAGCTCGTCCTGGCTCAGCGACAGCTCGATGCGCATGCCGGCCCCGGCCGGTGCGCCGTGCTCGGAGGACAGCTCGAGCAAGCGCTTGGCGATCCGCCCCACGCTGTCTCGCGTGGCCAGATCGACTACATCGCGCGTGGCCTCGCTCAGCCGGCGCACGAGCATCCGGATCAGGACGAGCGCCGAGTCCGGGTGGTCGCGCAGGAAGCCGCGCAGCTCGTCTGCGTGCATGAAGCCGACCTCGCCGTCGTCGACCGCGATCGCCGTGGCCGTGCGGCGCTGCCCGCCCAGTGCGGCCATCTCCCCCAGCAGCTCACCGGGGCCGCGGAGGCCGAGGACCACCTCGCGGCGGTCAGCCCCGTAGGCGACCAGCTTAACCCGCCCCTCGAGCACCAGCACGACCTCATCGCCGGCGGCTCCGGCACGCAAGATCGGTTCTGAGCGCTTGATGCGGCGGCGGCGGGTGAGACCCGTAAGCGCGTCGGCGTCCTCAGGCCCTAGCTGGCGGAGAAACGGGGTGTGGCCGCTGCTCACGCAGCCGATTCTCGCAGCGTGGGCGGATTTTGGCCGCGCCGCGGCCACACAACTCTTATGAACCTCTCAGCTGGTTCAGACCGAATCCTCATACGGGATCGCCATCCTGGTCGCATGATCAGAATGCGAGGAGGTGTGATCCTCGGGCTGGTACTCGGGTCGCTCATCGGCGGCGCGGCCGGCGCGACGATCCTGACCGCAGCGGAGCACCGCGCGGGCGTGGCGCACGTGCAGTCGCAGCCGGCGCCTGGCACCACGGCCGCGCATTCAACTCAGCCGCCCTCGGCCACGTAATGACGGCCACCCCCGGGATCGACCCACACCCGCATGACTTGCCCGGAGCGCGGGTCGCGGAACCGCTCGCTGGTGGGCTGCCAGTCGGCGGCTGGCTCGTCGGTCTCGCCATGTCCGCGACCCCAACGGGGCCGACCGGAGGCCGGCGGCGCCGGCGTCAGCGGGGGCAGATCCGCCAGCGCCTCGCTCGCCTGCTCCCGGGTCTCGGCCTGCGCGACCGCTTCGATCCGGCGCTCGAGCTCTCCGACGTCCAGCCGGCCGGCCGCGGCGTGGCGGCTGAGCAGCTCGAACATCGCCTCGCGCTCCGCGTCGCCCAGGCGCATCCGGCTAACCCGGCTCAGCCGGCGCGATCGAGGGTCACCGCGGTGCCGTACGCGACGATCTCGGTGAACTGCCCGCCGATCTCGGAGGAGTCGAATCGGACGGCCAATACTGCATCGGCGCCCATCAGCCGCGCGTTGTCGATCATCCGGTCGATCGCGTGTCGGCGCGAGTCCTCCAGCAGCTGCGTGTACTCGGAAATCTCTCCCCGGCGGAGCGCTTTGAACGACGCCGTGACACCGCCGGTGAAGCCCATGCTGCGCACGACCAGGCCGTAACAGATGCCGAGGTTGTCGCGGACCTTCGCCCCAGGCAGCTCGAGCGCAGTGGTCATCGGCATACCGGCGTCGCTCATCTCCGCCGGAAGTTATCACCAGGTACCGTTCCGCAGCTGATGCGCCGGTTATTCCCCCTGTTGGCGATCGCTGCAGTCCTGCTTGCGCCCGCGGGCTGCGGCGGCAGCAGCTCGTCGAGCAGCGCGAGCTCGGCGTCCTCGTCGTCGTCCTCTGGCACCTCCTCGGCGACCCAAACCGGGTTCGAAGGCGTGCCGATCGAGCCCGGCGCTGTCCTCGCCTCGGCGGGCACGACAGGAACCAGTCCGGTCGACGGCATCTCGTGCGGCGCCACCGAGCAGCTGGCCTACCACATCCACGCCCACTTGGCCTTCTTCGTCAACGGCCAGTCGCGGGCGCTTCCCGGCGGCATCGGCATCCCCGGCTCGCAGGTCGTCCAGTCAAGCGAGGGGCCGGTGGCCAACGGTGGCCAGTGCATCTACTGGCTGCACACGCACGCCCCCGATGGGGTCATCCACATCGAGTCGCCGACGCAGCGGATCTACACCCTGGGCGACTTCTTCGACGTGTGGCGCCAGCCGATCACCGCCACCAACGTCGCCGGCGTCAAGGGCAGCGTTACCGCGACTGTCAACGGCAAGCCCTGGACCAAGAGTCTGCGGTCGATCCCGCTGAATCCTCACACCGTGGTCCAGCTGAACATCGGCTCGCCGTCGGTCCCGTTCAAGTCCGTCGACTGGTCGCAGACGCAGCTGTAGGGCCGCCGCGATCGCGCCGGCGCCGGCGGCGACGCACCTCCAAGACCACGCCGGCGAGGACGAGCGCGACCGCGCCGGCCACCGTCACCCACCCGATGTCGCCTACGACATCCACCACGGCCGGCCCGGCGAAGTACGCCCCCAGCCCGATCCCGACCGCCCAAAGAGCCGCGCTGGCGATGTTGATCGGCACGTAGAGACGAGCTCGCACCCGGTGTATCCCGGCGATCCACGAAGGTGTGAACAGCACGGCCACCACCGGCACGCGCGTGAAGATCTCGTCGCCGCGCTCGATCGCGCGCAGCCGCGTTCCCCGGAACGGTCCGGGCGCCGTCATCACGACACGGCCGGCGCGCATGCCGATCAGCCAGCCGGCAACGCCGCCGGCCGCCGCCCCGGCCCACGCGAAGAGGAGAACCTCGGTGATGTCGAGCCTGTGGCGGGCCGCGAACACGCCGCCTGCGATCAGGACCGGCTCGCCCGGCCCGGGGACCCCGATCCAGCTCGCCGCCGCCGCGGCCGCCACGCCCACGTAGTCGACCGGCGGTCCGTGGAAGTGATGGTGGAACCGCAGGCCGAGCGCGACCGCGATCGCGACGTTGAGGGCACGCTTCATCGGCGCGGACGGCGCTCCACCGGGCGATAGTTGCACATGGGCTCTCGCTACCCGAACGCCGCGCGTCCAAGTGGATAGGCTCGTGAGGCAATGATTGGCCGGTGGGCCAATGCCGCGACAGCGGCACCCAGCCAGGATTCTCGACCCGCATGAGCCCCACCATCATCGTCTCCTACGACGGCACCCCGAACGACGACGACGCGCTGGCGCTCGGACAGATGCTGGCCAAGTCCGGCGCATCGCTGGCCCTGGCCTACGTCCGCCACTCGCGGGAGTTCGACCCGCGCCGCGAGGAGCTGGCCCAGCACGATGCCGAACGCAGGCTCGAGCAAGGGGCGCACTGGCTCGGAGCGCCGGACACCCCCAGACACGTCGTGATCAGCCGCTCGACCGGCGAGGGCCTCGAGCAGCTGGCCGAGCGTGAGGGTGCGGCTGTGATCGTGTTCGGATCCGACTACCGCACGCCACCTGGCCACGCCGAGCCGGGAAACACGGCTCAGCACCTGTTGGACGGCGCGGCCGTGGCGATCGCTGTCGCCGCAGCCGGGCTACGGACCGAGAAAGACCCCGCGATCGGCTCGATCACGGTCACCGGTGCCGAGGCCGACCACGCGACGACGCACACCGCTCAGGCGCTGGCCGAGAAGATCGGCGCCTCGGTGCGCAACGGGGATGAGCCGTCGGCCGATCTGATCATCGTCGGCTCGCCCGGCCCCGAGGGCCGTGTCGGACTGAGCGGTGCGACGCGCTCGCAGCTGAACGCCGCGCGCGGGTCCGTGCTCGTCGTCCCGCACCACAAGCCCGTCGAGCTGTAGCGGCGCTTACCTACGCGGTTTCCCGCTGCTTGCGGGGTCCGTTTATCCCAATGTCCAGTAGGCGGCCGTGAACGCTGGACGGCGGGCCATTCGACCCGATCGGGCGCGCCGGTTGAATCCTCGCATCGAAATTGCCGGGATTGCCGTCGCGCTGCCGTGACGGGGTTCGAGGCGTTCCCCGATAAGAAGGAGATTCATGGCTGTAACAGCACCCTCGTGGCTAAGCAGTGGCGACACCGCTTGGCAGATGACCGCCGCGACGCTCGTGGGACTGATGAGCGTCCCCGGCCTCGTAGTTCTGTACGGCGGCGTGATGCAGAAGCGCTGGTCGATCAACAGCATGATGCTGGCGTTCGCGGCCTTTGCGGTCGTGCTCGTCGTCTGGGTGCTGTGGGCCTTCAAGATGGGCTTCGGCCATCCGATTGGCTCGGGTCACGGCTTCTTCTCGACCTTCGTGGGCAAGCCTGGGCCGGTGCTCGGTCACGGCGACCTCCAGCACCAGGGCAACATCCCGAGCATCGGAACGACCGCCTTCCCGCAGTCGGCGCTCGTGTACTTCCAGTTCGTGTTCGCCGGGATTACGCCGATCCTGATGCTGGGCTCGGTGTTAGGACGGGTGAACTTCAAAGCTTGGATCCCGTTCGTGGCGCTCTGGTGCACCGTCGTCTACGCCGTCGACGCCTTCCTGATCTGGGGCGGCGGCTTCTTCGCCCACCACGGCGCGGTCGACTACTCGGGCGGGTACGTCATCCACCTGTCGGCCGGCGTTTCCGGGTTCATAGCCGCGGCGGTGATCGGGCCAAGACTCCAGCGCGACCGCGAGGTCGACGCGCCGAACAACGTGGCCATGGTCGCGGTCGGCGCGGGGTTGCTGTGGTTGGGCTGGAACGGCTTCAACGGAGGCGACCCGTACACCGCCAACATGTCGGCATCGGCCGCGATCCTGAACACGAACCTGTGTACCGCGGTCGCGTTCCTGATCTGGGTCGGCTGGGATTACCTGACCGGACGCAAGCCGAGCCTGATCTCCGGCGTCAACGGGATGATCACCGGCCTGGTCGCTATCACCCCGGCCGCCGGTTACGTGAACGGGTGGGGCGCGATAGCCATCGCGGTGATCGCCTCGACGCTCGTGTACTTCGCGCTCAACTATCTGAGCCGGCTGCGCCCATTCCGCAACGTCGACGACACCTTGGGCGTGATCTACACGCACGGGTTCGCCGGCCTGGCGGGCGGTCTGCTCACCGGCGTGTTCGCCGACCCGAACATGGCCATCACCTACAACCGTGTCTCCGGGCATCTTGAGGCGGTGGGTGCCAAGGGCGTGATCTACGGCAACTGGGTTCTGCTCAAGTGGCAGTTTTTCGCCGCGGCGTTCGTGATCGTGTTCTCCGCGATCGGGACGTTCATCCTGCTCAAGTTCGTCGGGCTGTTCATCCCGCTGCGGATGTCCGAGGAGAACATGGAGATCGGCGACACGGCCGAACACGGGCACGAGGTGTACCCGTCCGACGTGCCGTCGCTCGGGTACCCGGGCGGGATACCGGGTCTCGCCACTGGAGCCGGCCAAGCGGCCCCATCGACGGCGTGAGAAAGCGTGCTAGGGGGGTGGCTGCGGCCACCCCCCGACGCACGCCATTGACGATGGTCTCAGGCGCGGTTGCCGGCGACGACCTGAACAGCGTCGCCGCATCCGCGTCAGAGGCTCTTGGCCTCCCCGTGGCGATTGTCCCGATCCGGGTTGGGCAAGAGATCGTGGGCGCGGTCACGACCGTGGGTGCCGACCAGCTGACGCCCGAGCAGCACGCCTGGCTCGAGGCAGCCGCCGCGGCGGCGACCGTCGCGCTGCGCATGCGCGAGTCCCAGGATGACGATGCGGCCGGTTCTGGCGAGGAGCTGGTCGAGGCGCTGGCCCGCGGTCCGGTGGGTGACGAAGCGCTTTCGACTCTGCTGGCGCAAGCCCGGCGACTCGGGTACGAGCTCGGCGCCGGCGCAGTGGCGCTGTGCGCGCTGCTCCCCGAGGGTGGGATTGACGGTTTGCCTGATGGCGTTCTCGTTGCGCACGCCGATGCGCGGCACGTCGTCGGCTTGATCCCGCTCGATGACGCCGGCGTCGGGTCGGACGTCACCGCGGTGGCTGATTTGCTCCGTGCCGAGGGGTGCGAGGTCGCGCTGGCGGCGCCGCGGCGCGAGCCGGCCAAGTTGCACGAGGCGGTCAGGGAGGCCGCGGTACTGCTCGAACTGGCCCGCGGTGGCGAGGCGCTGTTCAGCGAGCAGGAGGAGACTTACCGGCTGCTGATCGGGGTCCTGCTGCGCGACCGCGACGAGCTCGAGCAGCTGCGCGAGCGCACGATCGCGCCGATCGGCGTCTACGACGCTGAGCACGACACCGAGCTGCTCGCGACCTTGCAGGCGTTCCTCGCGCATCACGGCTCGACCACGGAGACCGCCGAGGCGATGCAGCTCCACCGCCACACGGTCGGCTACCGGCTGACTCGCGTCCAAGAGGTGTCAGGCCTCTCGCCGTACGAGTCCGATGGACGCGAGCGTCTCAGCCTGGGTCTGAAAGCCGACCAGATCCTTGAAGCCGACAGCCGTAGAGTGTGGCGCGAGTAGCTCGCGCCGGGTGACCCTGAGTAAGGAGGGAGAACGTGTCCACTACAGAGAGCAGTCAGACCGCAGCGGCCGCCGGCGCTCAGACCGCCGCCGAGGTGCTCGAGTTCGCCGCCGAGCGTGGCGTCGAAATGGTCGACCTCAAGTTCGTCGACCTGCCGGGCACCTGGCAGCACATGACGCTGCCGCTGGCCGCGTTCGACGCGGACGACTTCGATACCGGGCTCGGTTTCGACGGCTCCTCCATCCGTGGCTTCCAGGAGATCCACGAGTCGGACATGCTCCTGATACCGGACCCGACGAGCGCGTTCATCGACCCTTATTACACGCGCGCGACGTTGTCGCTGATCTGCTCCGTGGCCGATCCGGTGCTCGGCGAGCCCTACGCGCGCGACCCGCGCTTCGTCGCCCAGAAGGCCGAGCGACATCTGGTCCAGACCGGGATCGCCGACGTCGCCTACTTCGGTCCCGAGGCCGAGTTCTTCGTCTTCGACCACATCGCTTACGAGCAGGTTGAGCACCGAGCCTTCTACGAGATCGACTCCGCCGAGGGCTTCTGGAACACGGGGCGCCCGGCGGGTACGGGGGCGAACCTGGCCTACAAGCTGCGCCAGAAGGAGGGCTACTTCCCGGTGCCGCCGGCCGACTCGCTGGCCAACCTGCGTGGCGAGATGGTCGCGGCGATGGAGACGCTGGGGATCCGCTGCGAGTTCCACCATCACGAGGTCTCCTCCGGCGGGCAGGGCGAGATCGACATGCGCTTCCAGCCGCTTTTGAAGATGGCGGACCAGATGATGATCTACAAGTACGTGGTCAAGAACGAGGCGGCCCGCGCCGGCAAGACGGCCACGTTCATGCCCAAGCCGATCTTCGAGGAGAACGGCTCCGGCATGCACGTCCACCAGTCGCTGTGGAAGGACGGCGATCCGCTGATGTACGGGCAGGGCGGATACGCGCATCTGAGCGATCTGGCCCGGCACTACATCGCGGGGCTGTTGACCCACGCGCCGGCGCTGCTCGCGTTCTGCGCCCCGACCACGAACTCGTACCGGCGGCTCGTGCCGGGCTACGAGGCCCCGGTCAACCTCGTCTATTCCGCACGCAACCGAAGCGCGTGCGTCCGGGTGCCGATGTACCACGAGGCGCCCAAGACGAAGCGGATCGAGTTCCGCTCACCGGACCCGACGGCCAATCCATACTTGGCCTTCAGCGCTCTGATGCTCGCCGGGCTGGACGGCATTAAGCGCCAGCTCGATCCCGGGGAGCCCCTGGACGCCGACATCTACGAGCTGCCCGAAGAGACGCTGTCGAAGATCGGGACGGTCCCGTCGTCGCTCGAGGGCTCACTCGACGCGCTCGAGGCCGACCATGGCTTCCTGATCGAGGGCGACGTTTTCACCGGCGGGCTGATCGAGGCCTACATTCGGTACAAACGCGAGTCGGAGGTCGACGCGATCCGGATGCGGCCGCACCCGTGGGAATTCGCCTTGTACCACGACGCCTGACGACGGCCGACAGCGCCGTCCAGACACCCCGGGCGCGCATCCCTCGCGTTTCGCAGTTCGTACCGCCTTCGGGCGCGAGGGGTGTCTGGACGGCATCGTCGGCCGCTTGAGCCGTCGGCCGCCCGCGCGTCCTGCCACGGCTTCGGCCATCCGGAGCGCCGACAGGGCTCCTCCCAAAGCCGGGCTAGCCGTGGACGAGTTCGGCGGCGGTGCGGAGGGTCTGGGGGTCGCCGGCGACTAGGAGCGTCGTGACGATCGAGTCGCGCCAGGCTTCGAGGTCGTGGCGGACCTTGTCGGCCGGGCCGATCAGCGTCAGCTGCTCGAGCAGCTTGGTCGGGACGGCGGCGGCCGCTTCTTCCTTGTGGCCGCCCAGGTAGAGCTCCTGGATCTTCTTGACCTCGGCCTCGTAGCCCATCCGCATCGGCACATTGGCGTGGAAGTTCGCGCTCTTGGCGCCCATGCCCCCGAAGTACAGGGCGTACATGGGCCGCAGCGCGTCGGCCGCCGACTCGACATCGTCGGTGACGATCAGCGGCACGGTCGCAGCGACCTCGAACGTGTCCGGCGTGGCGCGCGCGCCTTCCCGATTCAGGCCCTCGCTCAGCGCATCGCGGTAGAAGCCGTCATGGTGGGGCGAGTAGAACAGCGCCAGCCAGCCATCACACAGCTCGCCGGCCAGCGCGATGTTCTTCGGACCCTCGGCCGCGAGATAGATCGGGATGTCCTCGCGCAGCGGGTGAATGCTCGACTTGAGCGACTTGCCGAGCCCGGTCCCATCGGGTCGGGGCAGCGGGTAGTGCGGCCCGTCGTTGGTGACCGGTCCCTGGCGGGCCCAGATGTCGCGCAGGATGCCGATGTATTCGCGGGTGCGCGCGAGTGGCTTGGCGAACGACTGCCCGTACCAGCCCTCCACGACCTGCGGGCCGGACACCCCTAGCCCGAGGATGAGCCGGCCCTGACTGAGATGGTCGAGGGTCATTGCGGCCATCGCGGTGGCCGCGGGCGTGCGCGCCGAGATCTGCACGATCGCCGTGCCGAGCTTGATCCGCTCGGTGTGCGAGCCCCACCAGGCCAGCGGCATCAGGGCGTCCGAGCCATAGGCCTCGGCCGTCCAGATCGAGTCGAAGCCGAGCCGCTCGGCTTCCTGCACGGACTCCGCGGCACCGGGCGGCGGTCCGCCGGCCCAGTAGCCAACGTTCAGTCCGAGTCGGAGCTCGCGGGCCATAGCTGGCTGCGAACCCTACGCCACCAGCTCGGTGGGCGTGGCTGCGTGCGCTGCCATTCGGCTCGCGTCGGCAGCCGTCCAGCCTTGCGTGCCGCGAGCACGCAGGCTGTGTGCGCGTGCCGACGCCGACGCGAATCCGCCTCGGGCACGATCAGCATGTGCTCGCTCAGGGACGGCAGGTGCCGCCCGCACAGCGGGCATCGGTACGTCGCAGGCTTTCGGTTCTGCGCCCGGCGGACTGCGAACCAGCGGTCAGCAGGCATCGCTGCAAGGATCGCACCACACCGTCGCGGGGAGGTACCTTTGCACCATGGAGCACAGAGATGAGCGCATCGTGGCCGAGACCAACCGCTACCGGATCTCCGGGATCCTGCAGCTGCCGCGTGACGGCTATCGCAGCCGCCTGACCGATTATCTGAACGCATCGGAGCGCTCGTTCCTGCCCCTCACCGACGTCGAGATCAGCCCGCTGGACTCGCCGTCAAACGCCGAGCACAAGGCGTTTTTGGCCCTTTCGCTGCGCCATATCGTGGTGGCGATGCCGGCTGACGCGGCCGATATCGATCGCGAGGCGGACGCTAGTCAAGCTTGATCGGCGGCTATCCTTTCCTCTATGGCGACCCGCCCCGCAGAGGAACTTGAGAACCTGAGCCGCAGCGACGTGCTGAAGGCCTCGCCGCGGATGTTCGAGTCCGATCTACTCGACAAGCTCTCCCGCGTGCACCCCGCTGTGCCGCCGATTCTGTTCGGGCCGACGATCGTGTTCCTGATCGTCGAGGGCTTCATCCATGGCGCAGGCTGGGCGACTCCCGCCTGGCTCGTCGGCGGCTATCTCTTCTGGACGCTGACCGAGTACTGGCTGCACCGGATCGTGTTCCACTTCGAGCCCGAACAGGGCATCGGCGCCCGGCTGCACTGGATCATCCACGGCGTGCACCACGACCACCCGAACGATCCGATGCGGCTCGTGATGCCGCCGTCGGTGAGCATCCCCCTCGCCGCGCTGTTCGTGTGGGGATTCTCCGCCGTGCTCGGCACGCCGGCGTTCCTGCCCTTCGGCGCCGGTTTCCTCTCGGGCTACCTGTTCTACGACATGCTGCACTACCACGTGCATCATCACCGGCCTAAGACCGCGCTCGGCAAGCGTTTGCGCGAGCTTCACATGCGCCACCACTTCCAGAACCACGAGCGCGGCTATGGCGTCAGCGCACCGTTCTGGGATCACGTCTTCGGCACCGCGCCGAAGAACCGCTAGAGCTGGCTCAGAGGTTCCCCGGTCGGAAGCGGAGCGCCGACCACACGTCGTCGATCGAGATCTGCCGCACGGGCCTGATCGCATCGCCGGCCAGCGCGGCGGCCACCGATTCGCGGTTCAGATCCGTTCCCAGCTGCCCGGCCTTCGGATAGGCCAGCCAAGCCAGCGCGTCCCGGCGCGCCGCCTGGCGCAGCGGGCCGCGGCGCTGGTCGAGCTCGGCTCGGTTCGCGGCGAACACCACCACCGCGTCGGCGCCGCTTGGATCTGCGATCACCGGATTCGCGCCGGGTACCTCCAGGTCGACCTCGGGCGGTTGGCCGACGGTGGCCACCGTGGCGCCCGGCTTGATCTGCAGCTTGGTGGCGACTGACACACGACCATTTTCGCGCCGTGGCTCATGCGGGTCGGAGCTCATTTGGAGAGAACACTTTCAACATCGGGCGCCGGGACGTCGAGCTGTTCGATCCGGCACGAGTCGGGGTCGCGGTCCGGACGCCACCGGACCAGCTTCGCGGGATGACGGAGGCGGTAACCGTCCAGCTGCGTGTAGGAAACCTCGACGACCCGCTCGGGCCGAAGCGGTGTCCAGTCGAGTGTCATTCCGGGCTCCCAACGACCCGCCGCTCCCTTGAGCCGGCCCATCGCGCCGCCACCCGTGAGAAAGCCATGCTCCCAAGGATGACCGGCCAGATCGGTGACAAGCGGCGCGAGCTCGGCGACCAGACGCGCCCGCGTGGCCCGGGAGAACGAGCTCGCCACGCCGATGTGCTCCAGCGCGTCGGCGTCGTCGTAGAGGCCGAGCAGCAGCGACCACACCTCAGGCGGGTCAGCGCTGGCCCGCGCCCCTGCCGCGACGCAGTCGGCCGTTCGCTCGTGTTTGACCTTGAGCATCGCGCGGGCGCCGGGTAGGTAACGCAGGTCGCGCGGTTTGGCGATCACGCCATCGAGGCCGCCTCCGCAGAACTCCGCCAGCCACCGCTCGGCGATGGCGCGATCCTCGGTGGCGGGCGTGAGGAACAACGGCGGCGCGATTTCGTGCAGCAGGTCGGCCAGCCGGCGCCGGCGCTCCCCGAACGGCGCGTCGAGCAACGGCTCGTCACCCACCTCCGGCAGGTCGAAGGCAACGAAGCTGGCGGGCGTTTTCTGTGCAAGCTCACGGACCCGCGACTCGGCCGGATGCAGACGCCCCATCAGCGCCTCGAAGTCGAACCGGCCGTCCAGCGTCACGAGCACCTCGCCGTCGATTGTCCAGCGATTCGCGCTGAGGTGCGCCAACGCCGCGACCAGCTCCGGGAAGTAGCGCGTGAGCGATCGCCCGTGGCGGCTGAGCAGCTCGATCCGCTCGCCGTCGCGGCTGGCCAGAGAGCGGAACCCGTCCCACTTAGGCTCGAACACGTAGCCCTCGTTTTCATCCGGAAGTGCCCGGACCAGACGCGCGAGCATCGGTTTCATCCAGGATTGGATACCGCACACGAGCCATCGACGCGGCTACCGTAGGTCATCAGGCGACGAAGGAACGGAGAGGGCGGGATTCGAACCCGCGAAGGAGCGTGAACCCCTTACTCGCTTAGCAGGCGAGTGCCTTCAGCCACTCGGCCACCTCTCCCGGTTGTCGGGGCCAGTGTAGAGGCTGGGTTGGCCCGCCTGCGATCCGAATTGGGCGGCTAGCATCGCTTCGTCAGGCCACCGGAGGGGTGGCAGAGTGGTCGAATGCACCAGTCTTGAAAACTGGCGACGGGGCAACTCGTCCGAGGGTTCGAATCCCTCCCCCTCCGCTCATAGATGGAGCGTGACCGTGGCGACTTCGGAACGCCCGGAGCGTTGCACCAGCGCCAGCCGCAGGGTCAGCGTCCGCTGTGTCCGTGCGACGGCCAGCGATCCGCCCGCGCCCAGCCGAACCGAGCGGAAGCGACGGCCATGTTTGACGGCCACGAGCAGGTGCGTCCCGCTGCGCTGGTGAATCCGGATGAGGATCCGGTGTCCGTTGACGCGCAACCGCGCGGTGTCTGATGTGCGGCGAAGGTCGAGGATGCGTGCCCCGGACGGGGTGATCCGCAGCTGGCCAGCACATGCCGGCGCCGGAATGACCCGGAGACGAGTGGAATCGAAGAACGGAATCGACTCCAACGCGCGTTTTCCACAACTCACGGAGGTGCCTCTGAGGAGCAGAATCGCATCGTCGTTCGCCGGCGAGGAGAGCGTTCGGCCACGTGGGGGCAGGGCAGCGCGCAGCGGCACGGCCAGCGTGCCGCGGGAGGATGAAACCAGCGTGCCGAGCACGCCTTGCGCGGCGGGATTTGGGCAGGTTGTGGACGGCGGATTGCCGGCCAGGGTCTGCTCGACGTCAGTGACGACCCCGGGGTCGTTGAGCAGGCTGTGGAGGCCAGGGAAAAACGGCAGGAAGGTATTGCTGTGCACGTCCGGGAACGGCGAGAAGCAGCTGAGCCGTGGGATCACGCCGGCCTTGTCTAGTCCGACGGCCTGGGCGCTGGCCAACCCGACCAGCGCGTCGTTCGGCGAGACGTAGGGATTCGTGATCGAGGGAAATGAAACGGCATCGCCCCCGATCGCGGTGAGCGGGATCGAGTCGAGCGACGATCCCTGTCCCGGGTTCCACTGCGTGAGAAAACCTGCCGTCAGCTGCCCGACCGCAGGCTCGAGCGTCAGGTCGCGGTAGGCGATGACCGAGTACGCGAGCAGCTTGCACGTCAGGTCCGATCCACACAGTGCCGGATCGACCGCTTCGGCGATGTCGGCGAGAAAGCTGCCGAGGTGTGGGGTGCCGAGCGTCGTGACCGAGAGCACCTGGACGTTCGGGAACGTGGTTGCCGCCAGGCGTAGGGCGCCGCGGGTCCACAGCCCACCATCCGAGTGGTCGACGAAGCGGACGCTGTTCACGCCATACGCCGAGTGCAAGTGCGCGACGAATGACGCCAGGGCGGTCGCGTTGGCGTAGACGTCTCCACGAGAGTTGATCGTCATGCTCGCCGGTAGCTGCGTCGGGCATCCGGAGAACTGCGGCGGATGCGACGTGACGGCGCCGGGGCCGTCAGTCACCGGGGCGGTGTAGACCCGGTAGCCCGCGGCAGCGAACTGAGCGCCGTCGTAGCTCCACGTCAAGCCGCGCGGCGCGGTTCCGTGACACTGCACCGCGGCGGTCGTGAACGGCGTCGTCGTGGTTAACCCAGGGACGAGCACGACGGCGTCCGGTCCGCTCACCGCCCGCGCCGAAGACGTGAGCGCAAGCGCGCATAGCGCGACCACAACCGCGGTTAGCGCGCGCGTGAGCCTTCGCTGGTCCCCCGAATTCGCGTCCGTTCGCAACTTGCCTCGGAGGCAGCCTAACTCACGCGCACGCCGCGCCGCCGTAGCGTCCACGTTCGAATCACGACAGTGGCCGCCTTGTCCTTGATCCGACGCCGGGGATAGAGTCACCGGTCGATGGCGGACACCGCGATTTCCGCATCCGGACTGCCTGCCCGCACGGCGCCGCCGCCGGCGATCGCGCGGCCGGACTTCGAGATCGGCGGCATCGAAACCGAGCCCGTCTCGCACGGCTGACGCCGATGTGGCCGGCCGAGGCGCTCGACTTCCTGCGCGAGCTCGAGGACAACAACGATCGCGACTGGTTCAAAGCCAACCGCGAGCGCTACAACACGCTGCTGCTCGAGCCGACCCGAGACCTGACCGAGAAGCTCCAGCCCCTCGGTCCGCCGCACTTCTTCCGTCCGTACAACAACACCCGCTTCCGGCCCGGACCGCCCCTCAAGGAGCACATCGCCGTCGCGCTGGGCCAGGGACCAGCCGTGTACTACGTTCAGCTGTCGCTCGACGGACTTGTGCTTGGGGCCGGCCTGTGGCACCCCGAGAATGACCAGCTCGAGCGGTTCCGGGCCTCCATCGACGACCGCCGCCGCAGTGCCGCGTTCGAGCGCGCGGTGAGCAAAGCGGAGTCGGCGGACATGTCGCTCACCGAGCCCGAGCTCAAGCGAGCGCCGAAGGGCTACTCGCCCGATCATCCCCGGATCGAGCGGCTGCGGCTAAAGCGTCTGGCCGTGTCCCATCGACATCCGCTGCGCCGCTGGCTGCATACGCGCGCCTGCGACCAGCGCATCCAGTCCCAGCTCGACTCGGCGCGCCCATTCGTCAACTGGCTGAACCATCACGTCGGCCCCTCGACCCGGCCGCGTCCGCGCTGAACCGCCACTAGAATCGGCGGACACGCGCCCGTAGCTCAGCTGGATAGAGCGTCGGTCTACGGAACCGAAGGTCGGGAGTTCGAATCTCTCCGGGCGCGCTCCAGAAGCCCCGCTGCTGCGGGGTTTTTGTGTCCGTTGAGCGCATACCCGTTCGCTTCGCCTCGTCCGTGAATGGGCGGCTCTCCACCGAGAGGAGTTGCTTGCAAACTGCGCAGCAGGGCGCTCACCCTCCGCCCGGTCGACCCCTGCTCTTGTGTTCGGGCGGGCATCGACCGTTCGTGCTCGGGCGTGGGCAAGTCGGCCGGGATGGGCTGGGCGGTGCTGGCCGCACCGATGATCGGCTCCTACATGGCGCAGATCGAAGGCCACGGGTCTGGTGTTGATGGCACCTGGCTGTCAGTTGCTGCTGTCGACCAGGACGACGACCTTGCCCGAGAGATCGCCGGCGTCCGCCTTAGCGTGGACATCCGCCAGCTCGGCGAGCGGGAAGCGCTCCGCGACGTCGACGCGCAGTTCGCCGCCGTCGACCAGCGCCACTAGCCGCGAGAGTTGCTCGGCGTCGCTGCGGACGAAGACGCCGACAGCGCGCACGCCGCGCTCCTCGTCGGCGGGCGTGTCGATCGTCGGGACCGTGTTGACGACGACGCCGCCGTCTTTGACGAGGGCGGCCAGCGCGACCAGCTCTTCAGGGGCGATCCGCGCGAGGTTGAGCAGCACGTCCACCGGCTCGGCCACCGCGTCGGCCACGGTGCTGTCGGTGCGCTCGATGACCTCGTCGGCGCCCGCGGACCGGACACGCTCGGAGCTGCGGGCGGAGGCCGTGGCGATCACGTGCGCGCCGGCCCGCTTGGCCAGCTGGATCGCGTAGCCGCCGACGCCGCCGCCGGCGCCGTTGATCAGCACGCCCTGCCCCTCCTGGAGCCCCGCGTCGTCGAAGAGCGCCTGCCGCGCGGTGAGGCCGACCATTGGCAGTGCCGCGGCGTCCGCGAGCGGGATGCTCGCCGGCGCCGCCGCGAGGAGCTCGGTCGGCGCGATCACGAACTCTGAGGCCGCGCCCGGTGCGGTCATCGGCAGGAAGGCGACGACCGCGTCGCCGACCGCGACGTTCTCGACGCCCTCGCCGAGCGCGTCGACCGTACCAGCGACATCGATGCCCGGCGTGTGCGGCAGCGTCACCGGGAAGGGGCCCTGCAGGTAGCCGCCGCGAATCCCGGCGTCGACGCCGTTGAACGAGGTTGCGGCGACGAGGAGGCGCACCTCGCCGGCGCCGGGGGTGGGCTGCTCGACGTCCTCGTAGCGGAGGACGTCGGGGCCGCCGTACTCGTGGAAACGCATTGCCTTCATCGGAGTCTCTTTCTGATGGTGGTTGTCCGTTTGGATTCGAAGGATCTGACGAATACGCGGGGCTGGTGACGCGATCACGTGCGTTCGGCCCGCTCGGCGGAGGTGCGCCGCCGTCCCAAATAGGCAGCCGTGCTCATGGAGCGGGCGGGGGCAGGATCTCCACGCCGTACCGGGGCGCCGCCGCCATGGCGCGGCGTAGCCGGTCTTCGCGCTCGGCGGCGCTGAGCGACGGGGCCGGCGAGGTGCGTGTGGGTACGGGGTCGCCGAACTCGGCGAAGAACCTTTCCAGGCCCGCGGGGGCGGCGGTGCACAGCAGCCGCGCCGGAACCTGCGCCGGGTTGCGGAACGCGTGTGGGGCGTTGGCGGGAATGTTGGCGGTGTCGCCTGCCTCCAGCCGGGTGGGCGGAAGGTCGCGCACCCATACTTCGAGGGAGCCCTCGAGGACGCGGAAGCACTCTTCGAAGTTGTGCCGGTGCGGCGGCGGCCCGTCGCCCGGGGGGATCAGCATGTCGAGCATCGCGAACCGCCCGGCGGTCTGGTCGCCTGAGAGCAGCACCGTGTAGGTGCCGCCCACTACCGCCAGGTGCACTAGGGCAGGGTCGTCGGGACGTGCGATCGCCGGCTCGCGCGTGTCGTCGTCCTCCGGGAGGGCGGTCATCGGATGGCCGCGGCTTTGTCGTCTACACGCATCTTCGTTCGTGTCGTTGCCATCGGATCTCCTTGGGCATCATTGTGTTTCGGACGATATCGTCCGCTTATGTTACGGACGATATCGTCCGGTTGATCTGTAATGATGTGCCCAGGTGCCGGATCCCGCCGCCCGTCAGCCGCGCAGGGACGCACTTCGCAATCGCGAGCGTGTGCTTGACGCGGCCACGGAGCTCGTCCGCCGGGACGGGGAGAAGGTTCCGATCGCCCAGATCGCCGAGCACGCCGGCGTGGGGGTCGGCACGGTATACCGCCACTTCGCCACCCGAGAGGACCTGTTCGGCGGGCTGGTGTACCGCTCTTTCGGCCTTGCGGTCGACAACGCACGAGCGGCGGCCGCGCATCCGGGATCGGCCCTCGAAGGCGTTCGCGCGTTCTTCCTGGCCACGCTGCGCGACCGTGAGCGCTTCGTGTTGCCGCTCCACGGCGGGCCGGCGATCTTCACCCCCGCGACGCGGGAGCGCCAGGCAGAGGTTCGCACCGTGCTGCGCGGACTGATCGAGCGTGGGCAGGCCGCAGGGCAACTGCGTGCAGACCTGAGTCCCGAGGACCTGATCGTGGCCGCGTCGCTGCTCTCCCGGCCACTCCCCGGCACGGGCGACTGGGAGCGCCTCGCACGCCGTCAGATCGACCTGATGACCAACGGGCTTGCCCCCGCGGGGCCGTCGACCCCGCGCCCATCGGGACCCTGACCGCGGAACCCGCGTCCGGATCGGTGTGCGCCGGATAGTCATCGGAAGCGTCGCTCATCCCAGCGCGAGAACGAGACCCGCTGCGACGAGCAGTCCTGCCGAGATCCCATGGACGCCCAACGCTTTGGAGAGCTTCCCGCCGTTTGTGAGGACGATCAGCGCGTCTGCGGTTGGTGTGATCGCGGCGGCGACCAGCACCCAACCCAGGGCCGATCCGCCCACAGTCGAAGAGATCGTCGCTGTGATGAGCGCGGTCGGTGACCGCGCCGACGGCCGCCGACTTCGTGCGCTGATTGCGCTGCTGTGGCGTGCGGGACTGCGGATCACCGAAGCGCTCTCGCTCCAAGAGAGCGACCTCGACCGCACCCGTGGCGCTGTCCTCGTCCGGCGTGGCAAGGGCGGCAAGCGCCGAGAGGTCGGGATGGACCGGTGGGCATGAGACCAGCTCAACCCTTGGCTCGAGATCCGCCGCGAGCTTCCGATCGGCGCACTTCTGTGCGTCATCCACGGACCGACCGCCGGACGACGTTGCGAAGGGTCGGCCGCGCGCAAACAGTTGCATCACGCGGCCGCGGCCGCAGGCGTGAGACGGCGCTTCGCGCCACATCAACTCCGACACGCGCACGCGATCGAGATGGCACACGAAGGCGTCCCGCTCGTCGTGATCCAACGGCAACTCGGACACGCGCACCTCGGCATCACGAGCATCTACCTGCAGGGCATAGACAGCAGCGAAAACATCGGGACCGTCCACGGACGACCGTCTCCAACGATGTCTGCCAACGCCGGTCTCCAGCTGAGGCGATAGATCAAAGCGCGACCGGGCTCGGCTCGGTGTTCGCCGGGCCGACCCGACGCCACACCCCAGCCTGGCGAGGAGCAGGTTGCGTCGCCCTAGGTGGGTTGAGACGCGCATCCATTCAGCCGCAGGTGTCAAAGCAGCTGTTCGTACGGGTCGTTTCGCTTATGAAGACCGAAGTCGAGCAGCCGGCGAGCGATCCCGATATGGAGCCCGCCCGACCTGGCGTTCGTTGAGGCTCGCAGGACGGTCCCTACGTCGTTGACGCGGAGATACTGTGCATGGGTCCGACCACCTCACAGCAGCTGAGCTGATCGGCTAACTGGCTCCGGGTGGTCACCGAGCACGTCCGCGCCTCCGCTGATTGAGACGCAACAGTCGTGGATTCGAACGTGAGCCCGCCATCCGGAATCAGGCCTGTGGGTGCCGGCTGAGAGACTGTCCGCCAGTGTCGGAGCCACGCGCGCGAGGTCGACGGATCGAGCCGGTCTGGGCTGGCGTCGGGCTGATCGTCGGCATGATGGCGTCCTCGATCGTTGCGTTCACCCTGACCTCCAACCGCTGCTCTGGCGACGGGAGTTTCGATCCGTTCGCTGCGCCGAGCCGCGCAAGCTGGTACTGCCACGCCCTGCACCCCCCGTCCGTTGCAAGCAGCTTCACGGCTACCGGTTTGATCCTCTGCATCGCCGTATTCGCGCTGCCCAGCGTGATCGTGATCATCGGCACCGTCTGGGCAGACCGCCGGGATAGCTACAGGCCGCTCGTGATTCCGGCGATCGGGTCGACGATGATCGTGGCCGCTACGTTCGCGCTGTTGCCGGCAGCGCACGTCACGTATGTGCCTGTTGCCTGATGCCATCGGAAGTCTGTTCCAGCGCTACCGCATACTGCTCACGGGACACACCGGCGGCGGGCTGACGCCGAGCATCATCGACAACTGGCAGGCGATCTTTCGTCAGCCGTGGATCACATGAGTTGACACTCGGAACGGTCTGCGCGGAGCGGCGAAAGCTGCGTTCACCTGACGGCCATCGGTTCATGCTCGGTCAACCGCTCGGATCGACGTAGCCGACGCTCCGATCTTCCCGTCCGTTCACCCCCCGAGAGCTGAGACTGCGGCTGCCATAGGCAAGCCGCGCCACGCGGCTCAGTAGCTGATGTTGCCATCCAAGCGGACAACCTGGATGCCTTCGACCGCCCCCCCGCCGGCAACTTCGAAGGTGCCGTGGGCGCCGTGGTAGTGGCCCTGTCCTCCCCGCCACTCCCCCTTGCCAGTGAACTTCGAGCGGCCGTCGGTGATCTTGAAGAACTCGTGGATCACAGCGGACCGCGACCCCAAACTGTCGAATTCCGTCACGTGAAGTGTCTCGATCCCGCTGCCGGTGTTCAGCGCACCGCTGCTCCTGAGCGCTGCCCCCCGAACTAACAAGGTGCCGATGTGGCCTTCGGCGATGCCGGCGTATTCATAGTGCCGCTCACCCGGTGTCGGCCCATGCTTGATCGTGACGGGAGCGATGCGCTCCATCTCGGTGATCTTGTGCTCAGTCACGGCGCTCGCCGCGCCCGCGGACCACACGATCGAGCCAACGGCGATTAGCACCGCGCCCACCGGCAGAGCCCTTTTCAACAGCATGCAAGCCTTCCCTTTCTCCGCGCCCACCACCGCCACCCCAGCTTGACTCTACAGTGCGGCGGCCAGCACTAGCGGCTCCTTGTTGTCCAAGCCCGGACGACCACCAAAAGCCTCGCCCCAGCGGCGAGACTGGCGCAAATCGCCAGGGTGCACGTGCATGGGGCCGAAGCATGCCCCGCTGGAACGATCGCAATGGTGCCTCCGCTCAGACCTCGCCGCTCCGCTGTCGCCCGCGCGGCAGTCTCAGCCAGAGTGCCGTTCTCCGTGCCGTGCCAGCAGCCGCGCCGGCATGGTCGCCTCAGGCATGGAGCAGGAGGCAGTGAGCAACGCTGACGCGACGAGCCAAGACCTGCATCCGTGACCGCACACGCACTTCGGAGCCGGCGCGGCCAGACTCCCAATGCGCGGAAACCGCGTCCTGGCCAACAACTTCATGGATTTCGGCGGCGCGCGAACGCGTTGGGTCCATGGAGGAATCGGATCAGCTCTCGCCGGCAGCTTGATCCAGGATCACCTGGTAGCCGAGACGGTGCGGACGGGCTCGGCGTTGCAGCCGGTTGCCTTCGCCAGCGCATCCTCAAGTCGGGCCGCGGCTGTGCCGGGCGTGGTCACCCAATTCTTCCCGCAGCGCAGGCGAACGATTCGCGAGATCCGCACGACCGTCGCGTGCCGCCGGACGCTGAGCGTCAGCCGGTAGTGCCCGCCGGCCCCTGATCAATTGGAGCGCCTCGCCCGCGGCGATCGGTTATGGGTCGTCGAGGACCAGAAGCGTCTCCGGGCGCACGCCGTCATGCTTCATCGCCTCGGCCGCCTGGTCGGTCTGCATGAAGCTCTGGAACGCAGCCATGTCGGGGATTTCGGCAATCAGACCGACCCGATTGGAGCCCTGCGGGTCGCGGAACGTACGGACCGTGATCCCCATCGGTCCGAAGATCTCCTCGCGCCTTGGCGAGCTCAACCAGTGCTCGACGTCTTCGACCTCGTGGACTATGACATGGGTAGCCATGCCCTCCTCCTCGCTCTCAATGGCAGAAATGCCGTGCTGACGCCCAGACGGGCTCGCGATCGACCCTACTGTCCGGGCAGCACGCTTTGCAACCGCGAGTCGTCGGCACGGGGCATTTGATCTCTCAGGCCGTGGGGATCACCTGATTTGGATGACGTGCGGGCTCCCGGCCGCGCTTGTGTGGAGCGCCTGCGTCAGAATGGCGTCTCGTTTCGCCGTCACCTACCCGATGACGATCGCCTGCGCCCCGAGCCGCGCGTCGCTGCTCACCGGCCACTATCCCTCGCTGCACGGTGTTACGCAGACCCCCGGAATCGCTAAGCACGACGAAAGCGACGACATGTTCTGGCTGGCGCGGGACACCGTGCCGACGCTAGGCGACTGGTTCCGGGCCGGCGGCTATCGGACGTTCTACAAGGGCAAGTGGCACGCCTCCCACGCGCACCTCGACGCCGAGGACGGCGACGGGTACCTGCTCTCGATCGACGACGACGGCAAGCCGATCGAGGAAAACATCCAGAAGTACCTGAAGGCGGATCTGCTCGACGACTGGGGCTTCTCGGAGTGGGTCGGCCCCGAGCCGCACGGGCTCGGGCCGCACAATACGGGCACGCTCAAGGACCCGTTCACCGCCGATGAGACGATCGCGCTGCTCAAGCGCCTCGATGCAGAAGAAGCCGGCCCGCCGTGGCTGACCGTCTGCTCGTTCCTCAACCCACACGACGACTCGATGTTCGGCGTCATCGCGCTCACGCAGGGGCTGCGCTACCACCCCTCACAGGTGCCGCACGTCGATCAGGCGCCGACGCACGAGGAGGACCTCTCGACCAAGCCCTCCTGCCAGCAGAGCTATGTCGACAACTGGGGCGCGATCATCGCACCGCAGCCGTGGAACGAGCTCCACTTGAAGTTCTACTACCAGATGCAGGCCCAGGTCGGCGAGCAGATAACGCGGGTGTTGGACGCCCTGCGCGAGAGTGACGCGTACGAGAACACGATCGTGATCTTCTGCTCCGATCACGGTGACATGCAGGGCGCCCACGGCGGCATGCACGAGAAGTGGCACGTGGCTTACGAGGAAGCGCTTCACGTGCCGTTCATCGTCGCGAGCCCACTCCTGCCCGGTGGCGCTCGCGAGCTCGACATCGCGACCAACCACGCCGACCTGATCCCGACGCTGCTCGGGTTCGCCGGTATCGACCGTGACGATGCGCTCGCGCGCTTGCAGTCCGGTCACACCGACGCGCGCCCGCTCGTCGGGCGCGACCTCTCTGATGCGGTCCGGGCTGCTAAGCCCCCGCGGCGTAGGAGCCGGTCCTGTTCATCACCGATGACGAGATCAGCGAGGGCAGCGGGAAGACGGCCAGCCCGTTCGGACGGGTCGCCAAGGCCCTGCACCGCTACTCGACCGTCAAGCAGCCCAACCACCTGGAGACCGTGATCGCCGAGGTCGACGTCGACGGCGAGCAGCACCTGGTCAAGTTCTCGCGCTACTACGACAACGCGCAGTTCTGGACCGCGCCAGGCGAGCGCGACGAGCGGCTGCGTGGCCGGCACACCGATACGGTCACGGAGCCTGAGCCTGACGAGTTCGAGCTATACAACCTCACCTTGGACCCGCTCGAAGAACGCAACCTCGCGCACCCCAGCCACGCCGACGACCGTTCTCGCGCGCTGCAGCAGACGATGCTCGACCTGCTCGTGGAGCAGCTCGACGCCAAGCGCCTCACCCCTTCGGCGGGTGAGGTACCGGGCTACCGGCCACCCGTTGGCGCGCCAACGCCACGCTAGGTCGAGGCCATCGCGCCATTGACGTCCAACCAGGCTGGGGCCGTCGCGCGTACGAACTCGACGCCCTCACGAGAGTTCGGACGCGGAGCGACTACGAGCCGGACACCAACAGAGAGGTTTTAGATGACCGACAAGCAGATGATCGAAGAACTTCAGGCCGAACAGTCGATGTTCGTGCAGACCGCGCACTCGATGTCGAGCGACGGCACGACGCTCACATTGAACGAGGTCACGCCGTCAACGCTCTACTTCTCCGACCGGCCGCAACGTGTCGTCGGACACATGACCACCACTGACTTCGTGGAGCTCTGGGCCGAGGGAGATAACAGCTTCGAGGAAGATCCTCCCAACGCGGTCCTCGCGTTCGTGGAGTCCGGTGATCAGGCCCCAGAAGACGCGGTCGTCGTGATCAAGCAACCTCGTCTGGAGAACGGCCATCTCTCCTATTCGATCGAGACTCTCGAGGGAGCGGTTCCCCCGCAAACCGGACCCATCACGCTGTTCATCGACCCATTCGGACGGCCCCTCTCGCCCGTATCTGTGTGCGGTGTCCGCCGGCGCGAGCGACGACGCGCCCGGAGACGGTTCTAAACCCGGCGCCGGCAATCGTAAGCCGCCGTCCGGATCGGACTTGTGGCACTCTCGTCCTCTGTCTGCACGACTCCCGTGGAGCGCGGATCGCTCGGATGAGGTGAACCCTGAGACCTGGCTAGTGGTGGCCGGGCGTCCGCAGCCGGTATCCGGCGCGCCACTCAATACTCCCGTGGTTGCGGCGTCGACTTATGTGTTGGGCTCGGAACGGATCTACAGCCGCAACGAGGCCACCGAGGGATGGGAAGCCTTTGAGGCGATGCTCGGGGGGCTGGAAGGAGGACATGCCGTTGCTTTCTCGTCCGGGATGGCGGCCTGTGCGGCCGTGCTCGGCCAGCTTCCCAGCGATGCTCACCTGGTGCTGGTGGACGACTGCTACCAGGGGGTCGCGGCGATCGCCGACGCTGGTGCGCGGACGCATCGCTGGCAAGTGGAGCGGCTGCCGGCGAGCGACCCTCGGTGGTTGCAGCGAGCGTCAGAGGCGGACCTGTTGTGGATCGAGTCCCCCTCGAACCCGCTGCTTGAAGTCGCCGATCTCGCCGCGATCTGTGCCGCCCCGCGCCGCGGCGGAACCCGAATCGTGGTCGACAACACGTTTGCCACCCCGCTGCTTCAACGCCCGCTGCAGCTCGGCGCCGATATCGTCGTGCACTCGGCCACCAAGCTGATCGGCGGCCACTCAGACCTACTCCTCGGAGCGGCGGTCACCGCTGACGCTGGCGAACTGGCGCTCCTTCGCGACGTGCGCAGCCGCAACGGAGCGACGCCCGGGATGCTCGAGTGCTTCCTGGCGCTGCGCGGCGCTCGGACCTTGGCGCTGCGCCTGGGCCGCGCCCAGAGCTCGGCGCAGCAACTCGCATCACGCCTACAGGGCCACGCCGCCGTCATCCGGGTGCGCTATCCGGGGTTCGGGACGGTTGTCAGCTTCGAGCTGAAGGACGCGCCAGCAGCCGATCGTGCCTGCCGGGCAACTCGCATCATCCGCCACGCGACGAGCCTCGGTGGCATCGAGACCTCAATGGAGCGCCGCAGCACACACCCCGGCCAGGAGCACATTCCACCTGGCCTGATCCGTCTAAGCGTCGGGTGCGAGCACCTCGACGACCTGTGGCGCGATCTCGACGCAGCGCTACGCGCCACCTGATCAGCGCCTCTTAGGATGCCGCTCAGCTGGCCTTGGCGATCAGGGCCCTCATCTCGTCGGCTGAAAACGCGCGCAACGTGGTCGTGCGGATGTTGCCCAGGGAGCTCAGCTTTAGCAGCGCGGCGGCCAGCGTCTCGTCGTCCGGCGCGTCGATGACGCTCACCTGGTCGTGGTTTCCCAGCGTCCAGTACCGGTCCTTGACGGTGATTCCTGAGGCCTCCATCTGGGCCAGCCCGGCGTCATATCGGTCAACCGTCTGTTCGAAGTTCGCGACGCCCTGCTGAGTCCAGTCGGCAAGCACGATGTAAGTCGCCATCTTCCCTCCTCGGTCGTTTCAGCGATCGCAACGCAGTCAGACCTGCTCAGATGGTGGGCGAGTCGCCCGACCTACGCGGTAGCGCACGTGTGTCGCGCGCGGGGAATGGATGATCTCGAGCGGCTCGAAGCCGGGATCTTCCAGCCCGTCGAACAACCGCTCGCCGCTACCGAGCAGGACTGGAGCGATATCGATCATCAGCTCGTCGACCACGCCGGCCGCGAGCGCCTGGCGGACGGTGGAGGCGCCGCCGGCGATGTCGACCCCAAGCCCGCCGGCCGCTGCTGTCGCGCGCTCGAACGCGGCGTCGAACCCTTCGGTTACGAAGTAGAACGTCGTGCCGCCGCTCATCTCGATCGGCTCGTGCGGATGGTGGGTAAGAACGAACACCGGCGCGTGATACGGCGGCTCGTCTCCCCACCAGCCCCGCCACTCGCCCTCCCAGGGGCCCCGGATAGGGCCGAACATGTTGCGGCCCATGACATACGCACCGCGCTGCCTCATCAGCGCATTCTTGGCGCGGACGTCAGCTTCGTTAAGCGGCTCGTCCAAGTGCCAGTGGTGGAGTTCGAGGCCGCCGATACCCAACGGATTCTCGCGGCTCTGATCGGGTCCCGCGACGAATCCGTCGAGCGATATTGACATGTGGCATGTAGTTGGTGTCATGGAATCCTAAGACCGCCGACCCGCTGAGAAATCATCGGTCGCGAAACCCTATCGGCTGATACCGAGCGCCCCGCCGAATCGGCGCATCGCGACGGGTATTCTGATGCGCCCGGCCTGATGGTCGAAACCATGCGACTGGGGCTTCATTTCACATCTTTCGGAGGCGCGAGCGGCTCGCGAGAGGTCAGATCACGACTTGGCCGCGTCGCGTCGGTCGCCGAGGACGCCGGCCTGCACAGTCTTTGGGTAATGGACCAGCTGGTGCAAATCGAGCGTTTCGGGCCGCCGGAGGCACCGGTGCTCGAGGCATACACGGCCCTGGGATGGCTCGCCGCGCGTAGCGAGCGGCTGGAGCTCGGCGTCCTGGTGAGCGGTGGTCCGTATCGCGATCCTCGGCTGCTCGTCAAGAGCGTGACCACGCTTGATGTTCTCTCCGGCGGACGAGCCTGGCTCGGGCTCGGCGCGGATTGGAACGACCTGCGCGGTCGGGACTTCAAGCTCGCGCGGCCGCCCGCATCTGCGCGCTACGACGAGTTGCGGGAACTGGTCGAGATCGCGGGCCGCATGTTTGGCTCTGACGCGCGGCCGTACCATGGCGGCGCGTACGACCTCGACTCGCTGTTCAATCAGGCCCGCACCATTGCGGCGAGTACCGATCCTCATCGCCGGCAGCGGGATGCGACGAACGCTACCCCTCGTCGCCCGGTATGCCGACGCCTGTAACTTCCTGGAACGCCTCGGGCACGGCACGCTCGAGGAGCGCTTCGCGGCGCTCGAGCGAGAGTGCCACCGGATCGGAAGAGACCCCGAGACCATCGTCAAGACCACGTTTAGCGCGCTTGACACGACGGACTATGAACCAGCCGCAGATCGACTGGAGCGGCTGGCCTCGCTGGGTGTCGACTTGGCGATCGTGAGCGTCCCCGAGCCGTGGGATGACGCTGCGTACCGCATGCTGGCGTCGCTCGCGGACCACGCCGCAACGCTAGGTCGGCACCGCCCGCTAACCACGTAGCGAGGTGCAAGGACATGCGTTCGGGGGCCGGCAATCAGGCGTTGGGGGGACGGCAATCACGATGCCAGGAAGCGCCCGATGTCGGTCGCCTCGGCGGCGAGCGCCGCATCCGGCGCTGGCGGGCCAAACCACGCCGGCTCGGGACGACCTCTCTTGATCGACCACGTGCCGGTCGCGACTCCGGCGTGCAGCGCTACGGGTTTGAGCATCCCGCCGCCCTTGAGGATGTGATGGTCATCCTCGGCGGCGACGAACGGCTCGCGGGTTCGGTGTCCGAGCATGAGCGTGTCGAAGGCAGCGAGCAGTTGACACGGCAGCGGATCGTCGGAGCGACACGCGTCGGCCTCGCCCTGTGGGCCTGCGGCATCGAGCGCCCGCCGTGCCTGCGTGATCGGCAGCGATGACCACTTCGCGAGGTCAGCCGCGTCGCAAGGGCCGTAACCCGCGCGGTAGCGTGACCCCAGGATCGCGAGCGCCTCGTCGTGGTCGACGACCGGCGGTGGGTCGGCCGCGTTCAGCAGGCCGTCGGAGTCCGTGACGATCAGGCCTTGCGTCGAGAGCCACGGGACGAAAGTGTTGATCGGACCCTGTTCGAGCGACGGGTGGCCGCGCTCCACGAGCGCGCGCAAGAGCGACGCGCGATCGCGAGACCGCTCGGCACACAAGTCCACGACATCCCCGCGCATCGCGTTGACCTGATCGACGACCCCGAAGCGCTCAAAGCGAGCCCCGAACATGCGGGCGTTGCGCTCCGCCAGCAGCGCATGCAGCCATGGCCGATCGGACGCGGCGATCAGATGCACGGTGCCGCGGACAGTCCACGTCCGGAGCAGCGGCGCCGCACGGATGGCCTCTCGGGTCAGACCGGGCACGCGCGAGCGCAGCGCGAGACCAGCAGCGCGCAAATCCTGGGCCTGAACGCCGATCACAGCGCGCGCCGCTTCCTCGGCGCTCGAACATGCCATCGCGAGTGTCAGCCGCTGCGACGCCAACCGCTCGCGTCGCAAGCGCTCGTCACGGTTCATCCTTCCGGCGTCGGCACGCCGTCAGATACGCGAGCGCTTCGCGGGTGCTCAGCTACCAGTTGCGTTGGCGCGGCGGGCAGCTTCACTGTGACGCGAAGCCCGCCGCCGGCCCGGGGTGTGAGGATGAGGGTCCCGTCGTGCGCCTGGGCGATGCTTTTGACGATCGCCAGGCCCAGACCGACCCCTGCGTGGTCGGTGCGTACGCGCCTCGAGCCGCGCTGAAACGGCTCGGCAAGCGTGGCGACCAGCTGCGGCGTGAGCCGTTCGCCGGTGTTCTCGACGCTCAACTGCACACCCTCAGGCTGAGCGGTGGTCGTGACCCACACGCCACCCTGTTCGGGCAGGTTGTGGACGATCGCGTTATGCACAAGGTTCCTAGCCATCTGCAGCAAGAGCGTCGGCGAGCCGACCGTCGCCGTCGCGACGCCGGAGGTCTCGATCCTCACACCACGCTCCTCGGCGAGGGGCAACAGCGTTTCAGTGACCTCTTCCGCTATCAGCGACAGGTCGACGTGTTCTGAGGCGAAGGACCGCTGATCGGCGCGACTGAGCAGAAGCAGCGCTTCGGTGAGGTCAATCGCCCGGGTATTGACGAAGTGCAGGCGATCGACGAGCTCGCCGTCCTCACGATTGGGATCGTTGCGGGCCACGTCGAGCAGCGTCTGCGTGATCGCCAACGGCGTGCGCAGCTCATGAGAGGCGTTGGCGGCGAATCGCTGCTGTTCGCCGACATGTGACTCGAGCCGGGCGAGGAGGCCGTCGATCGTGTCGGCGAGGTCCTTCAGCTCGTCGCGACGCCCCGAGAGCGCGAGGCGTTCGTCCAGATTGCGCTCGGAGATCTGACGGGTGGCCGTCGTCATCGCCCGCAGCGGGCGCAGGACCCGGCCCGCGACCAGCCAGCCAAGCGCGATTGAGCCCGCGGCCGTGATCGCCAGCGCGATCGCGGACCGGACGAGCAGCTGGTGGAGATCGTCGGCGTGAAGGCTGACGGCCCGGGCGTATTGCTGATCGGCGACATGACGCAGATAACGGGTGACCCCCGGGTTGGCCAGAGCTTCCCTGAGGGCGGGTGGGCCGGTCGGTCCGTGCGGACTCCCTCCGGGGAAGATCACCTCAGGACCCGTGGCGCTGCGGACGAGTAGGTAGGTGATCACCAGCAGCAGCGCCCCCGACACGAGGAACAGGCCGCCGTAGAGCAGAGTCAGGCGCAGGCGGACGGTCCGCGAGGGAAGGTGGAGCATCCGACGTGGGATGACCCCGGCGAGCAACACAGGCACGCTGTCGATGCTGCCGATCGGAACGTATCGTCGGCATATCGAAAAACGGATACGTGGTGGCAACACGAAGCTGCCTTGACTGGGAGGCCTGACTCCTCGGCCATACCGGAGAACACGTGAGTAGAGAACGCCGGCCGCTGGCCGCCCTTTTCCTGATCGCCTTGGTCGCCCTGATCAGCGGGTGCGGCGGGAGCGCACCCGCCGAGACCGGCGGCGGCGGCAACAACACCGCCGCCAATGCTCACGAGGCGCTGAAGTTCGCCGAGTGCATGCGCAGCAACGGGGTGAGCAGAT
>JBJMLD010000138.1:0-13458 GCA_045805545.1 Solirubrobacteraceae bacterium | reverse complement strand
GATCCGGCGACCGCCGCAGCCGACGCTGCGATCGCAGGCGACGCGACGTCCGAGACGGCTACGCCCGAGGCACCCGCCGAGGAGGCGCCGGTCGCCGAGGCTGAGGCGCCTGCCGCCGCTGAGGCCCCCGCCGCTGCGCCGGCGGATGAGGAGGTTGTCGAGGAAGACGTTGAGGTCGCGCCGCGGCAGAAGCCGGAGATTCCGGGCGCTGACCTGATCCCGGACATCGTGCCCGAGGGCGAGGAGTTTCTTGACGCCGAGGCGCAGGCTGCGGCTGAGGCAGAGGCTGAGGCGGCCGCGGCGCAGGCCGCTGACGCCGAGGAGGATGCGCAGCCGATCGCCGACGCGGCGATCGATCTGGCGGCCGGCGCGCGCTACACCGCGACCGGGAAGCGCAAGACCTCGGTGGCACGGGTCGTGCTCAAGCCGGGCGCCGGGACCTACTCGATCAACGGCAAGCCGCTCGAGACGTTCTTCCCCCGCGAGACGCTTCAGCGGATGATTCGCCAGCCGCTGGAGACGGTCGGCTACGAGTCGCGGATGGACGTGGTGGCGCGGATGCACGGCGGCGGGGTCTCCTCGCAGGCCGGCGCGCTGCGGCACGGCATCTCGCGTGCGCTGATCGTGGCCGATCCGAATCTGCGCGGCGAGCTCAAGCGCCGCGGCTTCCTCACGCGCGACCCGCGCGTCAAGGAGCGCAAGAAGGCCGGCCTGAAGAAGGCGCGCAAGCGGCCGCAGTTCTCCAAGCGCTGACCCCGCAGTAGATGGCACGTCACCTATTCGGCACGGACGGTGTCCGCGGCCGCGCCGGGCATTTCCTGACGGCTGATCTCGCGTTGTCGCTAGCCCGCGCCGCCGTCAACCACGCCAAGCAGGAGCGCCCGCAGGTGCTGATCGTGCGTGACACGCGGGAGTCGGGCGAGATGCTCGAGTCCGCGATCGCGGCCGGCGTGACGGCGGCCGGCGGCGACGCGCTGTTGGCCGGCGTGCTGCCGACGCCGGCCGCGCCGCTGCTCGTGCGCCGGCACGGCCTGAACATGGCCGCGGTCATCTCCGCCTCGCACAACCTCTACGAGGACAACGGGATCAAGCTGTTCGCGGGCGACGGGTTCAAGCTCGACGACGACACGGAGCACGCGATCGAGGCCGAGCTCGACAAGCCGATCGATCCCCCCGAGCGCATCGGGCGGGTCCGGCGCTTTCACGGTGCGCTCGAGGATTACCTGCGTGAGCTCCACGTCCGCTTCGCCGATCTCGATCTGAGCGGTCGCCGCGTCCTGCTCGACTGCGCGCACGGCGCCACCTACCGCGCCGCGCCCGAGATCTTCCGCCGGCTCGGGGCTGAGGTCGACGTGATCGCCGACCAGCCGGATGGGCGCAACATCAACGACGGCTGCGGCTCGACACACCTCGAGAACATCATCGCGGCGGCCAAGCAGGGCAGCTACGACGCCGCTTTCGCCTTCGACGGCGACGGTGATCGCGTACTGGGGGTCGACCGCCACGGCGAGGTCGTCGACGGCGACGAGCTCGTCGCGCTGGCCGCGCTGCACCTGCGCCGGCGCGGCGCGTTGCCGGGCGACGGCGTCGCGGTGACCGTCATGACCAACTACGGCTTCCATGTGGCGATGTCGGCCGCGGGCCTGAACGTCGCCACCACCGCGGTCGGCGACCGCTACGTGCTCGACGAGCTGCGCAAGCGTGGCTGGACGCTCGGCGGCGAGCAGTCGGGCCACATCATCGATCTCGGTTTCGCTCCCTCAGGGGACGGGATCGCCAGCGCACTGCTCACGCTCGAAGCGCTGGGCGAGCGCGACCTCGGCCAGCGCGACGCCATGCACAAGCTCCCGCAGCGCCTGGTCAACATCCGCGCCGAGGACCGGCCCGCGCTCAAGGCGGCGATGGACACGCCGACCGTCGCAGAGGCGATCGAGCGCGAGCAGACAGCGCTCACGGGCCGCGGCCGCGTGCTCGTGCGCGCCTCGGGCACCGAGCCGCTGATCCGCGTCATGGTCGAGGCGCCGAACGCGCAGGAGACCGACGAAGTCTGCGCGCGGCTGGCCGAGACCGTCGAGGCGGCGCTCGCGACCCCCAAGAAGCTGGGATAGACACACGGCGCCGACGGCGCGATGATCCTCCCGCAATTCCACGGGAGGCAGGCCATGAGGAATCTGCGGCTGGCGCTCGCGCTGAGCGCCGTCGTCTTGCTGACGTCCGCGCCGGGTGCCGGCGCGTCGATCTACTGGCTGAATGACGTCGGAGCGGCATCCACCATCGGGCGCTCGGCCAATGATGGCTCGAGTCCGAGCCAGAGCTTCATCGGACCGCTGAACGTCAGCGAACCGGAGGCCTGCGGCGCCATGGCGATCGACGCCGGGCATCTCTACTGGTCTGACTACACGGACGCTTCCGCCACGGCGACCTCCGTCGGCCGGGCCGCCCGCAACGGCACCGGCGCGACCTCCGCGCTTGTCAAAGCCGGCGCCACCATGTCGTGCGGCGTGGCCGTGGACGGCAGCCACATCTATTGGGCAGACCGGCTCGGGTACTCGATCGGGCGCGCGAACCTCGACGGCTCAGCTGCCAACGACAAGGTCATCACCGGCGCCAGCGATCCGTGGGGCGTGGCCGTCGACGACCGCCACATCTACTGGTCAAACCGGGCGGCCGGCGCGATCGGCCGGGCCAACCTGGACGGCTCGCAGCCCAGCCAGACGTTCATCACCGGGCTGTTCAGCCCGCACGGCATAGCCGTCGACGGCAGCCACATCTACTGGGCCAACGACCAAGCCGGTCCGCCGGCCGGTCGCTCGATCGGCCGCGCCAGCATTGGCGGCTCAGGCGTGCAGGTCGATTTCATCCCCGGTGCGGTCCGTCCCCACGGGGTCGCGATCGACGGCTCACACGTCTACTGGGCCAACTGGGGCAATGGCACGGTCGGCCGTGCCAATCTCGACGGCACAAGCCCCAGCCAAGCGATCGTGACCGGCGCCAGCGAGCCGGCCGGGATCACCGTTGACCCCAGCCCGCCCGCGGTGGCGACCGGGCTCGCGAGCGGCGTGACGCCCAGCACGGCGATGCTGACCGGCACGATCGATCCACAGCGCGACGCGGTCTCCTCCTGCAGGTTCGACTACGGCACGACGACGGCGCTCGGCAGCTCGGTCGCATGCGCGCAGCTTCCGGCCGGACTGATCGGGGCCAAGAACGTGGCGGCCGGCCTCAGCGGGTTGGGCGCAGGGGCGACGTACTACTACCGCGTGGTGGGCAGCACCGCGGCCGGGACGACGAATGGCACGATCCGCTCGTTCACGACCGGGAACCCGCCGCCTCCGCCGCCCCCGCTCGTCAGCACGGGCGCCGCGGCGCCGCAGACCGACGGCTCGGTCACGCTGCAGGGGAGCATCGATCCGCGCGGCTCGGCCCTTTCGGACTGCCACTTCGACTGGGGCCCGACTGGTTCCTACGGTCATTCGGTGCCCTGCGACGAGACGCCATCGGAGCTGTTTGGAGCGCAGCCGGCATCGGCGCTGCTCACCGGCCTGACGCCCGGGACTACGTACCACTTTCGGCTTGTAGCCAGGAACATCGGCGGCAGCATCGCCGGCGCCGATCACACGTTCACCGTTCCCACCCCGCCGCCCGACGTCGTCACCGAGTCGGCTGCTCCGGTGTGGTACAGCTCGGCCACGCTGCACGGCTCCGTCGCGCCGCACGGCGCGAGCGTGAGCGACTGCCATTTCGACTACGGCACCACCATCAGCTACGGCTCGAGCGTTCCGTGCGAGACGGACGATGGCTCGACGCCTGGCACGCAGCGAGTGGATGCCTTCGTCGGCGGCTTGCCGCCGAGTACGAGCTACCACTTCCGGCTCGTCGCCGCGACCGCGGCCGGCACGCGATTCGGTGTCGATGAGACATTCCGGACTGCGTTCGCCTGCCCGCTCGATCCGACGGGACACATCGTCGGCCAGAAGCTGGAGGTGGGGACGTTTGAGCTGCCCGCCCAGCTCCAGGTGCAAGCCGTCGGCGATGCCTGCTGGACCTATCTCGGCGAGGACGGCAACCACGCCCATACGTGGTTCACCAGCGGTCCCGTTGTGATCAACGGCCTCGTACTGACTCCTGTCAGCTGCGCCGGGCTGATCGTGAGCGATGCCGAACGCGTCTCGGCCGACCCCGGCTACTTCAACTGCGACACGCGCTACGACATCCAGGTCCCCGCGGACAACGGTCAGCTGAACACGATCGGCCGCGTCGATCTGGCCGAGCATCCGCTGATCCCGGGAGACCTCCTCGGACCAGGCACGCTGTGGGGCAGCTTCCAGGCCAGCCCTTACGGGCCGAAGTTCGGCTCGGGCGGGATCACCGGGGGCGAGATCTACATCCCGTTCCGGACCGAGGGCCAGGCGTACGTCGTCGCCCACCTGCCGCTGCCGCATTTCGTCTCCACGACGCCGTTCGGCGGCCCGCCGCCGACGGCCGATCTCACCTACTACACGGGTGGCGCCGCGACCGGCGGCGATAACCAGGCCTCGACCGACTGCAACTCCGCGCCGTCGCTGTGCGGCGGCGGCGCCTGCGGCTGTAACACCTACAAACCGCCCACGTGTGCACCCAACCACGTGTGCCCGTCGCCTACCCGCTTCACTGCCGGCGACCGGCCGCGCCGGGCGCAGATCGCACGCACCACCGCGCGCGGTGCAGCGTTCGATCTCGGCTACCAGCACTACCACCTCGATCTACCTTCGATGTCGCTCGGGGGGCTCGAGATAAAGCACGCCTTCCTCGACTACAACCCGGACGCCCGGCCTGAATTCGGCGGGCTGTGGAGCGGCGGGGGAGACCTCGGGATCGGGGGCTATGAGCTGAGCGCCAAGCCGCCGCCGCCCGACCGCGGTGTCGGCATCTTCGGCAACGGCGACTTCGCGTTCGGCGGTGCCGCCTTGCAGGCGCCCGGGCCCGGGATCCCGATCTTCACCGGCGTATTCCTCAAGGAGCTGGGCATCACTTTGGCCTGAAGCCGACCCGCTTCACCGGCGACGTGACCGTGAACGTGGCCAACGTCCTATCAATTCACGGTGGCGTACTCGTCGTCTATGCCAACTCGTCGTATCCCTACAGCTATCCGCCCGCCCCGTGCGACGACAACCCAGACGCCTGCCCGCTGCCCGGCGTCCCGCACCTGCAGGCCGACACGTTCCGACGGCCGATCGCGAACTTCGCCGCCGGCGTGAGCGGGACGGTCAACCTGGCCGTGCCGGCGCTCGGCAACGTGCCGCTGGCGAGCGCCTACATCTTCTACATCAACAACCCGTCGTACTTCGAGTTCGCCGGCCACGTGAACCTCGATCAGCTGAAGATCGCCGACATCAAGGGCGACGTGCACGGGGCGCTCGATCTGAATCGCGGGCTCTACGACATCGACGCATCGGTCCACGCGTGCCTGGGCTGGACCAAGATCTCGGCTTGCCAGGACGTCAGTGGCCACATGTCGAACCTGGGCATCGGGGCGTGTACGCATGTACTCGCCTTCAATCCCGGCTTCCGCTACGAGTGGGGCGACGGGCTGACCGTGTTCCTGCTCGGCTGCGACGACGGTATGGGCCCGATCACCGAAAACGTCTACAACGGACGCACGGCAGACGCCGCCGCGGCGACAGGAGTCAACCTGCCGCCAGGCCTACCCAGCGAGACGTTCTGGGTCAAGGGCAGCGGCGCCCCGCCCGCAGTCAGCGTCACCGGTCCACACGGTGAGCACGCGAGCGGCGGCGCCGGGCCGGACGCCACGATCGACACCGGAAAGATCGTGATCATGCCGCTCGCCTCCCAGCACGAGACGGTGGTAGCTCTCCGCCATCCCAGTGTTGGACACTGGACGGTGACCCCGCAGCCGGGATCGGCGGTCAAGGCGATTGCACACGCCGATGGGCTCCACCCGGCTCGCGTCCGTGTCGCTGTGGGCGGTCGCGGGCGTACGCGGACGCTCGCCTATCACGTCGGCCCGCGACCCGGCCAGAACGTGACGTTCGCCGAACGTGCCGGGAAGGTGTTCCACGTGATCGGCGGCGCTCGCGGCACGAGCGGGCTGCTGCACTTCAAGCCGGCGTTCGGTCCGGGCGGTCCGCGGGAAATCGTGGCCATGATCTCGCTCCAAGGCGTGCCGAGCAAGGCGCTCGTGGTCGGGCACTACCGAGCGCCGGCCACGCCACGAGCGGCCAAGCCGCCCAGGCTTCGTGTGCAGCGACGGGCCCGGGCGTTTGTGGTGAGCTGGGGTCTCGCGGCAAACGCGCGCAGCTACCTGGTGCAGGCGATGCTCGGTGACGGTCGTCGGGTCGCGATCCCTGTTAGCGCGGGCCGTCGCTCGGTCTCCATCCCAGCCGCGGGTCGGGCGATAGGCGCGAAGATCAGCGTTACTGGCGTCGGCATCGACGGCAACCCTGGCCTGACCGCGGTGCTCAGGCTGAAGCCACCGCCGCCGCCGGCGCGGGTACGGGCCATCCGCACCCGCGTGACCCGCTCCGGCGTGGTCGTGAGCTGGCACGCCGTGCCGAGCGCCGTCAGCTACATGGTCCGGATCGTGATCCGCAGTCGTCCGGCCCGCGAGTTCCTCCTGTTCGCCCCGAAGCCGCGCCTCAAGCCGAGCCGAGCTCTGCTGACGCTCAAGCGCGGGCAGTCGGCGGCAATCGAGATTCGCGCGGTAGCCAGGAATGGGCGGGTGGGGCGTGCCGGCCGCGGGCGCTACGTGGCGCGGCGGCGCTAGATCATGCGTTCCGACTCGGGCACCTTCGGGACCTCGGAGGCGATCCGCTGCATGACGCCGTAGAACCGGGGCAGCTCCGGGTAGATGATCGCCTTGCCACTGTTGATCAGCCCGCCTGAGATGCCGCGCTCGGGGTCGGCCCAGCCCATGATGTTGATGAAGCCCAGATGCCCGAAGGCGAGGTCGGTGTCGAGGCCGTACAGGCTGAGCACCTTGGCACCGAGCATCAGGCCGTAGCTGAATCGAGTGGGGAAGCCGAGCGTCAGGTCGATCTCCAGGCGCGACTGCTCGGTCAGGGCCCGGTGGATCGTCTCGGGCTGCATGATACGCACGCCGTCGAGCTCTCCGCCGGCGCGGAAGATCTCGAAGAAGCGCGATAGCTCGTCCGCGGTCGTGATCAGGTTGCCGGCGGGAACGAGTGCGGTGTTGAATCGGGGGTCGTTGGAGAGCTCGACGACCTCCTCCACCGGGCGGCTGAGCACACGCGCCGCCAGGTTTGAGAGCGGCGGCAGCAGCTTGGGGCCGGTGGCGTAGTTGAGGCCGACCTTGTCAACGTCCTCGGGCGCGACGCCGTAGTTGCCCCAGCGGAAGCCGAGCGGGTCGAGGATCTCCTCGGCCAGCACGTCGCGGATCGTCTTGCGTGTGACGCGATGGACGATCTCCCCCAGGATGAAGCCGCCGGACACGGCGTGGTAGGCGAGCAGCGTGCCGGGCTTGGGGAATGGCTTGGCGTCGGAGATGGCCTGGCAGAGGAACTCGCGATCGTTGACCTTGTCGATGTCGAGCATCTGGCGGGGCAGCGTCGGCACGCCGGCGCGGTGGGCGAGCACGTGGGCGATCGTTGTCTCGTCCTTGCCGTGCTTGGCGTACTCGGGGATGTGGTCGGCGACCCGGTCGCAGATGTCGAGCGCGCCCCTCTCGTGCAGGAGATGGATGACCATCGCAGTGATCCCCTTGGAGGTGGAGAACACGCAGTACGGCGTGTCCGGGGTGACCGGCACCTTCGGCGTCTCCCGCGAGTCGTCAGGTCCGTTGCCGCGTGCGTGCCCGATGGCGCGGTTCAGGACGACATGACCGTGCCGGCGCAGGCAGAGCTGCACGGCGGGATGCACGCCGGTCTTGTACAGCTCGCGCGCGGCGCCCCAGATCCGCTCGATCGCGCGCCGGCTGAGGCCGTGGGGCTCCGGATCCTCCTCCTCGCCGGCGGTGGTGATCGACTTCAGATCGCGTGCAACGTGGATGCGCCGCAGCGGATCCGGGACGAGCGGCAGCCTCGGGACCCGGGGCATCAGCGGCCCATCCGGATCCGCCAGGCATCCTCGATCAATTCGGCCAGCAGGCCGCGCCGGACCTTCTCCAGACGCACCAGCACGTAGGGCGAGCCGTCGTAGTGCGGGGTCGAGAAGAACACCTCGGGGTCGCCCTGGAGCAGCGCCTCGCGGTCGCCCATGTCGAGCACCCTGATGACCAGCGCGTCGGGGTCGGTGCGCAGGCGGCAGAAACCCTTGCCGCCCACCTTCAGGCCCGGCGTCCCGTACCACGTGCCGACCTCGACCCCGGGCAGCGCTCGCCCGAGCTCGACCACGTCCTCCCAATCAGGCACGGGTGGCGCTATCCGCGATAAACGGCCTGGACCGTGCCGAACGTGGCTTCACGCACCCCATCCTTCCACGGACGCTGCTCGATAAATCTGAGCGTTATGGAATCTCAGTCGTTGCACCCCACTTAGCCTCTAACATCCCTCGCTCGCTCTCCGGTGGCAATGGGGGGCGCGGGCCGCCGGCGCGGTTCGACCGAACTTCGAGACACAGGAGCGTCCCTAGAACCTATGTGCGGCATTGTCGGCTACGTTGGCCCGCGTGCAGCCCGACCGCTGCTGTTCGCCGGACTGGAGAAACTCGAGTACCGCGGTTACGACAGCGCCGGCATCTCCGTGCTCCAGGACGGGCGCATCGACGCCGTCCGCGCCGTCGGCAACCTGAGCGCGCTGCGCAGCGCGCTCGACGCCCGCAATGGGACTGCCGTCGCCCTCGCCGAGGCGCCCCATCCCGGCACCGGCATCGGCCACACGCGCTGGGCGACGCACGGCCGCGTCACCGAGGAGAACGCCCATCCGCACTACGACAACACCGATCGCGTCCACATCGTCGTCAACGGGATAGTCGAGAACTACGTGGCGCTCAAGGATCAGCTCCTGGACGAGGGCGCCGATTTCACCTCGGAGACCGATGCGGAGGTGATCGCGCATCTCGTCGCGCGCTACAACACCGGCGATCTCATCGACGCGGTGCGCCAGGCCTACTCCGAGTTGCGCGGGCACTACGCATTCGTGGCCATGAGCGCCGATGAGCCCGGTCTGCTGGTCGGGGCGCGCAAGGAGTGCCCGCTGATCGTCGGGCGCGGCGAGGGCGAGCAGTTCATCGGCTCCGCCATCCCGGCCTTCCTGCGCGAGACCCGCAACGTGCAGTACATAAACGACGACGAGCTCGTGATCCTGCGTCCCGACGGGGTCGAGTTCCAGACCGCCGACGGGCAGACGCTCGAGCGCGAGGTCGTGGAGATCGACTGGGACGCCGACACCGCCGAGAAGCAGGGCTACGAGACGTTCATGCTCAAGGAGATCTATGAGCAGGCGGACGCGGTAGCCGAGACGATCGGCGAGCGCGCGGCGCACGACGACGCGATCGACCTCGGCGATCTCGGCGCGATCGACGACGAGCTCCTCCGCGGGCTCAGGCGCGTGATCATCGTCGCCTGCGGGACCTCCTACCACGCAGGTCTGATCGGGCGCTACGCGATCGAGGAATGGGCGCGCGTGCCGGTCGAAGTCGACATCGCCTCCGAGTACCGCTACCGCAATCCGGTCGTAGGGCCGGGCGACCTGGTGGTCGGGATCTCGCAGTCGGGCGAGACGGCCGACACGCTGGCCGCAATGCGCACGGCCCGCGAGCGTGGCGCCGCCGTGCTGGCCGTGACCAACATCATGGGTTCGCAGATAACGCGCGACTCCGACGGCGTGCTCTACACCCGCGCCGGCCTTGAGATCGGGGTGGCCGCGACCAAGACGTTCGTCAGCCAGGTCGCGGTCATGTACCTGCTCGCGCTGCGCCTGGCGCAGTTGCGCGGCGCACTGCCGAGCGACGAGCTGATCACGGCGATCGGCGCCGTCAAGCATCTCCCGCACCTGATCGCGGAGATGCTCGACCACGAGCTGGACGGCGTTCCCGAGATCGCGGACAAGCACGCCGCGGCCGACTTCTTCCTCTACATCGGGCGCCACGTCGGCCTGCCGGCGGCGCTCGAGGGCGCGCTCAAGCTGAAAGAGATCTCCTACATCGCCACCGACGCCTACGCCGCCGGCGAGATGAAGCACGGGCCGATCGCACTGCTCGATGAGAGCACGCCGGTGGTCGTCGTGGCCACCGAGTCGCCCGTCTTGGAGAAGGTGATCTCGAACATCCAGGAGGTGCGCGCCCGCGGTGCGCGGGTGATCGCGGTGGCGACCGAGGGCGATGAGCAGATCGCGCAGCACGTCGATGAGGTGATCCGTGTGCCGCGCACTCAGTGGATGCTGGCGCCCCTGCTGGCCGTGATCCCGCTCCAGCTGCTGGCCTACCACATCGCCCGCAAGCGGGGCTTGAACGTCGATCAGCCCCGCAACCTGGCCAAGACGGTGACGGTGGAGTGAGCCGGCTCCCGGGCTGGCTCGAGCCGCTTCCCGACGCCGCCGAGCAGCGCTCGCTCGACGAGTGGGCGATCGAACAGCTCGGGATCCCGAGCCTCCAGCTGATGGAGCACGCGGGCCGGGGGCTGGCCGAGTTGGTGCTCGAGCTCGTGCCGACGGGTCGTCTCGCCGTCGTCTGCGGCAAGGGCAACAACGGCGGCGACGGGTTCGTCGCTGCCCGGCTGCTGCGCGACCAGGGCCGCGAGGTCGATGTCCTGCTGCTCGCTCCGGGCGATGAGCTGCGCGGCGACGCGCGGACGAACTTCGAGCGTCTCAGCGGTCCGGCACCGGAGCCGTTCCGGCCCGCCGCGCTGGACGGCGCCGCCGGCATCGTCGACGCGATCCTCGGCACCGGTTTCTCGGGCAAGCCACGCGAACCGGCGGCCGGCGCGATCGAGGCCATAGGTCAAGCCGGCGAGCGCCGGGTGGTGATCGCGTGCGACGTCCCGAGCGGTGTCAATGCCTCAACGGGAGAGATCGAGGGGCCGGCCGTCCGCGCCGACGCCACGGCCACGTTCAACGCCGCCAAGCCGGGGCTGTGGATCGCGCCCGGCAAGGCGCACGCCGGGCGGGTGCAGATCGTGGACATCGGCATCCCGCAGGGTGGCCCGGCCGATCCCGACATCGGGCTGATCGCCGACACGGTCACCGATGCGATCCCGCGGCGCGGCCGCGAGTCGACCAAGTTCGCCGCCGGCAGCGTGCTCGTCTGCGGTGGCTCGACGGGGCTGACCGGGGCGCCCAGCCTGGCCTCGGAGGCGGCCGCGCGCGCCGGGGCCGGGTACGTGACGGCGTGCGTCCCGGCGTCGCTCAATCCGATCTTCGAGGTCCGCCTCCTGGAGGTGATGACCGTGCCCGTGGCCGATCTGGACGGGGCGATCTCGGCCGGCGCGGTCACGGAGGTGCTGGAGCGGACAGGGCGGGTTCAGTCGCTCGTGCTCGGGCCCGGCCTGGGACGACATCCCGAGACGCTCGATCTCGCCCGGGCCGTGGCGGCTGCGGCCGACGTGCCGTTGCTACTCGATGCCGACGGACTGAACGCACACGCCGGGGCCGAACACCTCGGCGCGCTGGCCGCTCGCGGTGCGCCGACGGTCATCACGCCGCACGCCGGCGAGCTGGGGAGGCTGCTCGAGCAGCCGAGCGCCGAGATCGAAGCCCACCGGCTGGACGCGGCCCGTCGCGCGGCCGCGGCCTCGGGGGCGATCGTCCTGCTGAAGGGCGACGACACGCTCGTCGCCGAGCCCGAGGGGCGCGTGGCGGTCAGCCGCGGCGGCGCGTCGGCGCTGGCCACGGCGGGCACGGGCGATGTCCTGTCCGGGGTGATCGCGGCCTACCTGGCCAAGCGCATGGATCCCTTCCACGCCGCCTGCGCTGGGGTGTTCGTGCACGCCGCTGCCGGACGACTGGCCGCGCAGGACATCGGCAACGAGGGCGTGATCGCCAGCGACGTCATCGCGCGGCTGCCGCGCGCCCTGCGATAGGCGCTTTCATGCCGTTGCGCGCGCTGGCTCGCGTCAACCTCGCGGCGATCGAGCGCAACGTGGCTCGGCTGCGCCGCGAGCTGGACGGCGCGATCCTGTGCGCAGTGGTCAAGGGCGACGGCTACGGGCACGGCGCGGTGCCGAGCGCGCGGGCTGCCCTGGACGGCGGCGCCGGGTGGCTCGGCGTGGCCACCGCAGAGGAGGCGCTGTCGCTCCGGGAGGCCCGCATTGAGGCGCCGATCCTCGTCATGGGCGCGATCTCGGCCGACGAGCTCCCGGTGGCGCTGGCCGCCCGGGCGGATCTCGTGGCGTGGACAGAGCCGTTCGTGGCGGCTGTAGCAGCGTCCGCTTCCGGCGCTCCGGTCGGCCTGCACGTGAAGCTGGACTCCGGGATGGGGCGTCTCGGCACGCGCGTGCTCGACGACGCGGTGGGCGTGGCCACTCGGGTGCTGGAGGCGGCACCGGCGGTGCGCTTGGCGGGCGCGATGACGCACTTCGCCACAGCCGACGACGACCAGGAATTCGTCTTCGATCAGCTGGCGCGCTTCGCGCCTTTCGTGGCCGAGATGCGTCACCTGCAGGGTGACATCGTCGTCCACGCGGCGAACAGCGCCGCCACGCTGCGTGCGCCGGCTAGCCACTTCGACATGGTCCGATGCGGGATCGCGATCTACGGTTGTGACCCGATGAACCAGGACCCGGATCGCTGGGCGCTCGAGCCCGCGCTCGAGCTGACGTCTTATCTGGCCGCGGTCAAGCGCGCCGCGCCCGGCGACAGCGCCGGCTACGGGCGGCGTTACATCGCCGAGCGCGAGACGTGGCTGGCCACATTGCCGATCGGCTACGGCGACGGCATCCGCCGGGGCCTGACGAACAACTGCGAGGTGCTCGTGGATGGCGTCCGCTACCCGCTGGTCGGCACCGTGAGCATGGACAACATCACGATCGACCTGGGACCGGAGCCCGACGTGGCTGTCGGCGATGCGGCGACGATCATTGGGCGCAGCGGCGCTTTGCGGCAGACCGCGGAGGAGGTGGCGCGCCGGCTCGACACGATCAACTACGAGGTCACCTGTGGCATCTCCGCTCGCGTGCCGCGGCACTACCACCGGGACGGCGAGCCGACGTGAGCACGGTGCTGGACGCGTTGCGCGCGGCCGCCGAGGAGCCGGCGTGGTTGGTCGGAGGTGCCGTGCGCGACCGGCTCCTCGGGCGCACGACGGCCGACTTCGATGTCGTGCTCGGTGGGGATCCGGCGGCGCTGGCGCGCGCGCTCGCCCGAGCGGCGGGCGGGCATCCGTTCTCGCTGTCTGAGACCTTCGGCGGCTGGCGCGTGGTCGCGCACGATCACGGCTGGCAGGTCGACGTGCTCCCGCTGGCCGGCGAGACGATCGAGGCCGACCTGGCCAAGCGCGACTTGACGATCAACGCGATCGCCGAGCCGGTGGCGGGGGACGGGTACGTGGACCCGTTCGGCGGCATCGCCG
>JBJMLD010000137.1:0-22673 GCA_045805545.1 Solirubrobacteraceae bacterium | reverse complement strand
GTCGTCACCGTGTCCGGCGTCGGGCCGTTCCTCTGGCCGAGCAACGGCGACTAACGCATGGCCGTTTTCAGTCGGGCGCGTGTTCGGTCGTCCGGCGCTCGAGTTCCTCCGCCAGCCGGCGGTCGACCTCGTGACACGCCAGGACAGCACTGGGAATCACGAGCATCGCACCCTGGTCGGCATCGAAGTCGACGTCGCCCGACGGCCGGCCCTCCAGCTCGACGACAACGCACCCATCGAGGTCGGCCTCGCTCGTAAGCATGTAGTGGTAGAGCCCCGGAAGCGTCGGGAACACGCTGACCCCGTGCCGGGGTGAGCCGTCGATCCTGGCAGTCCCGCGACACACCGGACACTCGTCCTCCCAGCTGATCCTGCCTGCGCAGACCGGGCAGTCAGGTTTCGCCCCGGTCAGCAGACACGACCAGCATTCGTACGTCGTCCGGCGTTCGCCCTGGCACTTGTCGCACTCGGCCCCATCGTCCGAGCCGCCCCACGGCTCGGTCCACTGTCCCGCCTCGCTCAGAAGCCCGGCCGGATCGGCCGAGGCCGGATTCATGCGAAACCACCTCACTGGGCACGCTGCCGCTTGTGCTCCCCGCGCTGCACGGTTCGAGGCTACCCGGGGCGACGGAGCGGTTATCGGTCGCCAAACCGCCGGCGCGCACGAGCCGTCAAGCAAACTTATGCGGTGCAGCCGAGGCTGATCGATGTCGCCGTCCCCGAGAACCCGGCCGCCGTGGCGCTGGTCCTCCACGGCGGCGCGAGCCGGCGGGGCAACATGATGGTCAGCCCGGCACAGCTGTCCGTGCTGCGGATGGTGCCGATAGCGCGCCGCCTGGCGCGCCTCGACGCCTCTCGGCTTGCGGTGTACCGGTTGCTCAACTCCGCGCGGGGCTGGGACACCCACCACACCCCGGTGCAGGACACGCGCTGGGCGCTGGACCGAATCGCCGGGCGACACGGCCAGGCGCTGCCGACCAGCCTCGTCGGACACTCACTCGGCGGGCGCGCCGCCCTGCTCACGGCCGGCCGCCCCGAGGTCGTGAGCGCGGTTGCGCTCGCCCCGTGGGTCTACCCGACCGATGTCGCAACCGGGCTCGACGGCAAGCAGCTCCTGATCGTGCACGGCTCCCAGGATCGGATCGCCAGCCCCGAGCGCTCGGCCGAGCTCGCCCGCCGGCTGAGCCGGCATGCCGGGGTGAGCTACGTGATCGTTCAGGGCGGCACGCACGCGATGCTGCGGCGGCACGCGGCGTTCACCGGCCTGGCGGCGGAGTTCGTGGCGGCGACGCTGCTCGGCGCGGGCGATGCCGGAACCCTTTCGTTGGTGCGAGCGGGCAAGAACTGGATCACCGTCTGAGCGCGCTGTACCTTCTTTCGCGCGATGGCATCGGACATGACCCTCGGCGAGGCCGCCGCTGCGCTCGGCGTGAGCGTCGACACGCTGCGCCGCTGGGACCGGGCGGGTCGTCTACGCACCAAACGCGACCGTCGTAACCGGCGGATGGTGCCGGTGTCCGAGATCAAACGCCTGAGCGGCCGTCCGGACCGACACCAGACAGGCACGCACGGCTCGGCGCGCAACCGGTTTCCCGGCGTCGTGCGCTCGGTCGAGTCCGACGGCGTGATGGCATTGGTCGAGATCGAGGCCGGGCCGTTTCTTCTCACCGCCGCGATCACGCGCGATTCGATCGACGAGCTGGGGCTCGCCCCAGGCGTCTCGGCAACGGCAGTCGTCAAGGCGACCTCGGTTATGATCGACCGGGGCTAGACGACGCGAAGGGGGGCGATGATGTCGCAGAGCGAGGCGGGGACTCCAATGCCGGGACGGCGGACTCGAGCTGTCCTCGCGGGGCTACTCGTGGTACTGGCCACGATCGTCGCCTTGGCCGGAAGCGTGACGCTATACGCCCGGCAGGAGATCGTTCGCAGCTCGGCGTTTGCCGACCGCGCGGTGAACGCCGTCAAGCAGCCCGGGCTCCAGCACGTGATCGCGCGGGAGATCGCCGTTCAGGTGATCGAGCCGAGCGCCCCGGATGCGATCGCCGCCCGCCCGGTGATCACCACGGCCGTGCGGATCGCCGTGGCTTCAAAGCAGTTCGCTCCCCTGATCCGGGTCGCCGCGCGGCACGGCCAGCGGCTGTTGTTCGAGCGTCACGCGGGCAACGCGGTATTCGATCTGGCCGACGCCGCCACCGTCGTCTCCTCGGCGCTGCGCACACTCGCGCCGAAGCTGGCACGCAAGATCCCGTCGCACACCGACGTCGTCCTGCTCGCCCTGCGCAAGCGAAGCTTTGCCGTTCAGACGTTGCGCCTCGCGGACCACGTGCGGGTACTCGGGATCGTGCTGCCGCTGGTGGCGGTGTTGCTCTACGCCCTCGCCCTGTATGTGACACCCAACCGCCGTCGCACCGTGACCTGGACCGGCATCGCGGTCGGCGTGACCGGCTTGCTCGTCGTCGCAGTGTTCGAGTTTGCCCGGCGCTACGTCATCTCCCACCTGTACGGCAGCCAGGAACTGAACAACTCAGAGGTCAGAGCCGCCGCGCGGGCCTTGTGGGGGGCCTATCTCGGCGACCTGTTGACCTGGACACTGGTCGTCACGGCCGTGGCCTGGCTGCTGGCCGCCGTATCCGCGGCAATCCTGCCGCCCTACCCAGCGGCGGAGGGGTTGCGACGCGCTCGCGGCCTGATCCGTTGGCCGACATCGGACCGCGCGCGTACCGTGGCGTCAACGGCGCTTCTCATCGTCGGCGTGATCGTCATCGCGGACTCGTCCCTGGCCGTCAGCGTGCTCACGTTCCTCGCCGGGTGTGTCGTCGTCTACTTCGCCTTCGGCGAGCTACTGACGGCCACGGTACCGGCCACAGGACGCCGCCATTTGCGCGCCCACCTCCCCCGCCGCCATCCGGTGGCGGCGATGGCCGCCGCGTCCGCCGTCATCGCCGCTGCGCTCATTGTCGCCTTCGCCTTCACGGGCGCCGCGCGGCGGGCCCGCGCCAGCGACACACTGACGTGCAACGGCTACGCCCAGCTGTGCGACCGCCGGCTTGACGAAGCCGTGTTCGCCGGCACCCACAACTCGATGTCGGCGGCCGACACGCCCGGCTGGCTGATCGCCAACCAGGATCGTGACGTAGCCGAGCAGCTCCAGGACGGCATTCGGCTGTTCAAGGTCTCCACCCACTACGCGGTCAAGAACCCCAACGGCGGCATCTACACCGACATCGCCGCTGAGGGCGCGCGGCTGAACCGCGTGGCCGCCAAGCTGCCGTTGGCGGCCCGCGTCGCGCTACAGCGCGTGAGCCGCTCGTTGGCCAACGGAGCGGGACGCGGACCGCGCGACATCTGGCTCTGCCACACGCTGTGTGAGCTGGGCGCCACCCGGTTTGTCGATTTCCTCATCACGCTCCGACAGTTCCTCGAGCGCAATCCCAACCAGGTCATGGTCCTGTTCGACGAGGACTACGTCAGCGAGGGCGATCTCCAGCGCGCCTTCCAGCGCGCGAAGCTGTTCAACCGATTGGCCGTGCTGACTGCCGGCCAACCCCTGCCCACGCTCGGCGATCTCATCCGGGCCAAGCGCAACATCGTCGTGTTCGCGCAGAAGGAGACGAGCGGCAAGTACCCATGGAACCACTTCGCCTTCGACTGGATCCAGGACACGCCGCTCGGCGCGAGGAAGCCCAAGCAGTTCACCTGCAAGCCCTACCGTGGCGCCGCCAGCGACCCGCTGGTGATGCTGAACAACTGGGCCGACATCTTCCCGCCGCGGCCAACGCCCAACCTGCCGCTCGTCAAACGCGCGTTCCTCCTCTCTCGCGCTCGGCAATGCGTCGAGCAGCGGGGAAGGGTCGTGAACCTGATCCTGACCGACTACTACAACCGCGGTGACGTCGTCAAGACGGTCGCCGAGCTGAACGGCGTCGCCAATGTCCCGCCGGCGCCGATCCAAGATCCGCCGTGATGTCGATTTACGTCCAGGCACACCTCTACCAGTAGCCCTCAGATGCCGATACGTGTCCCGTGTTGGGACGTTCGGTTGCCGGGCGAAGGGTCGACACAAGCACTTCCGTGCCGGCGGTGCTACGCGGGCAGGGCCCGCGTCGCCTGCGGTGCGCCGGCGAAAGCGGCTTCACGCTCGTCGAGCTGCTGGTCGTGGTCCTGATCATCGGGATTCTCAGCGCGATCGTGATTCCGTCGCTGCTCCAGCGGCGGGCCTCGGCTGGGGACGCGGCAGCCAAGGAGCTGGTGCACTCAGCCCAACAGGCCGCGCTGAACTACGGCCTGAACAGCGGCTACGGCGCGATGACACCCGCCGCGCTGAAGTCGATCGACTCGGCGATCAACACCGCCGCCAACGGCGACGCCGTGCTCGTCAACGCAGCCCCCGCGGCGGGCGGCTACCTCCTCACAGTCGTCTCGAGCTCCGCCGACACGTTCAACCTGACCACCACGAACGGCGCCGTGGCCCGGTCGTGCACGGCTTCGGCCGGCAACGGCAACACATCGACCAACACCGGTGGCGGCTGCCGCACCGGCACCTGGTAAGGCCCGCCGCCGCCGCGAGACCGCGCACGCCTCGTCGCGGTCGGCACTAGATACCCCTTTTGTGGGATTGGCGCCGCGTGCTATCGCTGCGACGCTGCGGCCCGAGGCCCGATGCAACTCAATCGTCAGCCTGCTGCCGGACAGGGTGAAGATGACCTCTTGCGCGCGTTCGAGGCGGCGCAGCTGCTCGGCGTCTCCGCCGAGATCTTGCGGGTCTGGGAGGCCGAGTTCGGCTACCCGCGTGGCGAGGCTGGGCCGAGCGGCGAGCGTTGGTATGTCCGCGATCAGGTCCTCTCACTTCGTCGCGCGCTTGCCCGCGAGCTCTCGGTCGCGGCCGCGATCAGATCAGCCCGCGCTGTATCGCCAGCGCGATCGCGTGAGGACGATTGCGGGCGCCCAGCTTCCGATGCGCGTTCTTGACATGCGACTTGACAGTGGCTGGCGAGATCGTGAGCTCGGCGGCGATCTGATCGAAGTCGGCGCCGCCCGCGACCAGAGCCAGCACCTCGCGCTCGCGCTCGGTGATCGCACACGGCTGCGGCTCCGGCGATGTCTCGGTGAGCTCCTGGAACTCGTCGTCGGGCCACTGGGCGGGCGCGAACACGATCAGGTGCTCGCCCGGGAGCGCGTTGGCGAGCGCGCAGTAGGTCACGTGGATTTCGCTGCCGTCGGGCCAACCGAGTGCGTAGCGGCCGGCCACGCTGCCGTCGCGCATCAGCCGCCGCCAGGCGTCCTCCAGTATCGAGGTGTACGGCGGTGGGGTGAGATCGTCGATGTGGACGTCGCGCAACTCGTCGGCACTCATGCGCAGGAGCAGCCGCGCTGCCTGGTTGGCCGTCACCTGCCGGCGGTCGTTGTCGACGGTCACCATCGGGATCGAGCTACGAGCGAACGCTCGGCGGAACTGGCGCAGTTTGCCGCGCGCCACGAAGACCCGTTCCGCCGCCGACTTGACCGGATGAGCCATTACCGCGGTATCAGCCAGCGCAAGACCTCTCACGACGCACTCCTTCGCTCGGATCGTTTGTGCGTAGGCAGACAGTTCCCTGCCACTGGGGACCGCCATTCTAAGTCCACGCCGATGCCGCGCTGCAAGACGCGCGCCGCGCGCGTGTAGCGTGTCGGTATGGCAAGAGAAAGCAACCCGTTTTCACCCGACCTGTTTGGGCAGCCGCACGTGCGCGCGTATCGCGAAACCGATGGCGAGCGCGGCTATCACTGGCGCGGCACGACCATCCTGCTGCTGACGACGACCGGACGGAGTTCGGGCACTGAGCGCACGACGCCGTTGATCTTTCGAGCAGATGGTGAGCGTTGGGTCGTCGTCGCCTCCAAGGGAGGTTCGCCCGACCATCCCGGCTGGTACAAGAACCTGCAGGCGCATGCCGACGCCACGATCCAGGTCAAGCCGGACGTGATCGCGGTCCGCGCGCGGACGGCAAGCGGCGACGAGCGCGCGCGCCTATGGGAGTTGATGTGCGAGGTGTGGCCGGCCTACCGCGATTACCAGCTCAGGACGGAGCGCGAGATCCCGGTTGTGGTGCTAGAACGCCGGTCGTGAATCCCGCGCAACTGCGGAAGAGCTGCCTCTCGTTTCCGGGCTCCCAGGAGTCATTCCCGTTCGGTCCCGAGAACTCTGTGTTCAAGGTGGGCGGCAAGATCTTCGCCCTCTCGCGCCTCACCGCAGAGCCGCTGCGCATCAGCCTCAAATGCGAGCCCGGACTGGCGGAGCAGCTCCGCAAGGCGCATCCCGCCGTCATCCCGGGCTACCACCTGAACAAGCGCCACTGGAACACGGTGATCATCGACGGCTCCCTCCCCGATCAGACGATCGTGGACCTGATCGAGGATTCCTACGACCTCGTGGTCAGCGCGCTGCCCCGCACGCGTCAGCGTGCGCTCGGCTGGCGTGTTCACGCCTGACACGTCAATGTCCGTCTTCGTGCGGCGATACTCGTGGTGGCTGTCGGCGTGGCGCTGGTCGTTGTCTCTTTCATCCTGGTCAAGACGGCCAACACGCGTCCCAGTTACGACGGCTACGGCTGGCTCGTGTGGGGCTACCAGACGCTTCACCTCCATCTCGACCTCGGTGGGGCGCCGTCGTGGAAGCCGTTGCCCTTCCTGTTCACCGTGCCGTTCTCGCTGTTCGGCAGCCATGCCGTGAGGCTGTGGATGGTGTTGTCGATGGCCTTCTCGCTGAGCGGCGTCGTGTTCGCGGGACGGATCGCCTATCGCCTCGTCGCCGGCGAGCATGGGACGCGGCCGGTGACCTGGATCGTGGCTGTCGTCGCCGGACTCGGCGTACTCGGGATCGACCAGTACGAGCACTACATCCTCACCGCGCAGTCCGATCCGATGATCGTTGCCCTCTGCCTGGCGGCGGTCGATCTGCACCTCTCGCGGCGATACCGCATCGCGTTCGTCTGCTTGGTGCTGGCCTCGCTCGGCCGCCCCGAGGCATGGCCGTTCGCCGGGCTATACGCGGTCTGGGTATGGCGTGAGGTCCCGTCCGCCCGCGTACTCCTCGTCGCCGGCCTGGCCTTGATCCCGGCGCTCTGGTTCGGCGTTCCGACAATCACCAACGGACGGCCGTTCGTGTCGGCCCAGCTTGCCCAGTTCTCCGTGCACCGGATCAGCGGCAATATCTTCACCGACACCTTCGATCGCTATTTCGTTCTCACCGTCCTGCCGATCAAGCTGCTGGCGCTGGCCGCGGTGGGCATCGCTGCTGCCCGGCGCAACCGCGTGGTGCTCATGCTTGCTGCCGGCGCGGGCCTGTGGGTGCTGATCGAGCTCGCGTTTGCGCTGCTCCGTTGGCCGGCGCTGCCGCGCTACATGTTCGAGTCCGGGGCTGTCCAGTGCGTCCTGGCCGCGGTAGGGCTGGGTTGGATCGCGCTCGAGCTGCCCCGGCTCGCCTCGCGTGCCGGCGCCTTCTCGATGCCCCGCTGGGTTAGCGTCCCAGTCGCCCTGCTGCTCGTCGGCGCGCTCGTGCCCGGTGCCCTCGCCCGCGTGCGCGCCGGTCGTCATGACCTTCGCCACGAGCGGTGGCGCAGCACGCAGATCGTTCGCCTTAAGGACGTGATCCGGGCGGTCGGCGGCTATCGCCACATCCGGTACTGCGGACGACCGGTGACGTACGTCGGCTTCGTCAGCGTCCTCGCCTTCGACATGCGGCTGAATGTCGGCTTCGTCGGCCACAGGCCAAAGCAGGACCTGCGTCGGCACGTCCCGGTGATCCTGTTCACCGAGGGGCGCAACGGCTGGACGGTCGAGCCGTCGCACCTGCGCGCCGACAAGCGTCTCAGCTGCGACGGACTCGAGGCGACCGTCATCTTCAACCGCGCCCACCCGGGCGGGATCGTCGTCACCGACCGCGAGGCGCGGTGGCTCCGACGACCTACCTGACCCGGCTTGTTCAGCTGCGAACCGTGAGCACGCCCGCGGCACGCGCGAACTGGAGGCAGCGACGGCGTCCCTGGGAGCCGAGGGCGCTGTACACCAGCTCGCCGTTCGGCCGGACGAGCGACCACCCGTCACCGCTGGGCAGCAGTCGCAGGGCCGGGGCGGACGTCCGCGCGGCGCGGTCGCTCTCCGCGATGCGGTGGATGGCGAAGGCGGCTGGTGCGTGGGAGACGGCGGTCATCGCGAACCAATGTCCCGCGCGCGTATAAGGCCAGTGCCAGGCGCGCTTTTGAGAAAGCTAAGAACGTCGATTGTTTTGGCTCAGGCCGGCGCCGGCTGCAGCGATGCCACGGTCCTCGGCTCGACGCCCCGCGGCACCAGCGTGCGCGCGCGGGCCAGCGTGATCAGCACGGCAACCGCGCCGGCGGCGCCCGCGAGCGCGAACGCCCCGGTCGGACCCGCGTTCTGCGCGAGGCCGCCGGCTAGCGCCGTCCCGGCGGAGCTGCCCACGCAGATCGCCGTCGCCAGCCAGGAGAACGCCTCCGTCCTGACATCGCTGGCGGCATGCCGCTCGACCAGCGCGTAGATAGACCCGTAGGCAGGCGAGATCGCCAGACCGGCGATCGTCAGCCCGATCGCCATCGCGACGATGCTGCCACTGCTCGCGACCAGCGCGCCGTGTCCCGCAGCGAGCAATCCGAGGATCGAGGCCACGCCCGCGGCGCCGCTCGCGCGCCGTCCCAGCCGCGTCATGACGATGCCGCCGAGAAGCGATCCCGCGCCCCAGAGCCCGAGCAACGGCCCGGTCGCGGACGTGCTGCCGAGAGCCTTGGCGGCTGCGGCGACACCGACCTCGGTCGCGCCGAACACTGCGCCGAGCGCCAGGAACGTCCACACGAGCGTGCGCAGGCCCGGCGAGCGCAAGGCACCACCGCGCGGCCGCTGCTCACCCGAGACCGGGCGGACCCGGCGTGAGCTCGGCTGCACGGCGAAGGCGACCGTCCCCGCGAGTAGCGCGAAGCCGGCGATCGCCAGCGCCACGCGGGTCGAGAAGATCTCGCCCAGCCCGAGCGCGAGCGGCGGCCCGAAGATGAAGGCGAACTCGACCGCGGTCGCCTCGATCGCGTACGCCGTCGGCAGCGCGGCGGAATCGACGACCTCGGGCAGGAGCGCCCGGACACAACCGTTCAGTGGCGGCACGGCAAACCCGGCGATCGCGGCGAGCGCGATGAGCATCGGATGCGGCGCGCCGCGGGGGATCAGCCCGAGCGTGAGAAGCACCAGACACCCGGTGATCGCGCCGGCGATCAGTGGGAGCGTCTGGCCACGACGGTCGGCCAGTCTCCCGAGCATCGGACCGCCGACCCCGCGCCCCACCGTGTACGCGGCAGTCACCGCGCCGGCCAGCGCGAACGAGCCGCTCAGCCGCTGCGTATGCACGAGCAGCAGAATGCTCAGCATCGTGACCGGCAGCCGTGCGACTACCGAGATGGCCACAAGGGCGACAGCTCGGCGCGGAAGCTTGGTTTTGCGGGAGCCCATCGCACCTTAGACCGGCATGCGGTCCGGGACTCATCGCCAGCTCGCGTTATATGCGTGCCTCGTGCGTTAGACGCGCGCGCCGACCCGCGCGTCCGCGGCCGGCGCAACAGCACGAATGAACGCCCCGGCCGCCTCGATCGCGTCGGCGGCCTCGGGCAGGAACGACCAGAACAGCTGGAACGCATGGGCGTCGACCGGGAAGAGCTCGAGCCGCACGTCGACGCCGTGATCGCCCGCGCGGGCCGCCAGTGTCTTGGCGTCGGCGAGCCGGGCGTCGCCGGTGGCGGCCTGGACGAGCAGTGGCGGCAGCCCGGCCAGATCGGCGCCGAGCGGATTGACGATCGGGTCGTCGGCCGGGTGCCCGCCGAGGTACGCGTCCACGCACCGGCGGGCTTCCTCTTCACCGGCCAGGGGAGCTGTTTGCTCGGAGTCGGCCGGCGCCGCGAGATCGAGCCACGGGCAGAACGCGACGGCCGCGCCGGGCAGCGGCGCTCCATCGCGCCTCAGCGTGAGGAGCATCGACATGACGAGTCCGCCGCCGCACGAATCGCCGGCCAACACGATGCGATCGGCGGGGATGCCCTGCTCGAGCATCCAGCGGTACGCGCACAAGGCGTCATTGACGGCGTCCGGGTACGGGTGCTCGGGCGCGAGCCGATAGTCGGGCACGAGCACACCGGTCTGCGCGGCCGCGGCGAGCGCGCCGGCATGCGGCTGGTAGCCGAACGCCGAGCCAAGGACGTAGCCGCCGCCGTGCAGGTAGAGCACGGTCGGCTCCATCGGCTCCCCGGGTGAGACGACGAGCGAGGCGACTCCACCCGCGGTCACGGGTCGCACCACGGTGCCGGGCGGAGCCTTGAACTGTGCGTTCAGCGACTCGAACGCGGCCCGCGCCGCGCCCAGGTCTCCCTCCGGACTAAGCATGCCCTCCATCGGCTCGAGCATTCGCGCGATTCGCGCCAGCAGCTCTCCGCCCACTGCCAGCGTCGCCGACACGGCCTCGTCGACGTCGGCCAGCAGCTTGCGCGCGCGCTCCAGCAGCTGCTCGCCGGCCAAGGTCAGCTCGACTGCGTGGGTAGAACGGCGCAACAGCTCGCAGCCGACGAGTTCCTCGAGCGAGCGGATCTGCCGCGACAGCGCGGGCGGCGAGACGTACAGCCGCTCGGCGGCACGGGCGAAATTGAGCTCCTCGGCCACGGCTACGAACGCGCGCAGATGACGCAGCTCGATCCCGTTCGGGGCTTGCGGGAAAGGCAGGATGTGAGCTTGCTCGGGCACGGGGCAAGTATGGCTCCTGAGGCTGCGGCTGGCGATGCCGATCCGGCAATACGGCGTTACGCGATCGGTCATTCCCTTTCCTGCAAGGCGATGCAAGTCTGCCCGGCGTGCCGCTGGCCAACCTGACCCTCCGCTTCGGCGCCGCCAGACTGCGCGCCACCGTTCGCTGGCCCGCAGCCGAGGTCCAGGCCGTCGCTTTGGTGCTGACCGACGCGATGGCTTTGCCCGGCTCGCTTCTGCGCGACTGCCTCCTCGTCTCGCTGCTCGAAGAGCGTGGGAGCTTCGAAGAGCTGAGCGCGCTGCAATGGCTGGGCGATCACGCCGGCGAGCTCGGCGCCGCGTCCGAACAGCTGATCGTGGCCGGCGGAGCGCGCGCGGCTTGGCTCGCCGGCGCGGCCCGGGACAGCGGCTGGCCTCCGCTCCAGCGCCAGCTGGTCATGTATCCGCGCTTCAGCGCCGAGCGTCCCGCCCCCACGGTGGCCACAGGCCTGCCTGCCGCCACGATCCTGCGCGGCCGTGCCTGTATCGACGACGGATGCCGCTATGCCGCGCTGTTACGCGGCGCCGGCGTCCCGGTCCAGGAGCTGGCGCGATGACGACGACACCCCAGTTGGCTGACCGGATCGCCGCGCATCGCTCCGAGCTGAAGGCCTACTGCCGGCGCCGGCTCGGGTGTCAGTTCGATGCCGAGGACGCCGTCCAGGAGGTGCTGCTGCGGGCGTGGCGTGGCGCAGCCCGCTTCGAAGGGCGTGCGCCGCTGCGCAGCTGGCTCTACCGGATCGCCAACAACGTCTGCGTCGACGCCGCGAACGGTCGCGCGCGGCGGCCGGTGCCGGTGGACGAGTTTCGGGAAGACGTCATTGAGGCGTCGCCCATAGAGCTGGCGCTTGCCCGCGAGAACCTCCGCCTGGCGCTGATTGCGGTCGTCCAGACGCTGCCGCGTCGCCAACGGGAGGTGTTGCTGCTGCGCGACGTCCTCGGTTGGCGCGCCGACGAGGTAGCCGCGCTCCTCGGCATGAGCCCGACCGCCGTCAACAGCGCCCTGCAGCGCGCCCGTGCCTCGCTTGACTCCGTCGATCCCGAGCGCCTCCCACCGGTCGTCGATAAGCACCAGCGAGGGCTCCTGGCCGGCTACCTCGCCGCCTTCGAGACCGACGACGTCGACGCGCTGGTTCGCTCGTGCGCGGCAGCCTGACCGGCCCCAAGGCGTCACAATGATTGGGTGATCGACCAGGTCCTGCGCGTGCTCCCGGCCTTTTTGCTCGCGTGCCTGGTGCTTGCCGCGCTGCCGGGCCCCGCCACGGCCCTGTTCCTCCATCGGACGATCCGCGACGGCCGGCGGGCCGGTCTGGCCGCAGTCGCCGGAAACGAGATCGGCGTGTTCTGCTGGGCGGTGGCGGGCGGCGCCGGACTGTCCGTGCTGCTCTCGGCCAACCGCGTGCTGTTCGACGTCCTGCACGTTGTCGGCGGGCTGGTGCTGGTGGTTCTGGGCGTGCAGGCGTGGCGCGACGCGCGCGCTGGCCATAGCGACGGCCTGGACACCGCACTCACCACGGTGCGACCGCGTGGCCGGACACCGGGCGCGGCATTTCGTGCCTCGCTCGTCTCGATCGCGGCGAACCCCAAGGCAGCAGTATTCGCCGTCTCGTTCTTCCCGCAGTTCCTGCCCCGCAGCGGCCCGGTGCTCCCCACCGTGATCGCACTGGCGACGATTCAAGTGATTCTCGACACCGCCTGGTGCGCGGGCGTGGTGGTCGCGGCCGATCGAGCCCGCACGTGGTTGGGTCGCGGCGTGATCAAGAAGCGGATCGAGCGCACGCTCGGGACGGTGCTGATCGCCCTCGGGCTCGACCTGGCCATCGAGACCCGCTAGACGAGCTCCAATGCGCGATCGTGTGCTGGTCACCGGTGGGTCGGGGTTCGTCGGCTCGCACTGCATTCTTCGGCTGCTAGAGGCCGGCTACAGCGTTCGCACGACTGTGCGCTCGGCGGACCGTGAAGCGGCCGTCCGGGCGCTGCTGGCGACGGGCGGCGCGCCGGACGCGGGCCTGGAGTTCGCGGTCGCCGATCTCGTGAGTGATGCCGGCTGGGCCGACGCGGCCCAGGGCTGCGCTTACGTTCTCCACGTCGCGTCGCCGTTCCCCGCCGGCGTGCCGACGCACGAGGACGAGCTGATCGTGCCGGCCCGCGAGGGGGCGCTTCGCGTCCTGCGGGCGGCCCGCGATGCACGCGTTCGCCGAGTCGTGCTCACGTCGTCGTTCGCGGCGATCGGATATGGCCATCGGCTCGACGGCCCGCGGACCTTCTCCGAGGACGACTGGAGTGACGCGAGCGGCGAGTTGAGCGCGTATGCGAAGTCAAAGACGCTTGCCGAGCGGGCGGCCTGGGAGTTCGTGCGCGGCGAGGGTGGTGGGCTGGAGCTCGCCGTCGTCAACCCGACCGCCGTTCTCGGGCCGGTGCTCGGTGCCGACTACTCGACGTCGATACAACTCGTGCAACGTCTGCTCGACGGGGCGATGCCCGGCGTCCCGAAGCTGCGCTACGGGGTCGTCGATGTACGGGACCTGGCCGATCTCCACGTTCGTGCCATGACTGACTCAGCGGCGGCCGGCGAGAGGTTCATCGGCGTCTCGGGCGACTTCGTCACCGTGCACGAGATCGCCCTCGCGCTCAAGCAGCGCATGGGCGCAACTGCGGCGCGTGTGCCGACACGTGTTCTGCCGAATTGGCTCGTCAGGCTCGCGGCACTCCGGGATCCGTCGCTGCGGCAGTTGGTGCCCGAGCTCGGAAAGGCCCGAAACGCCGCCCACGACAAAGCGACACAGCTCCTCGGCTGGGCGCCGCGTCCTCCGGCCGACGCGATCGCCGCTACTGGCGACAGCCTCGTCGCGCTCGGACTGGTCAAGCCCTCGTCGTAGCCCAAGCCGCCAGACCTACCGGACGAACTCGTAGCTGAGGAGAACGAGGCCGTCCCCGATCGTCTTCGTGTCGACGAGGCGCATGGGTTTCTTGTCACCGTGCTCGCCGAGCAGGCGCTCGCCAGCTCCGAGCACGACAGGGAAGATGACCATCCGCAACTCGTCGACCAAGTCGTGCTCGATCAGCGTACGGCCGAGCCGATAGCTGGCAGGGACGACGATTTCTCCGTCCAGCTCCTGCTTCAGCTTCGAGACTTCGGTCACCACGTCGCCTATGAGGACTATCGAGTTGTTCCAGTCTGGATCTTGGAGAGACGAGGACACCACGTACTTCGGCATGCCGTTCAACCTGTCGGCAAGCTCGCCACTCCGGGGTCGCCACCGCGCACCGAAGAAGTCGTAGCTTCTGCGACCCAGTAGCCATGCCTCGGCGCGCAGCGCCTCGTCGAGCGCGACCTTGTTCCACTCTTCGAGGTCCTTGCCTCCAAACTCGACGAACCAGCCGCCGACCTCAAAACCCTCCTTGCCATCCGGATCCTGGACCACTCCATCGAGTGACACGTTCTGCGGGCCGCTCATCACGATCTTTCCCATCTCGTTCTCCCTCAGTTGGTGTTTTCAGATGAGGCGATCGACGCGAGCAAAATTGATCGGCAAGTTTCCATCCGCTGCGACGTCATTACTGTGATGCGGATGAAAGGAACAGTCGGTGCAAGGATGCGAACGTGACCGGGCAGACGCTCGCTCGCGCGCGCGCCGGCGACGAGAACGCGTTCCGCGAGCTGACCGACGTCTACCGACGTGAGCTCCAGCTTCACGTCTACCGGATCATCGGCTCGGCCCAGGATGCCGAGGATCTGCTGCAGGAGACGCTGCTCGCCGCATGGCGCGGACTCGAGCATTTCCAGGAGCGCGCATCGATCCGCGCCTGGCTCTACCGAATCGCCACCAATCGCTCACTGGACGCTCTGCGCGCGAGCCGACGCCGGCCGGAGGACCTGCATCGGATGACCGAGATGCCTGAACCAACCCGCTACAGCGAACCGATCTGGCTCGAGCCTTACCCAGATGTCCTGTTCGACGGCATCGCCGACGAGGCTCCCGGACCGGAGGCACGCTACGAGACCAGAGAGGCGATCGCGCTGGCATTCATTGTCGGCCTGCAGCACCTCCCGCCACAGCAGCGCGCGGTACTCGTGCTGCGCGACGTGCTCGGCTACCGCGCCGGCGAGGTCGCCGAGATGCTCGAGACGACTGAGCCAGCGGTCAACAATCTGCTGCGCCGCGCGCGTGCCGCATTCGACGCGCGCCTGCCCGCCAGCGACCGCGAACGGGCGCCGCTCCCGAACTCCAAGCGTGAACGCGACATCGTCGGCAGCTTCGCCGACGCGATCGAGGCAGGCGACACGGACGCCGTCGTCGCCTTGCTCACCGCCGACGCCTGGCTGACGATGCCGCCGGAGCCCTACGAGTACCAGGGTCAGCTCGCCATCGGCACTTTCCTGCGCGACCGCACTGCGCGGCGCGGTGCTCCGCTGCTCGTGCCGACCCGCGCCAACACCCAGCCTGCCTTCGGGGTCTACTTCCCAACTCCGCGAACCGAGCTCGCGCGACTAGTCGCAATGTTCGTCCTCACGCTTGAGGGCGCGCAGATCTCCGCGATCACCTGGTTCGCCGACAGCAGCGTCTTTCCGCAGTTCGGCCTGCCGCGAACGCTGCGCCGCGCAGTCCGCTAACAGTTGTCACGCTCGTGCGCCGGCGCCCGCCGGTTTCGAGACTGGCTAGTCTCGTAATTCTGTTACAGTCGCGCCATCGGTAGGCCCAAGGACGAGCGAGCTGATCGCGCGATAGTCGCGGCCACACTGCAGTTGATGGCGGAGCGCGGGGTGCGCGGTCTGCGAATCGACGACGTAGCGGAGCGGGCGGGTGTGGGGAAGGCGACCATCTACCGCCGGTACCGCTCGAAGAACCTGGTGATCGCTGCCGCGGTCGCGACGCTGGTAAGCGAGATCGCCATCCCGGACACCGGCTCAACGCGCGCCGACCTGCTCGATCTGATGGAGCAAGCGGTCGATCTCTACACGGGTTCGGTCGCCCCCCGCTTGATGCCGTCGCTCGTTGAAGAGGCCCACAGCAACCCCACGCTGGCGAGGATGGTCCGCAATGAGTTCTTGACCGGGCGACGAGCAGCGCTCAGCACGGTCATCAAACGCGGCGTGCGACGTGGTGACTTACGTCGAGACCTCGATCTCGAGCTCGTCCTCGACGTGCTCGGCGGGGCGATCTTCTACCGGCTGCTGATCACCGGCGGACCAATCGACCGCCGTCTAGCCGAAGGCATCGTCGAGTTGATTCTGCGCGGCTTCGCGCCCACCCACCGGGGCGTCCCGCGGGGCGCTGCCGCAAACCAGAGAAGAGGAAAATGAAGATCCACGCCCTCACCACGGGAGCCGTGCGCTTGAAGCACAGCTTCCTGTTCCCCAGCCTTGGCCGGCGGCGACAACTTGATCTATTCACGCCGGGCGAGTTCTCGGATCCTGTTCCGATCCACTGCTGGCTGATCGAGCACGCGGGAGTTCTACGACTCGTCGACACCGGCGAGACGGCGGCAGCGCGGAACGTCCCCTTCGCGCGGATGGAGGTCACTCGCGAACAGGAGCTTCCAGCTGCGGTGGCCGCGGCAGGTATGACCCTCGACGACGTTTCCGAGGTCGTACTCACCCACGCCCATGGCGACCACATCGACGGGCTGGTTCACGTGCGCGGTCGAGTCCTGCTCAATGAGACGGAGCTTCAGTTCCTCGGCTCGCCGATGCCGCGGGTCATGCGTCGCGTCCTGCGTCAGCCGCTCCCGCCGGGATTCGCTCCCGAGCCATTCGCGCTCGACGATGGCCCATTCGGAGCGTTCCCCCGCAGTCGGGCGCTCAGCGATGACGCACGCATCGTTGCCGTCGACACGCCAGGACACACGCCGGGCCACGTCTCCGTGATCTGTGTCGACGACGCGGGCCGGCACGTAATGCTGGCCGGTGATGCGACCGACTCGCTCGAACAGCTCCATGCCAGGCGCGCGGATGCAATCGGCCCCGACCCCAAGGTTCATGTGGCGACGCTCGACACGATCCTCGCTCACTGCGCACAACACCCGACGGTCTACCTGCCTTCCCACGATCCGGACTCGGCGGCCCGGCTCGCAGCAGCGACCCCCGTCCGAGCCTAGAGGGAACAAGGTCCGCTGCTGGCCGGCCCGCGCCTACTCGCTTGGGTCGGCGGGAGCCCTGGTCAGATGCCGCTCGACGCGACGGTCAGGCACCAGCCAGATCAACGCCACGGCGACGTACACCGCCACGCCGAGCCAGCGGTCCACGAACGCTAAGCCGATCCCGATGCAGTACAGGAGCGGTGAGATCTTGCCCTTCACGTCTGAACCGAGGGCGGCACGCAGCCTGGACTGCTCGCCTTCCCCGCGCAAGAGCGTCGTCTGCAGGACGAAGTACGCGATCGCAGCAGCGAGCAGAACGATCCCGTAGACGGCGGTCGGGACCGGGGGAAACCGGTGCTCGCTCATCCACGCGGTGCTGAATGGGATCAGTGAGAGCCAGAACAGCAGGTGCAGGTTGCCCCACAGCGCCGCGCCGCTCACCCGGGAGACGGCCGCCATCATGTGGTGGTGGTTGTTCCAATAGATCCCCAGGTACACGAAGCTGAGCACGTAAGCAAGGAGCACCGGCAGCTCGTGCCCCAACGCATGCCATGAAGTACCGGCCGGGATGTGCAGCTCGAGCACCATGATCGTGATCAGGATCGCGATCACGCCGTCGCTGAAAGTCTCGAGCCGTCCCTTGGGCACACGAGGAGCCTAGCCTCGCCCCTAGCGGTGTATGGCGGAACGCGCTCCTACACATCCGTTTGACCTGGTTGCTGGCCCGGTGTAGCGTGCTCCTCACCGCGCCCATGCGTCGTCCCGGGGGGTGTGCGTGGTGGAGGTTCGGTGGCACTGACGAGGCTGTTTTGACCCTGACGGGCCGCCCCGGCACGGGCGTCACGCCAGGCTCGCCGCCCGTGCGATCAGGTCCGCGGCCCGCGCGAGCGCCGCCCGCGTGCTTCCGAATCCTTGGCCAAATAGAGGTCTGGAACGCCGATCGGCAGCTCGCAATAGGCGGGCGGCGGCAGCTCGCCCTACTCGCGTTGCTGCTGATCCAGCGAGGACGAGCTGTGCCGAGCTACGTCCTGAGCGATGCGCTCTGGGGCTCTGCTCGTTCGGGGTCCGGCAATCGTTTGCAGATGACCGTAGCGCGCCTGCGTAGAGCTCTGGCTCCGTTGGATGACACCGAGGAGCCGGTGTTACGAACGGTCAGCGGCGGCTACCTCCTGGCAGCCGAGCCGCATCGGGTGGACGCAGCCTTGTTCGAGCAGCACGTCGAGGCCGGGCAGCAGGCGCTTGAGCACCACTCGTACGCTGACGCGGCGGAGCTCCTTCGCGATGCACTGCAGATCTGGCGCGGGCCGCCACTGGCCGAGGTGTCCTTTGAGGACTTCGCTCAGGCGGAGATTCGACGCCTCGAGGAGCTTCGCCTCGCCGCCCACGAGTCCCGTATCGATGCCGACCTGCAGCTGGGGCGACATGCCCAGCTAATCGCAGAACTCGAGGCACTGCTGGCAAGCCATCCGACCCGGGAACGGATAGGCGCACAGCTGATGCTTGCCCTGTACCGCAGCGACCGTCAGTCCGACGCACTCGACATCTACCAGCGAGTACGCGTAGCCCTTTCCGAGGAGCTCGGGCTGCAGCCAGGGCCGGCCCTGACGGATATGCAGGCCGACATCCTGGAGCAGAAGCCCTCGTTGAGGACGACGCCGGATAGTCAGCACGCGGTCGTGCGGGATGGGCGGGACGGTGGAGGGCCACAGAGGGAAGGAGTATTTGCGCCTCTTCCCAGTCGGCTGCAACCTCACGGCCCACGCATCTTCGTTGGTCGCCGCGACGAACGGGCAGCGCTGAACGACGTGTTGGCGGACGCCCGCTTCGAGCGAAGATCTGCTTTTGTCACGGGTGACCCAGGGATCGGTAAGACCCGGCTCGTCGCCGAGCTGGCACGTGACGCCCATCGGACGGGAACGCTCGTGCTGGCGGGCCGCTGCGATGAGGCGCTTGACCTCCCGTATCAGCCGTTTGTCGAGGCGCTCGAGCACCTGATCGAACACGCACCGCGACGTCTGCTCGACATGCACATCGCTCGCTACGGCGACTCGCTGACCCGGCTCGTGCCGGCGCTCGCTCCGCAAGCGCTCCAGCGGCCCGCGAAGGCCAGCGAATCCGAGCGCTACGTGCTCTACCAAGCGATCGACGGGCTGCTCGAGGCCGCAGGTGCCGGCGCACCTGTCCTGCTGATACTCGACGACCTCCATTGGGCCGACGTTCCTACGCTGAAGCTGCTCCGGCGAATGCTCACCTCGCCTCGGCGTGCGCCGCTGATGCTGCTCTGCACATGCCGCCTCCGGGAGCTCGACCAGGATCACCCGCTGCGTGAACTGCTAGCCGATCTGCATCGAAACGCACTGATTAGCCGGCTTGAGCTCGGAGGGCTGCCGAGCGAGGACGTCGGGGCGCTCGTTCGTGCGATCTCGGACGATCCAACCGAGGTGGTGGACGAGCATCTCATCGACGCAGTCGCGGCCAACACGAGCGGCAACCCGTTCCTCATCACCGAGGTCATGCGGGGTCTTGTCGAAGCAGGCGCAGTGGACAACGTGGGCGGCCGTTGGAAGCTGTCAGCGGGAGCCGACCCGGGTGGGCATCTGCCGCTGAGCCTCACGGAAGCGCTTGGCCAACGGCTTGCGAGATTGGGTGCAGATGTCCGGCAGTGCCTTCGGACGGCGGCGGTGCTCGGCGAGGAGTTCGAATTCGATCTGCTGTCCGAGGTAGCGGACGTGCAGGCGCCCGCGGACGCGCTGGCGCACGCGACCGATGCCGCTGTGCTGCTTGACGTGCCCGGCCGATCCTCACGATTCCGGTTCGCGCACGTGATCATGCAGCGCTATATCTACAACGAGCTCGGTTCAGCCCGGCGAACCGAGCTGCACGGGCGTGTCCTACGCGCGATGGAGGCGCATTCTGACGAGCGGCGGTGGCCGACCGCGGAGCTTGCGCGGCACTCAGTCGCGGCCGGAGCGGCCGCGGCCGGGCCGGCGCTTCGATACGCAACCCTCGCCGGCGACGACGCGATGGCGAAATTGGCCCCCGACGAGGCCCGACGGTGGTACGGGGTCGCTCTCGAGCTACTCGGCGATCGCCCTGGCGCAAGCGCCGAGCAGCGGTGCGATCTGTTGGTGAGGCGCGGAGAGGCCGAGCGGCAAGCCGGCGAGCTGGCGTTCCGGGGCACGCTGCTCGAGGCGGCCGAGCTCGCGCGACAGATCGGACACGAAAGCGGGTTGGTTCGTGCCGTCCTCGCGAACTCGCGCGGCATGCAGAGCGAGACCGGAGTGATCGACGAGCACCGCATCGCGATGCTGGACGCCGCGCTGCAAATCGTCGACGACCGCGACAGTATCGAGCGCGCTTGGCTGCTCGCGATGCGGGCTGCAGAGCTCATGTACGCGCCGGAGTGGGACCGGCGGTGCAGCTTGACCGATGACGCGCTAGCCATGGCACGGCGCCTAGACGATGCCGACACCCTGAGCGAAGTCCTCAACCAGCGCTTCGTCACGTTGCTCGCGCCGCATACGTTGGCCGAGCGAACCTCGAACGCCGCCGAAGCTGTGGCCGTCGCTGAGCACCTGCGCGATCCCATCGTGCGCTTCTACGCCTACCACTGGCGCGGCTATGCATGCCTCGAGTCCGGCGATGTGGACACCGCGCGCTCATGGTTCGCCCGCGAGCGCGGACTCGCCGACCGATTCCGTCATCCCACGGCGCTGTGGCTGTCCTGCGCGGACGAGGCGAACCTCGCCATCATCGCCGGTCAGCTCGAAGACGCGAGCCGGCTGTCCTCGGAGGCTCTCGAACTCGGCCAGCGCAGCGAGCCGGATGCACTCGCCTGCTTCGCCGCACAACAGGCATCGGTGGCGTTCGAGGCCGGGCAGATGGGTCAGCTCGTGCCGATGCTCGAGCGCACGGTGCAGGAGAATCCGGGCGTTCCGGGATTCCGCGCCACGCTCGCGCTGGCATTGAGCGAAGAATCCCGGCTCGCCGAAGCGGCGACGGTTGTTGAACCGGCTGCGTCGTCCGGCTTTCGCGATCTGCCGTATGACGTGACGTGGCTCGCGGTCGTCTGCATATACGCGCACGTGTGCTCGACGCTCGGCGACCAAGACGGGGCGCGAACGCTCTACGGGCTGCTCGAGCCATGGCACCACCAGATTGCTTTTCCCGCCTTCGGAGTGTGGGGACCGGTGACGTTCTACCTCGGCCGATTGGCTGCCGCGATGGGTGAGGTGGGACTGGCCGCTTCTCATCTTGCGGAGGCCTCGCGAGCGGCCAGCCGAGCCGGAGCGCCGCTCTGGCAGGTGCGGGTCGCGCACCACCTGACCCGCCTGCCTGACCCCACGAGCTGAAAACGCGCTCGCGGCCCCGGTTAGGCGATGTGAGCGAGTTGTTAGCGCCATACGGGAGAGTTCGGCCGTCATCCAAGAGCACGACCAAGACATGGCCTGGACACTCCCACCACTCGTCTTCAAAGACACGACGCACGACGTGCTGGCGCCCCCAGCGGAACCGGATGCATCACATCCTGGGCTCCCCGCCGGCGCCGCGGACGGCGCCGCGTCCGTCCGCGCCTCCTCGCGTCTGGCCAGCTGGTTCAACCAACGTCTGCGTGGCCGACCGGAGGTCCCGCCGGAGGAGTAGCACGATCGATGTCGCAGCTCGCGCCCCCGATTTCACGCAGCATGATCCTCCCGTTCCGGGTGATGTCACTGCTGGGCGCGGCATCGGTCGAGGCCGTGCGCGGCCGGGAGTCGAGCTGTCGGAACTGCGCAGCCGAGGTCGGCGCGTACGCGGCGCGTGCGAACGTGGCCCTCCTCGATGTGTGGGTCGATCATGTTCTCGGGCTGCTCGAACTTTCCCTGGGCAACGTTGCGGTAGCCGCCTGGCAGCTCAGCCGGTGCGCCGCCAGGGCGCAAGCCGCCGGGCTGCTGGAACCATCCATCGTCCGATACGAGCCTGACCTCGTCGAGGCATTGCTCGCTCTCGGTCACCGGCAGGAGGCGAGCTCGGTGACCGCAGGGCTTCAAGTTCGCGCTCACCACCTCCCGTCGCCGTGGGCCCGAGCTGTTGCGGCGAGATGCCGCGGTCTCGTGGCTACCGACGAAACGTTTGTGGACCACTTCGAGGTGGCGCTGGCATTGCACGACTCTCCACGCGACATCTTCGGGCGCGCCCGCACGCAGCTGTGCTTCGGGGAGCGGTTGCGGCGAAGCCACCGTCGAGTCGATGCTCGCGGTCACCTCGCCTCGGCCCAAGCCGCCTTTCCGAGCTGGACGCCGCCCCGTGGGCCGCCCGGGCAGCGCGTGAGCTCGACGCCACGGCGCTGACCGCTCGTGCTCGACGCGATCGCGTGGAAGCCGACGAGCTGACCGCCCAGGAGCAGCGCGTCGCAATGCTCATCGCCCACGGCGCGACAATCCGCGAGGCGACGACCCAGTTGTTCCTGAGCCCCAAGACGATCGAGGCTCACCTCGGACGCGTGTACCGAAAGCTCCGGATCCACAACGATCACGGAATAGATGGTCGGTGCCAGCGTGCTCGAGCCAACGCTCTGCGATGACCTTGATGTGTATGCGAGCATGAGCTCTCATGGTGAGAGAGTTCGACGCCGAACTTTGTAAGGGCGACAACCCGGGCGCATGGACGTGCGTGGTGATGGACGACGCGGCCGAGCTCTTCGGCACCCGCGGGCTCGTGAAGATCCGCGGCGCGATCGACGGCGAGCCGTTCGACGGCGCGCTGATGGCGCAGGGCGACGGCACGCACCGGCTGCCGGT
>JBJMLD010000136.1:0-6027 GCA_045805545.1 Solirubrobacteraceae bacterium | reverse complement strand
TGCCGAGCACCAGCCCGACATCGCCGACCACGTTGATGACAAACGCCTTCAGGCCAGCGCGAGTAGCGGTCGTGCGGCGGTACCAGAAGCTGATCAGCAGATAGGAGGCGGCGCCGACGAACGCCCAGCCGACGATGAGCAGGAAGAAGTTCCCCGCCAGCACGAGCAGGAGCATCGAGAAGACGAAGTAGTTCAGGTAGGCGAAGTAGCGCCGGATGCCTCGGTCGCTGGCCATGTACGTGACCGAGTACAGGTGGATCATGGTCGACACGCCGGAGACGACCAGGCACATGAACACCGACAGCGGATCGACGAGGATCGACAGCTTGGCGTCCACCCCGACGGTGCTGGCGTAGTTCCACAGCGTCGAGGTGAAGCGCCGGTGCGCCTCGGCCGTCCCGAGGATCTTGACCAACATGGCCACCGAGAAGGCAAAGGCCAGGGCGATGGCCGCCGTCCCGATCCAGCCCGCGGTGCGGCCGGGCAGCCAGCGCCAAGTCAGCGAGATCAGGATGGTGCCGACCAGCGGACACAGCAGCACCAGCCAGCCGAACGTGGTCTCTTTCATCCGTTCAGTTCGCTCAGCTCGTCGACGTCGATCGGAAGGTTCCGGCGATAGATGGCGACGATCAGCCCGAGCCCGACTGTGACCTCACAGGCGGCTATCACCATCACGATCAGCGCGAAGATCTGTCCGTCCTCGCCGCCGTGCATGCGCGCAAACGCGACCAACGCCAGGTTGGCGGCGTTCAGCATCAGCTCCAGGCAGAGCAGGATGACCAGGGGGTTGCGCCGGGCGAGCACGCCGGCCGCGCCAATGCAGAAGACCAGCGCAGAGACGACGAGATACCAACCGATCGCCATGCCCTACTCCAGCTCGCTCTTCGGCTTCGTGCCCACGACCTCGACCTCCGGCTCGATCTCCTCGTCCTGGGCCACGGCGTGGCGGACGCCGGCCGCCTCGGCCATCGTCCCGGTGTAGGCCGGCCGCGGGGCACGCACGCGGATCTCCGTGTCCTCGCCGGCCGGTCCGAGGCCGCGCCGCCGCCGCGCCAGCATGACCGCGCCGATCGCCGCCACCAGCAACAGCAGCGAGGCGAGCTCGAACGGGAACAGATACTTGGTCAGAAACAGCGTGCCGATGTGTCGCGGCGTCCCGAAGCCCAACACGTAAGGGGCTCCCTTGGAGGAGATTCCCTTCAGCGCCGAGCCGAGCATCGCGATGCACAGCTCGATGGCCAGCGCGAACGCGAACACCGGCCCGAGGATCCGCAGCGCCGTCCCGGCGGCCAGCTCCTCACCCTGCCCGATGTAGGCGACGACGAACACGTAGAGCACCATCACGGCGCCGGCGTAGACGATCACTTGGACGGCGGCCACGAATTCGGCCCGCAGCAGCAGGAACAGGGCGGCGAGCGCGATCAGGTGCGCGACCAGGGCCAGCACGCTGTAGAACGGATTGCGCAGCGTCACCACGCCGATCGCGCCCGCGATCGCGAGGATCGCGGCGATGAAGAACAGGACTGCGCTCACGTGCGAGCTCCGGCCTGCACCCTACTCACCCTCGCTCCGCAGCGGCGTGCGCTCGATCGCCTCGGCCAGCAGCATCTCCTTGGTGAAGATCAGGTCCGAGCGGGTGTAGTCGGACAGTTCGTAGTCGTGGCCCATCGTGATCGCATCGAACGGGCACGCGACCTCGCAGTAACCGCAGAAGATGCAGCGCGACATGTTGATCTCGTACACCGCCGCGTAGCGCTCGCCGGCCGAGATGCGATGCTCGGGCGTGTTCTCCGCCGCCACCACGCGGATGCAGTCGGCCGGGCAGGCGGCGGCGCACAGCGAACAGCCGACGCACTTCTCGAGGCCGGTGTCCTCGAAGCGATGCAGCTTGTGGCGGCCGCGGAAGCGCGGGTAGACCGGCGTCTTCTCCTCCGGATACTGGATCGTCACCGGGCCCTCGAGGATCCGCGCGAACGTCGTCTTCAGCCCGCGCAGGGTCTCGCCGAAGACGCGGTAGGCGCCCGCCGCCCGGCCCGGGGCGGGCGGGCGGATTACCTCGATGACATCGGCTCCAGGGTCATACCCCATCAGGCCACCACCAGGATCGCGGTTACAAGAAGGTTGAGCGTCGCGAGCGGGAGCAGGATCTTCCACCCGAACGACATCAGCTGGTCGTAGCGCAGGCGCGGCAGCGTGGCCCGGATCCAGATGAAGAACGTGATGAACATAAACATCTTCACGACCACGACGATCGGGTCTACCCACCCCGGGGGATGGATCCCGAACGGGAGCAGCCAGCCGCCGAAGAACACCGTCACCGCGATGCCGGAGACGACGGCCATGTTCATGTACTCGGCGAACAGGTAGGAGACGAACGGTGTGCCGCCGTACTCGGTGAAGTAGCCGCCGACCAGCTCGGCGTCGGCCTCGACGAGGTCGAACGGGGCGCGGTTCGTCTCGGCGAACGAGGCCACCATGAAAATCAGGAAGCCGACGAACTGCGGGATGAAGTACCAGAGGTGTCCCGCCTGGGCATGGACGATCCCGGTGAGCGACAGCGTCTGGGCCATGATGATCACGCCGACGAGCGACAGGCCCTGCGAAACCTCGTAGGAGATCAGCTGGGCGGCGCCGCGCATCGCCCCGAGGAACGAGTACTTGGAGCCCGAGGCCCAGCCGCCGAGCATGATCCCGTAGAACGAGATCCCGGCCAGTGCGAACACGTACAGCGGGCCGATCGAGACGTCGATCCCGTACAGCCCGATCCGTCGGCCGAACACGTGCTGCACGTCGCCGAACGGCACGAGCGCCAGGCCGGCGATCGCGGTGAGGATCGCGATCATCGGGGCGAGCCGGTAGAGGAAGCCGACCGACGTGCTGGTCCGGAACGGCTCCTTGGTGGCGAACTTGACGATCTCGGCCAGTGGCTGCGCCAGCCCGAACGGTCCGACCCGGTTGGGGCCGTAGCGGGCCTGGAACCGGCCGAGCAGATTGCGCTCGTAGACCGTGAGCAGCGGCAGGATCGCGAACGCGACGACGAAGATGACGAGCGACTTGATGATCTGGATCCACCACGGCTCGAAGTAGTTGACGTCGGCGAACGGGATCACGCCTTGCCCACCTCCACGGTCGGCTCGGTCAGCGCGTTGGCCGAGTCCTCGGCCACGCCGGTGGCGAGGAACACGGTTCCGGTGGGGATGCCGGAGCGGACGGCGGCCCGCGCGCGCAGCGAAGTTCCGTTCTGCGCCACCTGCACCTCCTCACCGCTGCGGATCCCCAGGCGCGAGGCATCCTCGGGCGAGATCTCGAGTTGCTGGCGCGCCACCGTGTACTGCAGGGCGGGCGAGATCTCGACCTCGGGCGAGGCCCAGATCGGGCGATAGGTGCCGAGACGAAGCGCACCGTTCGAGTCGGTGGGCGGCGCGGCTCTCGCGGGCGTCGGGGTCCGCTCCGCTCCGTTCACCGGCCCAGCGTCGAACTCGGCACGCACCGGCCAGCGGACGCCACGGCCCCCGATCTCCTCGAGCGTCAACCCGGCGTAGAACGGGACGGCATCGACGAGCTGCTCGAACACCATCGAGCTGGTCAGAACGCCGGTGTCGAGGCCCACCCGCTGGGCGATTTCGGCCACGACCGACCAGCTGGCGCGCACCTGGCCCGGGTGGGCGATCGCGATCCGCAGCCGCTGGAGGCGCCCGTCGGGATGTACGACCGTGCCCTCCTTCTCGGCGTAGGACTCGGCGGGGAAGATCACGTTGGCGTGCTCGCGCAGGCCCTCGGTGAGAACCGACGCATGGGCGACGACGAGCGCCGCGCTGTTCATCGCTCGCTCCCACAGGGCGCGGTCAGGCAGGTCGCGAACCGGGTCGGTCTGGAACAGGTATAGGGCGCTCAGATCGCCGCCGGCTGCCGCCTCGCCGATCTCGGCCGAGCCGCGACCGTCGGACGCGGACGATGTGTAGCCCGGTCCGGCGTTGGGAATCACGCCTACTTCTCTGAGCCCGCGGCCGTTGGCGCCGGCCGGGATCTCGAGCAGCCCGGCGCCCTCGCGCCCGCGCAGCTCGAGCAACTCGGCGATGCGCAGCAGCGTCGCCGCGGCCTCGGATCCGATCCGCTCGCCCCACAGGATGACGACGTCCTCGCCCCCCTCGCGCAGCAGCTTGGCCAGCTCGCCCTCGGCGCCGCCGCTCAGCTCGTCAGCGAGGTTGCTCAGGAACGCCGCGGCCTCGCCCGGCTCGTAGCGGACGATCGTCTGCGCGTTGACGTCGAGCGCGGTGGGCCGGTCGGTGGCGATAGCCAGCTGCACGCCGCGCCGGCGCACGCCCTTGCGAATGCGCAGGTCGAGGATCGACGCGTCGTCGAGCGGATCGCAGCCGACGAGCAGCACGGTGTGGGCGAACTCGATGTCGGGAACGGTGGCCTGCAGCGCCGGGTCGGCCAGCGCCCGCGTGATCTCGAGCGCAGTGGAGCCGAACATGCGCGAGTCGATGTCGGCGGAGTCGAGTCCCTCCCGCAGCAGCCGCTGGAGCAGGAAGCCTTCCTCGTTCGTCGCCTGACCGCCGACCAGCGCACCGACTCGGCCCTTGTGACGGGCCAGGCCGGCCGCGGCGTCCAGCGCCCGCTCCCAGGACACCTCGCGCAGCTCGCCGCCGTCGCGCACGAGCGGAGACGTGATGCGCTGGTCGACGTGGATTGCCTGGTAGGCGAAGCGGCCCTTGTCGCACAGCCAGCCGTCGTCGACGCCGGGGTGGCCGGGATCGCGGGCCAGCACACGCATCACTTTCTCGTCGCGCACCGTGAACTTGACGTTGCACTGCGACGGGCACAGGGTGCAGATGCCGCCGGCATCCTCGTTGTCCCACGGGCGGGCGCGGAAGCGGTACGGCGTCGAGGTCAGCGCCCCCACCGGGCACAGCTCGATGACGTTGCCGCTGAACGGCGCCACGTAGGGGTGACCGTCGTAGGTGGAGACGAACGTGTGGGCCCCGCGCTCGGCGAAGATCAGCTGGTAGTCCTCGGCGATCTCCTGGGAGAAGCGCACGCAGCGGTAGCAGAGGATGCAGCGCTCGCGGTCGATCGCGATCACCGGGCTGAGGTTCAGCGGCTTCTGGAAGTGGCGCTTGGGCTCGATGAAGCGCGAGCGTCCGAGGCCCCACCCGAACGTGATGTCCTGCAGCGGGCACTCCCCGCCCTTGTCGCACACCGGGCAGTCGAGCGGATGGTTGACGAGCAGGAACTCGACTATCGCGTTCTGGGCGTGGCGCACGCGGTCGGTCTGCGTGTTGACGACCATCCCGTCCTTGACCGGCGTCGAGCACGAGGTCTGGAGCTTCGGGATCCCCTCGATCTCGACCAGGCACATGCGGCAGGCGCCGACCGGGTTGCCGAGCTTCGGCTCGTAACAGAAGTACGGGATGTCGACGTCGCCGCGCTTGGCGGCGTCGACCAGCATCGTGCCCTCGATCGCCTTGACCTCGCGGCCGTCGATCGTCAGCTGGATCTCTTTCTCCTCGGGGCGGGGCATGCGCGGCCTGGGTTCAGTGCACGGGCATAGGGCCGGCGTGCTCGTCGGCCACGCCGATCGGGATCACGTCCTCTAGTGCCCCTCCCCCTGCACGCTCGCGCGCTGCTTCGATCTCGGCCTCGAACTCGTCGCGGAACTTCTCGACCATCGAGCCGAGCGGCATCGCCATCGCGTCGCCCAACACGCACAGGCAGTTGCCGATGATCTGCTCCTGCACGGAAGCCATGATGTCGAGGTCCATCGGGGTCGCCTCGCCCGACTGGATCCGCTCGAGCATCTTGTGCGTCCAGTTCGTGCCCTCGCGGCACGGCACGCACTTGCCGCACGACTCGTGGGCGTAGAACTTGGCCACCTTGATCGCCACGTCGAGCACGCTGCGACTGTCGTCGGCAACGATGATCGCGCCTGAGCCGAGCATCGAGCCGGCCTTGGCCATCGCGTCGAAGTCGTAGGGCACGTCGAGATCGTCCTTGGTCAGCACCGGCGCGCTCGATCCGCCCGGG
>JBJMLD010000135.1:0-20968 GCA_045805545.1 Solirubrobacteraceae bacterium | reverse complement strand
CGATCACGATGCGCGACGGTTTCGAGATCCGCGCGCGCCGGTATGAGCCGCCGGACGCGCCGGCGACGATCCTGTGGATCCACGGCGGCGGCTTCGACATCTGCGACCTCGACAGCCACGACGCGATGTGCCGCAAGCTCGCAGTCGATTCGGGCTGCCGCGTCATCGCGATCGATTACCGGCTCGCACCCGAGCATGCGTACCCAGCCGCGGTCGAGGACAGCTGGGATGCGCTTCAGTGGGTGGCCGAGCGCTACGCCGATCAGCCGCTGATCGTCGGTGGCGACAGCGCCGGGGGCAACCTCACGGCGGTGATGACGCAGCGGGCGCGTGAGCGGGGCGGGCCGTCGCTCGCCATGCAGGTGCTCGTATATCCGGCGGTTGACCAGACCGAGGCAGCCCAGGAAACCGAGTCCTACAAGCTCTACGGCGACGGCCCGGAGACGTTTCTCACTGAGGCCGAGATGACTTGGTTCACGAATAACTACATCTCCGACCCCGATACGCGCAGCGAGGTTGACGCCTCACCGGCGCTGGCGGAGAGCCTGGCCGGACTCCCTCCCGCGGTCGTCGTCATCGCTGGGCACGACCCGCTGCGCGACCAGGGGCTCGCCTACGCGGAGCGGCTGAAGTACGAGGGCGTGCCGGTCACGCTGCACCTCTACGAAGGCGAGATCCACGCGTTCTTCGCGTTCGTGAACATCTTCGAGGACGGCGATGACGCCGTGGCCAAGGTTGCCGCGGACGTCCGCGCGGCGGTCGAGACGTCCTCAGGCGCTCCGGCTTAGGTGCCGTTGGACGCGTTGTTGTAGCCGGGGCTTGAGCTCCGGCCAGTCATCGTCGATCACCGAGTAGTAGGCCGAGTCGCGGGGCTCGCCGCGCTGCACGACCATGTGCTTGCGGAGGACTCCCTCGAACGTCGCGCCGAGCGCGAGTAGCGCGCCCCGCGAGCGCTCGTTGCGGGCATCGGCCTTGAACTCGACCCTTCTGAGCTTTGCCTGCTCGAACGCCTGGGTTAGAAGCAGCAGCTTCGTCTCGACGTTGTGCCCTTGCCCCCAGATGCGGCGCGTCAGCCAGGTCCAGCCGATCTCAGCGCGCAGGTGCTCCAGGCGGATCTCGTGCCACCGGGTCGAGCCGATCGAGGTCTGCGTGTCGGCGTCGAGGATGGTGTAGACGACCGCTTCGCCCTTTGTCGCGGCTTCCATGGACTTCGCGATCCAATCGCGGACCGTGTCGCGATCGCGGCTCAGGTCGACCGGCATCCAGCGGAACAGCTCTGAGTCGCCCTTCGCCGCCTCGTACAGGCCGTCCTCGTGGTCCGGCTCGAGTGGCTCAAGCGTGACGAACCGCCCCGTCAGCCGGGCGGTTAGGTAGTCAATCGTCGGCACGTTCAGCGTCGAACAGCTCGACCAGCCGGCTGCGCGTCTGCCACAGCTTCGGCAACTGCCGCTGCGCGATCAGCTTGCCGAGGACCTGGACCGGCGTGCCCTGCGTGCCGATCGCCTCTTCGCCCAGCGCCCGGGCCACGATCGTGTAATGGCGGAAGCGCCACACCCAGATCCGCTCGTCCCACTCGGTGAGGAGCTCGGCCAGCGCGAACAGATCCTCGTGCTCGCGGCCGTGCTGGTAGAGCGTCTCCAAGCCGAGCCCGGCGTTGCTGAGAACGCGGTCGAATGCCTTCCACAGCCTCTGGGTCACGTGCGGCACGCGACGGAAGCCGGGTGAATCGAAGCCACTGCCGTGGCCGAGGACGACGCGGATCTGGTGGTACTCCCACGGGTCCATCTGATTGAGCATCTCGATCTGCGTCGTCACGTACTGAAGGCAGAGCACAGCGCGGCGCAGCATCCGGAGGGCGGGCGGGACGTTTTCCTGCTCGAGTGCGGCGGCCGCCTCGTCGACTTCGGTGACCGCGAGCTTCAGCCACAACTCCGATGACTGATGCACGGTCTGGAACAGCAGCTCGTCGTGGTGCTCGCGCTCCTCGGCCGTCTTCTGCAGCGAGAGCAGCTCGTCGGTGCGCAGGTAGCGCTCGTAGTCGCTGGCCCCGGGCCCGGGCAGCACGGGGGCGTGTAGATCGGTCACCCCTCACCTCCTTGGAAAATCTCGGCCAGCTTGGCCAGATTGATGTTGCCCCCGGAGACGATGCACACGACCTTGCCTTGGCCGGCGCTCCCGCTCAGCGCCGCGGCGGTGGCCAGCGCGCCGGCCCCCTCGGCAATGACGTGGGCGCGCTCGGCCAGGGTTTTAACCGCCCGGGCTGCCTGGTCGATTGGGACCGAGAGCGCGCCGTCGACCAGCGGCTGCACACGAGGCCACATCTGGGCCAGCACGTGGCGGCTGCCGGCGCCGTCCACGAAGGACGGCTGATACTCGACCTCGGTCGGGCCGCCGTTTTGCATCGCGGCGTGCAGCGCGGCGCCGGTGGCCGGCTCGGCCGTGTAGATCTTCGCGTCCGGGCGCTTGGCCTTGATCGCGCTGGCGATCCCAACCGTCAGCCCGCCGCCGCCGTAGGGGATCACGACGGCGTCGGGATCGGGCAGGTCCTCCAGGATCTCGAGCCCGATCGTGCCGTTGCCGGCCATCACGCCCTCGTCCTGGACCGGATGGACGAACAATCCGTCGACGCCGTCCACGTGGCTCGTCTCGATCACGTTCCACCACTCGTCGTAGGGCAGCTTCAGCACTTGGCCGCCGAGTCCGTCGATGGCCTGGAGCTTGGCCTCCGGCGCGTGATCGGGGACGGCGATCGTGGCGGGCACGCCGAGCTCGCGGGCGGCCCAGGCGACGCCTTGAGCCATGTTGCCGGCGCTCGCCGTTACGAGTCCCTTAGCCGCCGCTTGCTCGCCGGCCAGGCGGATCGCGTTCGTGGCGCCGCGGATCTTGAACGACCCGATCGGCTGGAGGTTCTCAAGCTTCAGGTAGATCTCCGCCGGTGCGTCGTCGACGCGGAGTCGGACGAGCGGGGTGCGCACGGCTTCGCCCTTGATCCGCGTCCGGGCGGCCTCGATTTCCTGGAGCGCGATCAAATCTCGACCTCGGTCCCGATCCCGAGGCGCCGGGCGGCTGCGACGGCGTGCTCGGCTGCGGCCAAGTCCTCGACGGCCAGACCGAGGGAGCGGAACACGGTCAGCTCCTCGTCGTTCTGTCGTCCGGGCTTCATGCCGCTGAGGACCTCGCCGAGCTCGGCCTTCACGTGGTCCTCGCCGCTGATCACGCCCTCCTTGACGGCGAGCCAGAACTCGCCCGCCTCGTTGCGGACCGACTCCCGGCTGTCAGCGAACACGGCGCTGTTGACGACGGTGTCGGTATCGATCTCCCGCGCGTTGAGAGTGCTGGCACCGATCGCGTTCACGTGAGCGCCGGTCTTCAGCCAGCTGTAGTTGATCACTGGCTCCTTGGAGTTGGTCGCTGTGACGATTACATCCGCTTGGGTCACGGCCTCTTCGGCCGTCGGCGATCTCGTCACGTTTGGCGCCGCTGCACTCGCCTTTTGTGCCAACTCGTCTGCGTGCGCCTGTGTCGGCGCGTAGATGTTGATCGTCTCGAACGGCCGCACCAGCGTGAGCGCCTCGATGTGCGCCGCCGCCTGGACACCGGCGCCGATGATGGCCAGCGTCCGCGCATCCGTCCGGGCCAGCGCGCCGGTCGCCACCGCGGTCACCGCGGCCGTGCGGATCGAGGTGACGGCCGAGGCGTCGAGGATCGCTGTGGTCTGGCCGGTCTCGCCGTCGAACAGGGCGACTATGCCCTGGTGGGCATCGAGCCCACGTGCGGGATTGCCCGGCATCACGCACACGGTCTTGAGCGAGTACACCTGGTTTGCCCCGCCCCGCCAGGCCGGCATCACACCCATGAACCCCGCGGCCTCCGGCGGCATCAGCATGGCGCGCAGCGGCATGTACGTCTCGCCGCGGGCATGCGCCTTCAGCACGGCGCTCATCGCCTCGGCACATTCGGCCGGCGGCAGCGCCTTGACCACGTCTCCATGGCTGAGCACGAGCGCCGTCATCAGCGCAGCACGCGAGTTATTTCAAGCCGCTCGCCCGCCGTCAGCGGGTGCTCGATCGCCTCGCGCACCGGCGTCAGATGCTCCGGGCGGCCTGGCCCGACCACGATCTGCGTGATCCGCGGGTCGGCCAGCAGCCAGGCCAGGGCGAGACCAGCCATGCTGATGCCGCGCTGGTCAGCGTGCTGCTGGAGGGCCTCGAGCGCGGTGTACGTGTTGTCGGAGATGAGCGGTTCGTAGGGCTCCGGGCGCTGGGTCATGCGCGAGCCGGCTGGGAACTGCTCGCCACGCCGGTACTTGCCCGTGAGCCACCCGCCGGCGAGCGGGCTGAAGGCGAGGTACGCGACGTCCTGCTGCTCGCACAGGGGCAGCACGTCAGCTTCATCATGCCGATCGAGTAGCGAATGGCTGTTCTGGACCGCCGCCGGGGCGCCGGCCCGCAGCGCCGTCTTCAGCTGGTCGGCGTCGAAGTTGCTGACGCCGTAGGCGGCGATTCGCCGTTTGGCCCGCAGCTGCGAGAACACGCCGAGCGTCTCCTCGAGCGGTACGTCAGGATCGAACTCGTGAGCCATGTAGAGATCGACGCGCTCCAGGCCGAGGCGCTCTAGGCTGGCCCGCAGCTGACGCTCGATCCGTTGTGCGCCGAGGCCTTTGTCCGAGCCTTCCTGCATCGCGTTGAACACCTTGGTCGTTATCTGGGGGACGACCCCACGCGATGCGATCCAGCGCCCGATCGCGCTCTCGCTGCGCCCGCCCCCGTACGCGTCGGCCGTGTCGAAGTGGTTGATGCCGAGCTCCCAGGCGGCATCCATCAGCGCGAACGCCTCGTCGTCGTTCAGGCCCTGCCCGAAGAAGGCCGGCGCTGATCCCACGCCACCGAAGTTGCCGCACCCGAGGGCCACGCGCGGGATCGTGAGCAGCGAGCGCCCGAGGCGCCGGCGCTCGATCTCGAGCGTGGCGGTCATCCGCGCTGGCGCAGCCGGTCACTCACTGCCTGTAGTTGACCAGACGCGCGGGGAGTCGGTCAAATCCGCCGGCGCGTGCCGGCGCTCGACCACGCCGGCGGCGCCGACCTGTTAGGCCAGCGCGGGTTCGAACTCGCTGGCGATCCGCCCGACCGCAGTCGACAGCGCGCCCGCCGCCAGCAGCGCATCGGTGGCCTGCGCCAGCACGCGCCCGATCAGCCCCCGCCCGGAGACCGCCACAGTCGCGCGGACGTCGCTGCCGTCCTCGTTCGCCACGGCGATGTACTCGACGTCGAGCGTGATCGGCCCACTGGCCGTCAGCGTGAGACAACCGCTGTCTGCCTCGGCCACACTGACGTCGAACTCGAGCGAGCGTCCCGCCAGGCCGCCGCGCACGCGCACCCGGTCGCCGGCCCGAAGCCGGTCGCCATCGAAGTCGACCACGTCGAAGCCGATCGGCGCCCAGCGCGCGATCGCCTCGGGCTCGGTCAACAGCGCGAGCACGTCGTCCGGCAGTCCGGCAACTCGAGTCTGGGCGGTCCAGATGGCCATGGCGGCACTCTTTCGCACCGCCCCGGGCCTTTCTTGTGACATTTGCCGCCCGGGCGGCAGAACCGCCGGCGCCTATTGCGCCCGGTGGGCAGCTTGCAGCACGGCGCCCAGCAGCCCCGGGAAGCGAGCGTCGAGGTCGGCCCGGCGCAGCGAGTTCATCCGCGTGGTGCCCTCGAGCCGCTGGCGGATCACGCCCGCCTCACGTAGCACGCGAAAGTGATGGGTGCACGTCGACTTGACGACCGGCAACTCGAAGCTGCCGCACGTCCGCTCCTCCTCGGCGTGGGCCAGCGCCGCGACGATCTTCAGCCGCATCGGGTCGCTCAGCGCGTGGAGCACCGCCGCCAGCTCGAGCTGCTCGGGCGGAGGATGCAGGAGCGCATCGCTCGTGGCCGCTTCCGCGGCGGGAATGAGGGTGCCCATCGTTTTCGATTGTACGAAGGTCATCGAACACTTGCTACGGTGTTCATCAATGATCGTACTCACCCATCCGGGAGGTAACGCTGACAGCACCTGAGACGACTCGGGACCGGCCATATCTCCGGGCCACGCTGATCCTGGCGTGCCTGGCGCAATTCATGGTCATCCTCGACGTCTCGGTGGTGAACGTCGCGCTGCCGCGGATCCGCGACGCGCTACGCTTCCCGGAGCAGGATCTCCAGTGGGTGGTCAACGGCTACACGGTCACGTTCGCCGGCTTCATGCTCCTCGGCGGCCGCGCCGCCGACCTGCTCGGACGCCGGCGCGTGTTCGTCTCCGGTCTGCTGCTGTTCGCGCTCTCCTCGCTGCTCGGCGGCCTGGCCAATAGCCAGGGCGTCCTGATCGCCGCCCGCGCGATCCAGGGTCTGGGCGGCGCCATCATCGCGCCGGCCTCGCTCTCGATCCTCACCGCCACGTTTGAGGAGGGCCCGGAGCGCAATCGCGCCGTCGGCGCCTGGGGCGCGATGGGCGCGGCCGGCGGCTCGGCCGGCGTGCTGCTCGGCGGCGTCATCACTGACGTTCTCGGCTGGCGCTGGATCCTGTTCATCAACGTTCCGATCGGCGTGATCGCCGCGCTGCTCGCGCAGCGTTTCGTGGCCGAGGGACGAGCCGAGGGCCGCACCCGCAACTTCGACCTCTCTGGCGCTCTGACCGCGACGATCGGTCTCTCGTTGCTCGTGTTCGGCATCGTCCGCACCGACGTCACCGGTTGGGGCTCGGCCAGCACGCTGGGGATCATCGCCGGCGGTCTTGTCTTGCTCGGAGTGTTCGTGTGGATCGAGGGTTGGTTTGCCAAGTCACCCTTGATGCCGCTGCGGATCTATCGGTCGCGCACGCTGTGGGCCTCGAACGTGATCGTGCTGCTGCTCGGCGCCGCCGTATTCGGGATGTGGTTCTTCGTCAGCCTGTACTTACAGCAGGTGCTCGGCTTCACGCCGATACAGGCGGGCCTCGCCTTTCTCCCGATGACGCTGTCGATCGCTCTGTTCTCCGTGCTCGCCTCGCGCCTGGTTCGCCGCTTCGGCGCCAAACGCATGCTGATCGCCGGCATGTCGCTGCAGACCATCGGCTTGCTCTTATTCACCGACATCTCGGTCGGCGGCACCTACCTCGGCAACGTGCTGGCGCCGTCGGTGATAGTCGCCGTCGGAATGGGCATGGCGTTCGTGCCGGTGACTATCACTGCGGTGGCCGGCGTCGCCCCGCGAGAGGCGGGGTTGGCCTCGGGCTTGGTCAACACGTCGCGGATGTTCGGTGGCGCGCTCGGTCTGGCCATCCTCGCCGCCATCGCCACGGCACGCACGAACAGCGACCTGCACCACACCGTCGTGACCACGCATTCGCTGCACGCGGCGTTGACCGACGGGTTCCAACTCGCGTTCATCGTCGCGGCTTGCATCGCGTTGGCTGGAGCGCTGGTGGCCCTGTTGGCGCTGCCCCGTGTGCCGGCGCGGCCAGCCTCGGGCGCCGAGGACGGCACGGCGGCCGTGCCGCCGGCGGTTAGGGCCGAGCAGCGCACCGCGGTGGCGGCGGAGTAGTCGCTCGTCTTAGGACTTGGCTCCGGGTGGCGCCGGTGGCGTGCTGAAGCGCCGCGGGTACAGGAACTGCGCGATCCCGTCCAGCGGCTGCCCCGGGTCACGCAGCGAGAAGCGCCGGAGCTCGGAGTTCACGCTGTAGCGCGGACCGATCAGCACCCGTTCGTTCTTGATCAGCGTGTAGACGCGGACAAGCGGCCGCGGCGGCGGCCCGCCGACGCGGATCCCGCGGAAGTCGTACACGCCACCGTGGCACGGGCACACGAACGACCCTGCCGTTTCGACGAACCGGACTGGACAGCCGACGTGCGCGCAGCGCGACGAGATCGCCACGATGTGGTCGTACTTGTCCTTGGGCGCCCCGTCGATCTTGTCGCTGTGCTGGCGGACGAAGGCCAGCGAACGCCCGGCCTCCCCGATCCCCGGCGCCACCGTGATCACCACAGTCGCGTACGTCGTGTCGGTGAACCGCTCGAGCGGCCCGACGTCCTGCCACGTGTCGCTTGCCTGGTCGAACACCGGCCCGATCGCGAAGCCGAGCGCCGGCAGGGTGAACGCGGCGACGCTGATCGCGCCGGCGGCATTGACCGTCCGGTTCATGAAGCGCCGGCGCGAGACCGTCTCGCCTTCGAAAGCGCCCGGTAATTTGTTCGGCTCCATCTTCTATGAGCCATCGTACTACAGTGCGTCGGAGGTTCCTGGCGATCCGCCGCCGCCTACCGGAGGCTGGCCGACAAAGCGGAAAATACGGCCGCTTTCTCGGCCACCCCCACACCCGCACCCGCACCCGCACCCGCACCCGCACCCGCACCCGCACCCGCACCCGCCAAGATTAAATTGAACGCTCGTTCTAGCGAGCTGACCCGGTGGGGCGGGTGGGGCTGGACGAGAAACGGCGGTAGAGCCGCCGCTTTTCGGCCAGCTGGTGGCTGGCGGTGGGCGGCCCGCGCGTCAGCCGTCGCGGGCGAGGCGCTCCAAAGCGCGCCGGCGGGCCGGATCGAGCTCGGCCATCTGGCGCGCGAAGTGGCTCAGCGCCGCATCCCCGTACTGGTCGACCAGCGACTCGACCTCCGAGCCCGCCCGCAGCGCCATGTAGTCCTCGCGCGACCAGCAGGGCCGGTAGTAGTCGGTCTTGCCCTCACGCCGGCGCTCGAGGGCACCCTTGCGATACAGGCGCGAGAGGATCGTCATGTACGTCGTGTACGCCCGATCCTTCTTGCGCGCCTTGTTGAGCGCCTCCATCACCGAGCGGACGGAGGCCTCGCCGGAGCGCCACAGCTCCTCCATCACCTCGGCCTCGAGCTCGTGCAGCGGTGGCGGGGTTTTCGCCGGCATGCCCGACAGTCTACGATTCACCGTAGGAGATGGCCACCTCGACCCAGCTTCCGGCCGGCGCCGCCGCCACCCGCCTGCACCGCGCCAGCCTCGCCGTCGGGGCGCTCGGTCTCGCCACCGCGGTGTTCACGCTCGAGCGCCTGCTCGAATCCTGGCGCGTCGATCCGCATGCCGGCGCCTCGCACACGATCTCCCTGCTCGGGCAGAAGCTGGCCTATCCGGCGGCCAATGCCGGGGCTATCGCCGTGCTCGCGCTGGCCGCAGTCGGGCTGGCCGTGACGATCATCGCGGCACGCGCCGGCCTTCGCGAGACGATCACCTCCCGCCGGCTGACCCGGCAGCTCACGAGCCGAGCACGCCCCGACCCCGACACCGGCGCCTACGTCCTCGCCGACCCCTCCCCCGCCGCCTTCGTGGCCGGCCTGCTCAGGCCGCGCGTCTACGTCACGACGGCGACGCTGGCCCGCTTGGAGCCGCCCGCGGCCGCCGCCGTCCTCGCCCACGAGCGCCACCACGCGCGCCGGCGCGACCCGCTCCGCCTCGCCGCGGGGCGCGTGCTCGCGCAGGCCCTGTTCTTCCTGCCGCCGCTTCAGACCCTGGTCGAGCGCCAGCAGCTGATGGCCGAGCTGTCGGCCGACGAGCAGGCGGCGCTGGGCGGGCGCGCCGGCCTGGCCCAGGCCCTGCTCGCCATGGACACAGCGCCGGGGGCGGGCGTCGATCCGGTCCGCGTCGATGCGCTTCTCGACCCCGACGGTAATCCGGGGCGTACCGCCTTTCCCACCGCGATCTTCCTGGCCGCGGCGGCCGGCATCGCGCTGCTCGCCGCGACCGCCGCGCTCAGCGCCCAGGTGGCCAGCGGCACGGTGACGCTGGCGCCACCGTTCCTCTCGCGGCAGCCGTGCGTGGTGGTGCTCGCGCTCGTGCCGGCGGTGGTCGCACTGCTCGCGCTTCGCCAAAGAGCCAAAATGCGCGCGCGGTGGCTCACTGCTTCGTCACGCGACAGCTCCCCGGCCAGGCGCTCGACCGCCTGAGGGCCGAGCACGACGTCGACGTCTGGCCCGAGCGGCTGCCTCCCGACCCCACGACGCTGCGCGAGCGCACGCGTGAAGCAGCCGGCCTTCTGAGCCTCCTCACCGACAGCATCGACGCGGCGTTCATGGACGCCAACCCGCAGTTGAAGGCGATCGCGAACTACGCCGTCGGCTACGACAACATCGACATCGACGCCGCGACGGCACGTGGAATCCCCGTCGGCAACACTCCGGACGTTCTGACCAACGCCACCGCCGACCTCGCCTTCGCCTTGCTGCTGGCGGCCGCCCGGATGCTGCCCGAGGCGATCGCGTCCGTCCATGCCGGCGATTGGCTGAAGTGGGAGCCCGCGCGCTACCTGGGCCACGACGTGCACGGCGCCACGCTGGGGATCATCGGGTTCGGCCGGATCGGCCAAGCCGTGGCGCGCCGCGCCAAGGGGTTCGACATGGAGGTCCTGACCGCCGACACGCGCAGCGACGCGCCGGACCAGCTCGGCAACCTGCTGCAGCGCTCGGACTTCGTCTCGCTGCACTGCCCACTCACACCGCTGACCCGCCACCTGATCAACGCGCAAACGCTCAGCCAGATGCGTCCCAACGCGATCCTCATCAACACCACCCGCGGACCAATCGTCGATCAGGCCGCGCTCGCCGAGGCGCTGCACGCCGGGACGATCGCCGGCGCTGCGCTCGACGTCACCGACCCCGAGCCGCTTGCACCTGACGACCCGCTGCTGAGCGCGCCGAACCTGATCGTCGTTCCCCACATCGGTTCCGCCACGCGGACCGCCCGCGAGCGCATGGCCGACCTGGCCGTCGACAACCTGCTCGCCGGGCTCGCCGGCCGGCCGATGCCCCACCAGGTCAATCGCCTCCCGGAGCGCGATGCGTAGAGCGGTCGTCGACATCGGCACGAACACCACGCGGCTCTACATCGCCGACGTCCAGGACGGCCGGATCAGCGAGGAACTCGACCGCCAAACCAAGGTGACGCGCCTCGGCGCCGGCGTCGACGCCGGCGGGAGCCTCAACGACGAGGCGATGCAGCGTGTGTACGACACGCTCGACGATTACAAGCAGCTGATCGACCGCCACGACGCCGGTCAACACGCCATCGCGGTGCTCACCAGCGCCACCCGCGACGCCGCCAACGGCCAGGAGTTCGCCGACACGGTGGCGAGTCGCTACGAACTCGAGCCGCACATCCTCAAGGGCGATGAGGAGGCGCGTCTCACGTTCCTGGGCGCGACCAGCGATCGCGACCCCGACAGCACCACGCCGACGCTCGTGATCGACATCGGCGGCGGCTCGACCGAGCTCGTGATCGGGACGGGACGCGAGGCCGAGTTCTTCGTCTCCACCCAGGCCGGCGTCGTGCGCCAGAGCGAGCGCCACCTGCACACCGACCCGCCTGAGCACGGCGAGCTCGACGACCTGGCCGAGGACGTGCGGAAGATCCTCATCGATTCCGTACCCGCCGACCAGCGCACCGCCGTGCAGCACGCGATAGCCGTCGCCGGCACGGCCACCTCATTGGCCGCGATCGCCCAGGACCTCGAGCCCTATGACTCGTCCAAGGTCCATCGCTACATGCTGAGCAGCGGCGAGCGCGACGCGATCAAGGACCGCTTGGCCGCCATGACCACCGAGGAGCGCCGGGACGTCAAGGGACTCGATCCGGCGCGGGCGCCGACGATCGTGGCCGGCATCGTGATCCTCACCGAGGTGATGAACGTGTTCGGGCTGGGTCAGGTCGAGGTGTCCGAGCACGACATCCTGCGCGGCGCCGCGCTCGGGCTCTGACGCATCGCCGCCCGCGCCGGGGGGCTACCGCGCCGCCCAGCGCAGGCTGATGTCGGCGCACTCCTCGCACACCGACTGGGGCACGACGCCCATCCGCATCAGCGTGCCGAATACCTTGCATCCGACGCAGTAGCCGACGATCGACTCGAGCCCGGCCGCCGGAAGGAACAGGATCAGCACGACATCGGCCGCCGTGTGGTTGCCGACGATCAGCGCCAGGACGAGGGCCAGCGTCGACATGAACGCGCCCAGCCCCTGGGCGAAGCGCTTGGGCGGTCCCGGCACCGGCTTCTTCGGCCCTAGGCGAGGCCCTATCACGTTCTGCGCCGTCCACCCGAGCGGGCTCAGCGTCGGCCCGGTCAATACGCGGGCCCAGAAGCCGTAGGCGAGTGGAATCAGCAGCCAGTACCACGATGTGGCCAGGATCACGATCACCGTCACGAGCACGGCGCCGGCCACGACGCGCGCCGCCTTTTCGTTTACGGGGTTGGGAAATGAGAAGAGCTCCCGCATGTACTGAATGGTAGCCAGCCGAGGGCCTAATCCAACCGATTCAGTAGGGTTTACCGTGCCCACATGGGCCGACTGTCGGCGCGGGTGCTCGGCCGGAAGTGCTGCCGTGCTTCGAAAGCCTGAGCGTCCAGGGTCGCCATGGGCGTTTCTGGACGAATGTCCGATTGTCCGCAGGGGACCCACCCAGGATGATGGTCGCCGGGGTGAAGGAAACGCGAGAGCGGATCCGATCCCTTCATAGGTTCGGGCGAAGCCGCAGACATCGGCGCCTCCCGCCGCCCGGACCACTCTAACCGGCCCTTTCTGGCACGTACCCCTGCCCGTCCCGATTGGGCCAAACCTGGATCGGAAGCCGCCCGCAAGAGATAATTTTGCGGGCGGTTTTCGTTTAAAGGCCGGTCCTAGGCCAGATTCGAGCGGCGGGGATAGGCCACCGAGGGATCGGTGAGCACATTGACCAGCGTCGGCCGGCTCGCGGCCAGGCCGCGTTCCAGCGCCGGCCGCAGCTCGTCCGGCGAGCGCACGAGGAGGCCGTCGCACCCGAGCGCTTCGGCCACTACGTCGTAGCGCGTCTCCGGGCGCAGCTCCGCGGCCACCGAGTAGCCGTAGATGGCCTCCATCGGGTGTTTCTCGAGCGCCCAGATGCCGTTGTTGGCGACGATCCCCAGAAGCGCGACGCCGTGCCGGGCCAACGTGTCTAGGTCCATCCCGGCGAAGCCCAAGGCGCCGTCGCCGAGCAGCAGGACCACCTGCCGGTCGGGACGCGCCAGCTTGGCGCCCAGCGCATAGCCGATGCCCGACCCGAGACAGCCGTACGGCCCGGGGTCGAGCCAGCACCCGGGAGCGTAGGAATCGACCACGCGCCCCGCGAACGAGACGAAGTCGCCGCCGTCGCCAATCACGATCGCGTCACGCGGCAGCAGCTTGGCCAGCTCGCCATAGATCCGCATGGGATGAAGCGGCGCTCGCTCATCGGCCAGGTCGGCCGCCTCGCCGGCGCGTTTCTCGTCCTCGGTGGCGCGCAGGGAGTCGATCCACGTGTCGCGCGCGGGCGTAGACGAGGCCGCCGCACCGACGCGCAGCGCGTCGAGCGTCGCCGGCAACGCGCCATACAGCTCCGCCGCCACCGGGCGTGGATGGTCTCGCTCCGGCTCGGCAACGTCGATCACGATGATCTCGGCATCCGAGGCGAACGAGGCGCCGAAGCCGAGCCTGAAATCGAGCGGCACACCGATCACCAGCGCCACGTCGGCGCCACCGAGGGCGGTCGACCGGGCACGCGAGAAAAACAGCTCGTGGTCGGCGGGCAAGCAGCCTCGGCCAAGGCCATTCAGGAACACGGGGATGCGGAGCTCCTCGGCCAGCGCGCGCAGCTGCTCCTCCCCCCGCCCCCAGTACAGCCCCGTGCCGGCCATGATGGCCGGACGTTCGGCCTCGCGCAGCAGCGTGACGGCGCGGTCGATTGCGCGTGGGTCGGCGCCACCGGCAATGGTCCACGGCTGCGGCAGCGGGGCCGGTGCCGAGTCCGGCTCCTGCACCTGCATGAACACGTGATCGAGCGGGAAATCCACGAACGTGGGCCCCGAGTGGGGCATCACCGCCGCACGCAACGCGTCAGAGACGATGCCTGGAATCTCCTGTGTCGACTCAGCCGTCGCGGCCAGCTTGACGAGCGGGCGGACGAACGGAACGTGGTCGATCTCCTGCAGCGAACCCTGGCCCCAGCGCAGCTGCGGCGCGCGCCCGCCGAGGACGAGCATCGGCGAATGGTTCTGAGCGGCCGAGGCGATCGCGCTCATGCCGTTGGTCACACCCGGCCCGGCGGTCAGAGCGCAGACACCGGGCTCGCGCGTCACCTTGGCCCAGCCCTCGGCGGCGAACGCGGCCGTCTGCTCGTGGCGGACGTCGACGATGTCGATCCCTTCGGCGCGACAGCCGTCGTAGATCGAGAAGAGGTGCCCACCGGAGAGCGTGAACAGCTTGCTCACGCCGTGCGCCTTCAGCGTCTGCGCGACGAGCTGACCGCCATGAACCTGCGTACCGGTTTCAGTCGCCATCGGGGCTCGGGACGCTAACACGCGTCAGCCTGAGCGCGTTGATCATCGCGCCGCCGAGGATGATCACGGCCAGCAGATAGAACCAGCCGAGCACGATGAGCACGAACACGATCGTCGTGCCGAAGCGCGCGATCGTCGAGATGTGCGACAGGTAGGCCGGGAAGACGTAGCTGACGATGGCGATCGCGGCCGAGGCGGAGATCGCGCCCGGCCACACCGCCCGCCACGGGATCCACCGGTTCGGCACGCGCGCGTAGATGATCGACAGGCAGGCGAAGAGCAGAACGAGGCTGAGCCCCAGGGAAAGCCCGTAGACGATGCCGGCGACCTGGGCCAGATCGAAGGGAAGCGCGTCGGCGCCGGCCTGGAGCAGGCTCTGAACTGTCGGGACCGCGACGGTGGCGACCATGAACAGCAGCACCACCAACACCATCGTGATCGCGAATCGCTTTTGCTCGAGCCAGGAACGCGAGGGACAGCCGTAGATGCGGCTGAACGACGTGTCGAGTGCGCCCCAGAACGACGAGGCGAGCCACAGGCTGGCCACCAGCGCGAGCAGTCCAGTGCTCGTCGTCGAGTGGTGGATCTGCTCGAGCAGCCGGTTCAAGGTCGTCTCGGTCGAGCCCGGGAAGATCTGGCGCAGGTCGGCGAGCACGCTGGTCTCGACGGCCTCGCTCGAGAGCACCTGCCCGGCGACGAACAGCGAGAGCAGCGCCACCGGTATCACCCCGACGAGCATGTTGTAGGCGAGCATCGCCGAGTTCCCGGTGATCCCCGCGTCCCAGCCCAGCTGCCAGAAGCGCCGCAGCGCCCCACGGACGCGGCGGCGTCTGGTCAACCGATCACCGGCGGGCGTGTGCGGCGCGAGGCGGGATCGATCATCGGCGTTGAGTATCCCGCCCGGGCGGGACGCACAGTCGCCTAGCGCGGGCGCGCAGGCAAACCGCTCACACGTGACGCCGACCAGTTGCGGCGCGCGGCGGTGCCGAACGCCGGGCGTCTCAGCTGGCCGGCGCCAACGGGCTGCCGAGCGCCTGCCGCGTGCGCAGCGCGGCGGTTGCACCGGCCATGGCCCCCTGGCCCTCGAACCAAGTTCGTTCTACGCGGATGGCTGGGAGACGCCGCACGCCACGCGAACGCAATCCGCGTCCCGTGGCGTGCAGCGCCCCATCCCTTGACACGTCACCCGCTGCCTCAAGACATTCAGCCAGGGGAATACCCGCTGCTGCGGCGGCCTCGGCGAGGATTTCGGGATCCTCCAAGTCGAAACCGCCGCAGAAAGCGAGCCGGCTCGCTGCGAGCGCGAACTGCGCCCCGGCACCAACCTCAACTGCATAACTCGCCGCCCGCATCGCCGACGGTGCTTCGGCGGGCGGGTGATCAGGCCACACCAGCGGCAGCTTGAACGCGGCTGCCTGGGCTTCGGCGTCGTGCCGCGTGGCCACCGAATGCGACCAGTGCGCGTCGTCGTGAAGATTCAGCGCCGCCGTCGGAATCCAATCCACGTGGCCCAGCACGCGCTCGATCCGCTCCGCGGCCAGATACGAGAAGGGGCAAACGAGATCGAAAAAGAAGGCGACCTGCCCACTGGACGCGGGGCGTGAGCGGTCTGCCAGGCGTTCGGCGAGGACGATTAGCTCTCCCACACCCTCTGAAACGACCGCTGGCGCCAAAACTGGCGCAAACTCGTCCTAGAGTCGTCAAAGTGGCTGGACAACCATTGGACACAGGCGATGAACCGGCTTGCGGAACCCCATGTCTCCGTTATGCTGAAACTCGGTAGGTAGGTTCCGTCCACCAGGGAGGCTTCAGATTCCCCAGGCACCACCCCCCAAACGCCATCCCTACGACCAGTGGTCACCGGACGCCCGTGCCCTCGATCTCGTGGGCGACAAATGGACGTTGCTGATCGTCCGCGATCTCGCCGCCGGCCCCCGCCGGTTTGTCGAGTTGCAGCGCGTCCTGCCCGGCATCTCCACTGAACAGTTGCGTTCCCGGCTCAACCGCATGGTCGCCGATGGAATGCTCACCCGTAAGCGCTATCGCGAGGTCCCCCCTCGCGTCGACTACGAGCTCACCGAGCGCGCCCGCGAGCTGATGCCGATTCTCGGCGAACTCGCGCGGTGGGGCTATGAGTGGGCTTGGTCCGCACCGCGGACAAATGAGGCTGTCGACATCGGTGCGATCTTCCGGCTCGCGCCGGGACTTGTTCGTCCCGGCCCGGACACGAAGGGCACGATCGAGCTCTCGGTCATGGACTCAGCCGGCGACGGCGTGTCGTACACGATGTCCGTCTCCGACGGCATCGCGACTGTCGAGGAGCGCCCGGCCGACCGGCCGGACGCCCGCGTCCGCGGCGATGAATCGGCGTGGATCGCGGCCTTCGCCCCCGACGGAACTCGCGCCGGTCTCAATGTGACCGGCGATCGAGCCCTCGCCGACATCCTGCTCGACGCTCTCGCCTCCGGCGAGGGACGCACGGGTGCGGGTGCCGGCGCGGCCACGGTGGCGGCTTAGCGCAGTCGTTAGGTATTCGTAGCGCCGACGCCGCATCGCGGCGGCGGCGGCGCTGCGTCCGCGCCCGCGTCCGCGCTCGCTACTTCGACGGGTACGTCTTACTGAGGATGTGGGGGATCTGCCCGGGCTTCGCGCCCGGCAGGGTCGGCGCCACCCAGCAGGCTTGCTGGCCGGTGACAGTCAGGCCGGGTACGCCGGTGGCGGGAACCGGGCCGCCGGTCGCGGTGTTGTTGCAGTCCCAGGAGGGGAAGTTGCCCTTCTTGAGGTTCTCCGGATCGGCCAGCCACAGTGGCGGCGGGTATGTGTTGCCGCGGTTGTCGGTCTGCCGGTTCGGCGCGAAGGACAGCGTCTCGGGCCCGACCGGCGAGAACTGGCGCAGGTAGTGCCCCGTGCCGCCGCCGCCCACGGAAACCGTCTTGGCGGCGATGCCGGCGGCGCCGTTGGAGATGAAGTCGGAGATCAGCTGCTGGTGCAAGCCGAGCCAGTTGAGGATCGGGTTGAGCTGGCCGAGGAACGGCCCGAGTTCGTTGAGCAACGGCCTGGCCCCGCGCAGCGTCTCGCTGATCCCGGGCAGGCCGGTCTGGGAGACCGTGATCAGCGGTCCGAGATTGACGAACAGCCGGCGCAGGTCGGGCGAGAGGGCGCGCACGGCCCGTAGCGTCGGGCCGAGCTGGCCGGCCACTGGCAAGAGCTCCTTGACCAGCGGGTCGGTGTCGAGCGCGAATGCCTTCAGGCGCGTCATCGTCAGCTTGGTCTCGTTCTCGAACGTGGGGAACACGTGGAACGTGTCGGCCAGCGCGTTGTTGTTGCTCGCCGTCTCGTTGAACGTCGACTCGGCGCTCGTGATCAGGTTGCGCAGCGCGCTCTGATCCTGAGTCAGGGCCGAGAACACGGTGCCGCCGTTCTGGATCAGGCGCACGACCGAGCCGTGCTCGACGTCGAGGACGCGGAGGATGTCGGTGGCATCGGCGGCGAACGTCGGCAGGTTGCCGAGGACGTCCGACAAGTTCTGATCATTGCCGGTGATCGCCTGGGCAAGCTCCTGCTGCCAGACCTGGAAGGCTCGGCGCGTCTCCGGATTGAACGTGTTGAACACCTGGTCGAGCTGCACCGCCGGCTGCACCTGGCCGCGAGGCAGCAACCCTCCGTCGGCTACCGGCTTGGCACTGGGCGAGCCCGGCGTGATCTCGACGTACGTCTCGCCGATGATGGTCTTCAGGCGCAGGATGGCGCGCGCGTCCTGGCGGATCGGCGCGTACTTACGGTCGATCTGGATCGTGGCGACGGTGCTGTTGCCCTGCGGGTCGAGCGACTTTTCGAGCACCTTGCCCACGTTGACGCCGGCGATTCGCACGTCGGCCTGCTGGGCCAGCTGGCCGGCGTTCGGGAAGGAGATCTTGACCCGGTAGCCCTCGGGGTTGAACGGCACCGTGCCGCCGAAGGACAACCACAGGAACAGCAGCAGCCCGACGCACGAGAGCGCGAACAGCACCATCGTGAGCACGCGAGTTATCGAGGGAGTGCCGGTTTCCATCTACTTCACCGGGAGCGTGGGGAGGAACGGAACGTTTGGGTTGTTGCCGGCCGCCGCGCTGCGCGCCGAGCGCCCGCTCAGCTTGCCCTGCTGGTACGCGCGGTAAGCGCGAATGTCGGCGTTGGCCTGCTTGGGGCAGAGGCCCGTGTTCATCAGGATCGGATCCAGGTTCAGCAGCGTCTCCGAGCCGGTGACCGAGTTGACGATCTGGGCCAGCGTGGCGCAGCTCGCCTGGAGGAACAGGGGCCGGAACACGCCGTTGGCGTCCTGCACCGAGAACAGCGTGCGGGCGTTGTGGTCGAGCCAGGCCAGCCACCACAGATATCCATGCTGGGCGCCGCCTGGGTAGTAGCCGAGCATGTTGCCCAGGTGGTTGAGCACGTTGAACGTCTTCGTGAGGTTCGGCGTCGCCTTGGCCAGGTTGACCGACGCGGGCCGCAGGTTGCGGACCACGGGCCGCGCGGCGATCACGAACGGGCGGATCTGATCTCGGATGATCGGCGTGCTCGGCTTGGCCAGCGCGGTCAGGGCGGCGTTGGCCGCGGGCAGCGCCGAGGCGGCCGGGAGCAGGTTGGTCGCGGTCGGGCCGAGCTGCGTGGCGAATGCCTGCACCTTGCCCAGCGTCTGCGTCGTCTGCTGGAGCGTCGAGGGCAGATCGCCCACGGCGCGGCTGACGTTCTGGTTCTCCGAGGCGAAGGCACGGAACACCTTGGAGCTGGCGTCGACCAGCGAGACGATCTGCGACTGCTTTTGCGCCAGCGCCGTGTTCAGGCGCTGCAGGGAGTTGACCAGCCGGCGAAGGTTCGTCCCGCGCGTGGCGAGCGCCGAGTTCAACCGGGCCAGATCGCGGTGCGTGGGCTCGAAGCGCTCGAGCACCTGGGCCAGCTGGTTGCCTCCGTTGGCCTTAAGTCCCTGGCCGGCGCCGTTGACGAGCAGGTTGAGGTAGGTGCGCGTGTCGGCGTCGAGTGAGGCGAGGATCTCATCGAGGTTGACGTCGGGCAGCGTGTTGGACACGGGGATCGTGAAGCCGGGATGGGCGGTCGGCGCCGACTTCGAGCCCGGATTGAGCTCGACGAACATGTCCTTCAGTCCGGTGCGCGGGCGCAGCAGCGCGTACGCGTCGTTGTGGATCAGGTGCTTGTACTTCTCATCGATCTCCATCGTCACGATCGCGATGCCGTTCTTCAGTGACACGCTGCCGATCTCGCCGACCTGGACGCCGGACACGCGAATCGTCTGGCCCTGACCGGGAGTGACCGCCTGGGCGGTCGAGAACTCGGCCTTCATCTCGAACGGAGAGGACTGGATGAACGGGAAGCGCAGACGCTCGTGGCTCAGGATGTAGCCGGCCACGAAGACCGAGAGCACGAGCAGGACGAGGATGGCCGCGAAGTCGCCGAGGTGGTTCTTGATCGCGCGCTTCACGGTTACTTCCCGCCCGTCAGGAGGTTCTTGGGGACGTTGACCTTGAGGCCCGCGGCCTGCGCCTGCTTGGTCAGCATGTCGAGCGCGGAAGCGGCTGCCGAGCGCTGGCGCACCGACGCGCCCGGCGTGGAGGACACGTCGCTGGCGATCTGGGCCGGCGGCGCCGTCACGTCCGCGTGCAGATCGGTGATCGTCTGCTGGGTCTCGCACGGGACGTTCGGCTGCAGCGGCGGGCGATGGCCGCCGGGTGGCAGGCCGGGCTGCACGCCGACGATCTTGGTCAGGTTCTGTCCGAACAGCCCTGGCTGCAGCGAATAGGTGAACGTGCCGCCGTTACCCAGGATGCGGATGTACGGGCCGTTGGCGTCGAAGTCACGCGACTCGCCGGCCAGACCGGGCAAGTAGTCGACAGCCTCGACGTATACCGGGTGCGGCGGGAAGCCCTCGTTGGTGCCGAAGCTCGGATCGGTCAGCGTCAGCTGGGACCACGGCAGGATCTTGGTGGCCACGCAGCTTGACAATGGGCGCACCTGGTTGCGCATGAGCGGGATCGTCGCCTCGGTCAGCCGGGCCAGGGCCGGCACCGTGACCGACAGATCCGAGGTCAGACCCTGTAGCTCGGACGGTTGCACGAGCAGCCGCAGCTGGGTGATGAACGGGAGGCTGGCGTCGACCATCGGACCCGTGGACCGCACACCGGGTGTGAGCGTCGTGGCCAGCGCGCGCAGCGGCGGGAAGGACGCGTTCAGGGCGTTGAAGGCCGGGATCGCCGCGGCCAGGGTGCGCGGCAGCTCGGCCACCGACGCCTGCAGGTTCCCGCTCTGCCGGGCGAACGACAGCGCCGTCGTGTTGAAGTCAGTGATCAGGCTCTTCAAGTTGTCCGGGTGGGCGTCGATCGCGCCGGACACGTCGCCCTGCTTGGAGATCCAGTTCGAGAGGTCGTGGGGCTGAATTCCGAGCGCGTCGTGGGCGACGATCGAGGAGTACTTGTAGGCGGGCAGCCACTCCGGGATCGAGGAGTTGTAGGACGGACCGCCCTTCTTGACCGCGACGCCGAACTGTTTGAGCAGGATCTGCAGGTTCTGCCGGGTGTCGGCCTGCAACGAGGTCAGCACCTGGTCGACCTGGACCGGCTCGGTGCCCTGGGTGATCGAGAACGTGTGGCCGCTCTTGACCACCGGAGCCTCCGGCGTGCCGGGACTGATGTCG
>JBJMLD010000134.1:0-10419 GCA_045805545.1 Solirubrobacteraceae bacterium | reverse complement strand
GGAGTTCAGCCTCGTCCGCGAGGCCCTGCGTGAACGCAGCCTGCTGCTCAATGTGATCGCGCCACATCTCGTGCGGCCGGTGTCGTTTCTGTACCCGCTGAAACGCCGGGTGTGGGAGCGCGCTTACGTCGGCGCCGGCATGCTCCTCTACGACGAGTTGGGCGGGCACAAGGGCCTGCGCCGGCATCGGCACCTGAGCAAGCGCCGCGCGCTGCGCATCGCGCCGGCCCTGTCCCCCGACGCCCTGACCGGCGCGCTCCAGTACGAGGACTGCCAAGTCGACGACGCCCGCCACACGCTGAACGTTGCGCGCACCGCTGCGCGGTACGGAGCGGCGGTGACGAGTGCCACGTCGGTGATCGGGTTCCTGCGTGAGGGCGGCCGCATAACCGGAGTACGCGCACGCGACCACCTGACCCGCGAGGAGTTCGAAGTGCGCGCCCGCGTCGTGATCAACGCCACTGGCGTCTGGACCGATGAGCTCCAGCACCTCGTCGGCGAGCGCGGCAAATTCCACGTCACCGCGTCGAAGGGCATCCATCTCGTCGTTCCTCGCGACCGCCTTCAGCTTGACACCGGGCTGATCCTGCGCACCGAGAAGAGCGTCCTGTTCGTGATCCCGTGGGGACGCCACTGGCTGATCGGGACGACCGACACGGAATGGACGCTCGACAAGGCCCACCCGGCCGCCAGCCGGGCCGACATCGACTACGTGCTCGAAGAGCTGAACGCGGTGCTGAAACAGCCACTGGAGCGCGATGACGTGGAGGGCGTCTACGCGGGGCTGCGCCCTCTGCTCACCGGCGAGTCAGATGACACGAGCACACTGAGCCGCGAGCACGCCGTCGCCGTCCCGGTGCCCGGGCTAATCGCGGTGGCCGGAGGCAAGTACACGACGTATCGCGTGATGGCGCTCGACGCTGTGGACGCAGCCGCGCGCGGGATGGACGCAGCCGTCCCCGATTCGGTCACGCACCTGACGCCGCTCGTGGGCGCCGATGGCTTTCAGGCGTTGTGGAACCGCCGCCACGCGCTGGCGGCCGAGTCGGGTCTCCACGTGGCGCGGATCGAGCACCTCCTGGGGCGCTACGGAACGCTGATCCATGAGTTGCTGTCGGTTCTTGCCGCGCGCCGCGAACTGGCCGAGCCCCTGCCTGGCGCCGACGACTATCTGGCTGTCGAGGCCCTGTATGCCGCGACGCACGAGGGCGCGCTCCACGTCGATGACGTGCTGGCGCGGCGCACACGGATCTCGATCGAAAGCTGGGATCGGGGCGAAGCCGCGGCGGAGCGGGTCGCTCATCTGATGGGTGAGGTCCACGGCTGGTCTGAGGAGCAGATCGAGCACGAGGTCGCGCGCTACCACGCGCGAGTCAAGGCCGAACGGCTTTCGCAAGAGCAGGAGGATGATCGAGCCGCCGATGCGGCGCGGCTCTATGAAATCGATAGCCGCTCGGCGCCGAGGACCAGCCGAGCCGCCCACGCCACCGGGTCGGCGGCGAAGTAACGCTGGAGCGCGCCGTGGTTGAGCGCGTTGTCGATCGCCGCCATGATCATCGACTGGTCGAGCACAAGGCGGCGGTGGCCGACCGAGCCGGTGGTCGGGTCGACAGCGTCGTAGAAGCCTCCGTCGGAGGTGTAGATGTCGGGATAGCGCGACCGCAACGCCTGGAGATTCGCGAGCGCCTTTCCGGGCAGCACGGGCAGCGCGATCGCCGAGGCGTGCGGGCTCACCGCCTTCTCGGTGGCGCATCCGGTGCACTGGGCGAGCCCCTTGCCCGGTCCGAAGACGAGCCCGAGCACGCCGTACGTCGCGTACCCGCCGGTGTCATCCGGCGTGCTGGACGGAGACATGCCCCACACCGGGTAATGCAGCTGGTCGGTGGCGTAGCGGATCTGAGTCAGCGTCCAGCGACGATCGTTCAGGCCGAAGCTGTGCGGTCCCCATCTAGTCTCGGGCACGACCAGGTTGGCCATCAGGCCCTCGAACATTCCTCCCGCCCAGGTCGGGACGAGAGTCAGCGAGCTGCCCGGATAGTCGTAGTGGCCCTCCCAGACGTTGAACGTCTTGCCTGAGATCGGGTCGCGGATCGACTGCCAGTAGCCCGGCACCGGCCACTGCCCCTGCCAGGAGAAATCGGGGTCGGTCGCGCAACGCTGCGGAGGCAGCGTCCGCCAGGTGCGCCACCACACGTCACCCGGCATCTGGCGCATGCCCATCCCCATGTACATGGCGATTCGCGGATCGCTGTACAGCGCGCCGTTGTGGTAGCCGGCCGGACCTTGGTCGGCGTAGTAGCCGCCGTACATCTGTCCGGTCGGCTGATTGCCCGGGACGGCCGGGTTGGTGTTGCAGTCGGTCTGCGGCCGGTTGTCATAGAAGATCGAGAAGTCCATGTCTCGCAACAGGCCGCTCGCCAAGCGATTCAGCTGCGGCAGCGCCTGGCGCACCTCGACCAGCCCGGACGCGTACCAACCGTTGTCGACCGCGGAGAGGAACCAGCAGTTGTCCTGGCTCGGCGTCGTCTCCGTGCAGGGACCCTGGCCCGGGTTCATCAAGACGTCGCCGTTCGAGGTGTCATACCACTGGTACAGGAAGCCGTCGAAGCGCTTGAGCGTGGACACCTCGTTGAGGGTCGCGCGCGCGAGTGATGTGGCCCTGGCCGGGGTGATCAGGCCCAGGTCCTTTGCCGCGATCACCGCCCAGAGGTAGACGCCGATGTTCGCCGACGAGGTGTACTGGCCGCGGACCGAGCCGGGGCCGAGGTTGTCAAGCGGGAGGTGCGTGACCGGATCGACGTCGGAGGCGTAGAACCTCCACGTGTCGGCGGCGATCGTGCGCAGCGTCGCGCGTTGGGTTGCAGTCAGTCGCGTCTTCGCGCCAGCCTGGGCCGGTGTGGCGCCTAGTGCCGCTGCGACGACAAGGATCGCTACCGCAACCCAGCCGGCGATCCGCCGTCGTGGATTCCTCGTGACTCTGACCGCCATCGACTCGGTCATCCCTCCTCCTCCGCTCGCTGCCTACGCAGTTCCCGGGTGCGGCCGGTCCCAAACGGGCGCTGGGACTGCAGGCGGCGGCCTGGCTATACCGGGCGGAGTTTGGCTTCCAGGGCCTCGAGGAAGGCAGGGACCTGCTGCTTGGCTGCGCCGCGGATCTTGATCCTGCCGTCCGGCCCCCCGAGGACGAACACTCGCGGCGCCCGCTCGGCGATCTCAATTCCGTCGAACGGGAGTGAAATGTGCTGACGCGGGGCGCCGGTGACGCCTGTGCTGATCATGATCAGCCGCTCGGTCGTGCAGGCCAAGACGACGTTGGTTGACTTGCGCAGCTCGTGTGCCGCGCTGAGGAGTGTTCCCGGGACGTATCGGCCATCCTGCCTGTATTCCGGGTTGAGCGCCACACAGGACGCGAGCAGCGACTCATTCGGTTCGGAGATTTCAGCCAGCTCGTCGAGCGCCTTGCCGAATCGGCCCCAGCCGAATGGCAAGGTCTTCTTCTCGCGCTCGATCTCTTCGTTGGTGATGGCCACCGTGCCGGTCCCGTTCTGGAACGAGCGCGAGCTTTTCATCTGCTGAGGGCAGTGTCAATCTGATCTAATCCGGCCCCCGACGATGACCGTTCTTGATCGCTTCCGACTCGACGGGAAGGTCGCAGTCGTGACCGGCGGTAACCGCGGCCTGGGCTACGCGTTCGCCACCGCGCTGCGCGAGGCCGGCGCCCAGGTCGTGATAGCGGCGCGCGACGAGGCACGCTCAGAACGCGTCGCCCGCGAGCTGGGCGCGAGCGCGGTCACGACGGACGTCACTAGTTCCGACAGCATCACCGCGATGCTGGAGACCGTCGCAACCACGCTCGGCCCGGTCGATGTGCTTGTGAACAACGCCGGCACGGTGTTTCACCGCCCGGCCCTCGACGTGCCCGATGACGAGTGGCGGGCCGTCTGGGAGGTCAACGTCGACGGCCTGTGGCGTTGTAGCCGGATCGTCGGCGCCCAGATGGTGCAGCGGCGTAGCGGCGTGATCGTCAACATCGGCTCGATCTCCGGGATGATCGTCAACCGCCCACAGATGCAGCCGGCCTACAACGCATCCAAGGCCGCCGTGCACCAACTCACTCGCTCACTCGCCGCCGAATGGGCCCCGTTCGGAGTCCGCGTCAATGCGCTTGCCCCTGGCTACATCAAGACCGAGATGGCACCTGTCGACCGCGAGGAATTCCGGCGCTACTGGATCGAGGACGCGCCGATGCAGCGGTACGCGCTCCCGGAAGAACTCGGGGCATCCCTCGTGTACCTGGCGAGCGACGCATCAAGCTTCGTCACCGGGTCGGTGCTCGTCGCGGACGGCGGCTACACGCTCTGGTGAGCGTTCGTTCGCCGCGGCGTAGGCCGCGACGATCGCGCCGGTACTCGTCTGCTGACTCTCGACGAGGCGGAGAGCCCGGAGCCGGCCGCCGTCGCTGTCGCTGTGGTTGAACAGCCGCTTCCCGGTACCCAGGACGAGGGGGTCGATCATGAGCTGCAACTCGTCGATCAGATCGTGCTCGATCAGTAATTGCACGAGCCCGGGGCTACCGATCACGAGGAGGGGGTTTCCTTCCTCGGCCTTGAGGGCCCGGACAGCGTCGCCGACGTCTTGTCCGAGCAGCGTCGAGTTCTGCCACGCGAGGGGCTCGGTCAGAGTCGTCGAGGCGACGTACTTCGGCCGCGTGTTCAGCGGCTCGGCGAGCACCTGCTCCTCACTCGACGCATTCGGCCAGTGAGCGGCGAAGTTCTCGTACGTGCCTCGCCCGAGCAGATAACCGCCAGCCGCTGTCACGCTCTCAATCACCCAATTCAGCGAGAGATCGTCGAAGTAGGCGCGGTGCCAGCCGCCATGCTCGAAGCCGCCGCTCGGGTCCTCGTCGGGATAGCTCGGCGACTGCACGACGCCGTCGAGGGTCATCCACTCGGTGACGATCAGCTTTCGCATCTCGGTGTCCTTTCTGTGGTCTGCCGCTCTGCTGAGCGGCCGTTCACCGAGATGTCGTAGCTGATCGCCCGTTCTCGACATGACGCTGCGCGCCTAGCCGCCGGCTCGGGCCTCGGCCGGTCGATACACGAGGCTGACCACGCCGGCCGAGCTGAGCGTCTCATCGACGCGGTCCTTGCCACGATCGGACGGGTGGTCGTGAGTTAGTGACGCCTTGCGGTTTGGCCCAGAAAGCTGCGGGCGAGTGCAATGCCGGCATGCTGACGTCAGACCGGTTCGAATACGAGCAACCGGTCCGTCTGCGTTAGCTCGAAAACACGCTGGACCCCCCGGGGGCCGCGCCTAATCGTCAGCACCACGCCGTGCTCCTGGCACGTCGCGTGCAGAGCGACCACCACTCGCAGACCGCGCGCGTCGATGAAGGACAGATTTGTGAGGTCCAGCAGCACACGCTGAATCGAGGAGTACTCGATCTCCGCGAGCGCCGCCTGCAGCGTCGGCGCCGACGCCAGGTCAAGCTCGCCGCTGACCTCCACGATGGTCTGAGCGTCAGGGTGTATGCGAAGCGAGAAGTTGTGGGTCGAGAGAATCACGGCCATGAACGATCTTGGAAGCTGCGAGTGGGTTGAGCACGGGACCACCCCGCCGGCGCGGTTCGCCCGACGGGGTGGTCGTGTCGTTAGGTCGCGCTCCTCCGGTTTATGGTTGGACCCGATCACGCTCGGGCCGCGTGGCCCGCCCGCCCGGCTGTCGGCCGTCGCGGGTGGAGTCGTAGGCATCGCGCATCATGTCGGCCGCGATCTCGCGTCCGCCGAGGCCGAATGCCAGCGCTCCTGACACGGCCAGCATGCCGATCAGCGCGATGTAGGTCACGGTGACGATCGCGGGCGCGATCTTCAGCTGATTGAGCACCATGAACACCACGATCGAGAGGATCAGGGTCGGGGTAATCGTCCGCGCCATGCGGCCGAACGAGCTATCGCCCATCATGCGGTCGACTAACGCGCCGGCAGCACCCGCCAGCGCCACGCCGATTACGAGGATCAGCACGGCCGCGATCACGTTCGGCAGATAGTTCTGAACGTTGCCCATGAAGTTCGTGAGGGCGGGGATCTTTAGCGCGCCGACAGCGGCCGCGATCGCATAGATGAAGATGAACCAGAAAGCGATCACGCCGACCAGCCGTGACGGACTGGCGCCAGGACTGGCGCGCTCGACGTAGCTTCCGGCTGGACTGCCCGAGAGCGCTCGATCGAGCCCGACCCTTTCGAGCAACTTCGTCACCGCCAGCTTGACCAGGCGCGCGATGACGTAGCCGATGAACAGGATCACGAGAAACCCGATGAGGTTCGGGATAAACCCGATCAGCGAGTTCAGAGCTCGCTGAAGACTGTCAGCAATATGCACAGCCGCGACAGGCATGGCTGCGTTCCTCCCTTCGGAGCAGTGGTTGGCCTAGGCCCAGCCCGCGATGCGATCTTGCTGCGAGGTCGCAACTGCGCCGCTGTACGGATGACCGACCGGTCGCGTCCCGCGCTGAGCACGGCCGATCTGCTGGGTATGGCTTAGGAGACCTCGGCGGCGGGGATTTAGTTACAAGACTCGCTGGGGGGTCGTTTTGCGGCCTGTAACCAAACAGCCGCATCGCAAGTCAGAGGAGAAGCGGAAATGCTGCTGGACCGGACGACAGACACCGACGAGGAGCTGATCGAGCGCACGCTCGCCGGCGAGATTTCGGCGTTCGAGGACCTGGTCGAGCGCCACCGGGACGTCGTGTTCAGGACCGCCGCGAGGATCGTCGGCCCGGACGACGCCGACGACGTGACACAGGATGCGTTCCTGCGGGCATTTCACCGCCTGGGCCAGTTTCGCGGTACAGCGGCTTTTCGAACCTGGCTTCTGCAGATCGCCCACAACGCCGCCCTGAACACGCTCGCTCGGGCCCGACGACGCCCGCCGGAAGACTCTTCGGAACCGGCCGAGATCCCGGACCGCGATCCCGTCCGCCAGCCGGCGAAGGAGCTCGAGCGCCGCGAGCGCCAGCAGCGCCTGGAGCTCAAGCTGGAGGCGCTCCGGCCCGACTACCGCAGTCTGCTGGTACTGCGCGACCTCGAGGGACTCAGTTACACCGAGATCTCTGAGGTGCTCGAGATGCCGCTTGGGAGTGTCAAGGGGCGGCTCCACCGGGCGCGTGGGGAGCTGATTGATCTGCTGCGGAACAACACCTACGACTGGGAGCTACCACGATGAGCGACCACGAGAACCCCGAGGGGGAGCTGAGCCCAGCCGAGCGTCGCCTCTCCGAGCACCTCGACCTGCTACGCGCTAGCCCTCCGAGCGCGGCCCCCGAGTTGATCGGGCGGATCGTCCGCCAGGCTCGCTGGCAGCGGGCGATCAGGGGCCCGCTCGTGTTGATGGGCGCCGTGGCGAGCGCGTTCGCCGATGGTCTTGGCCTGCTCCTGCGACGCTCGGCGGGTCGGCGATGACCATCCTGGCCACTTCGATCCTTGGCCGGGCCGGCGAAGCGCTCGGCGCATTCATTCCGCGCCTTGGCGGCGCACTTGCGCTGCTCCTCATCGGGCTAGCGATCACCTGGCTGATCACTCGGCTGCTGGCGCGCACCTTGCAGGTCGCGGGGCTGGATCGGCTGTCGGAGCGCGCCGGTGTCGCGCCGGTATTGGAACGGTCCGGACTCGGCGCCTCGCTGTCCGGGCTGATCGCGCGGGCGGTGCGCATCGGCCTGACGATTATCGTGATCTTCGCGGCCCTTTCGCTGCTCGGGCTGCAGTTCCTGAGCGAGTCCCTGAACCAGGCCGTGTTGGAACTGCCGCGGCTGTTCCTCGCGGGGGTGCTGGTGCTCGCCGGTGTGGTGGTGGCGGGCGCAGCGCGCGGCCGGGCCGACCGCCTGACCTATCAGCTGGATTTCCCGGTACCGCTCGGGCAGGTCACACAGATAGCGGTCCTCGCGATCTTCGGGATCATCGCCGCCGCCGAGATCGGGATCTCAACCGGCGTGCTTCTAGTCCTCATCGCCGTGCTGCTGGCAGCGGTAGCCGGAACGTTCACCCTCGCCTTCGGCCTCGGCTCACGCGAGGTCGCCCAGGCACTCAGCGCCGGCAGGTACCTGCGCCACGACTACGAGGTGGGGCAGGAGATCGGCTTCGGCGAGATTCGTGGCCGGATCAGCCGGATCCAGAGCACCAGCACCGTGCTCGAGGCAGGCCAGGGTCGCTCTATTCGGGTGCCGAATCAGCTGCTGCTGAAGGAGGTCGTGACGATCTACTCGGGGGATGAGGGGCGAAAGATCTGACCCCTGACACGATGGGCGCCCCTGGCGCGGGCTTCCGCTCAGGACCCTCGCCGTCTCCGGGCTTTTCTTCCTTCGGCGGCCTTGTCCCCCTCAGTGTCGGGCTCGTCCCCGGCCAGGTCGTCGATTTCCTCCACAGGCTCGTCGACCAGCTCATTGGCATCTAGCTCCGGGTCGACCGGCGTCTTGCCGGGAACCTCCACTCCAAGGCCGGCGAGACGGTCCTGGACTGAACCCAGCAGGGCACCGCCGCGACCACGCGCCAACAGCCGCCCGGCGGCGACGAGGCCGGCGCCGAGCATGACGGCGCGCCGGCCTGAGTGGCGACGCTTCTTCGGCCGGACGTCGGCCTCCCGCTCCTCGAGCGCCGCCTCCGCAGCGGCGCGTATTACCTTGCGAATGTCGACGGGCGGTGGCTTCTTCTTCTTCTTCATATCCGACTCGCCCTCGGCTACCCGGGCAGCTTGTCCAATGAACGTCCGCGTCCAAGCTGGAGGACCCTCGGGGACGTCAAATGTGCCCCTCGCCATTTGTCCTGGCGAAGAGTAGGCTCATCGGAGACGACGGGATCGCGGTGGTCGGAACGGCCAGCGCGCGACTACGAAGCGGGGGTGGTTCCCACAGTGGGTCCAGCATTTCAAGCTACGGATGAGCTCGTGCCGCGGCTGCGCGGCGTATCGCACGCGGTCGCGTCCGTGTTGGCCGTCGCGGCGGCCGTGGTCGTCGTAGCCCTCGCACCTAGCGGGAGCACGAGCGTCGCGCTCGGCGTTTACGGCCTCGGCCTGATTGCGCTTTTCGCCGGCAGCGCGCTCTATCACCGCTGGCCGGGATCCTCTCGCTTCAAGCCGCTCCTGCAGCGGATCGACCACAGCACGATCTACGCGTTCATCGCGGCGAGCTATACGCCGATCGCCGTCGTGCTTTTGCATGGCGCGGTCGCCTGGGTAATCCTGCTGGTCGCCTGGACGGGCGCCGCGTGCGGCGTAGCCTTCGCGCTCGGTTGGGTTGACGCGCCGCGAAGCGTAGTCGCGGGCAGCTACCTCGCGCTCGGGTGGATCGCCCTGATCGCGCTGCCGCAGCTCTTCGAGCACCTCAGTCTCGTCCCGTTGGTCCTGCTCGGTGGCGGCGGCCTACTCTATTCAGCCGGCGCCATCGTCTACGCGTCCCAGCGACCGGACCCATGGCCGCACACATTCGGCTTTCACGAGGTCTTTCACGCGCTCGTTATCGTGGCCGCGGCCGCGCAGTACGTCGCCATAGTCGGCTGGGTCGTGCCGGCGTCATGAGCATCGTCGCCGTAGGGCTCGTCGGGAAGTAGCCCCGCGATGAGTCTTCCCGCGTTGCCCGGTCTCAGAGAGCAACCGAAGACTCACAAGGAGGATGTCGTGGACAGCACCAAGAATCGCGTCAGCAAGATCGCGACCGTCGTCGTCCCTGTCGCCGATCAGGAGGCCCAAATCGCGTTCTACGTGGAGAAGCTCGGCTTGGAGAAGCGCATGGATGTGCCGTTCGGCCCCGGTGACGACCGTTGGGTAGAAGTCGCGCCTGGCGACGCCGAGACCACGATCGCGCTTCCGCCGCCGCCACCCGGCACATCCGCGGGCAACCGCGAGACGGGCATCAGCCTGTACGCGCAGGACATCGATGCCTACCACGCACGCCTCAGGGCTGATGGCGTCGACGTCGATCCCGAGGTCAGCCGTATCGGCGATCCGGTGCCGCCGCTGTTCTGGCTACGCGATCCGGAGGGCAACGTCCTGATGGTTGTCGGCTGACGCCGACCCGCACGGCCCGATTAGGGGCCTGGCGACGGCGGCGTGCGAGTCGCGGCGATGCTCACTCGTACCCGATCAGGTGTCTGCGGTCACGCGGAAGGATCCGGTCCGGTCGACTAACGGCCACCCGGGTGGCGGGATTCGAACCCGCGACCTTCGGGTTATGAGTTGCCTGGAACACTTTCCGAGAGACCGAAAACTCCCTGGATATAGGCATCTTTCGTCGAGCTGGTCGAGTTGGGTCAGGCTGTTCGGGGACAAATCTCGGGACAAGAAATCGTCCGGCCGGTGCGCTAGCGTTGCTCTCCGCCATGGCCGCCGCGAGCTTCGATCCGACCGCTGCGATCTCGGGTCACGTGTACCTGC
>JBJMLD010000133.1:0-20994 GCA_045805545.1 Solirubrobacteraceae bacterium | reverse complement strand
GGCGATGGTTCGGGTGCGAGTCATGGATCTCCCTTCCCAAGGTTTGGATTCGGCTCACAAAACACGCGGTCGGGCGCGGAGTTGCGGCCGTCCGCCCTGCGGAGGAGGTGCGGCCGCCGCCCGGACTAGGATCGAGTGACATGGCCGATTGGGTCACGATCTCCTCGCTTGCCACCGCCGGCGGAACGCTGGTCCTCGCCGTCGCGACGTTCAGCTCGGTCAGGTCCGCGAACCGCTCTGCTCGGGTGGCCGAGCGCTCGCTGCTCGCCGGGCAGCGGCCGCTGCTGATCCCATCCAAAGAGGACGATCCGTCCGAGCACATCCGCTGGGGTGACGGCCAGACCGTCACCGTCCCAGGACACGGCGCGGCGATCGAGTTCGCGCGCGGCAACGTGTACCTCGCCATCGCGATCCGCAACGGCGGCAGCGGCCTCGCCGTCATCCACGGTTGGCGCGCCGAGGTAGCGGAGCGAACGGGCAACGACCGGCCCGAGCCCGACAGCTTCCGGCGCAACCAGCGCGACCTGTACATCCCGGCCGGTGACACTGGGTTCTGGCAGGGCGCGATCCGCGACCGCGACGATCCGACCTTCGAGGTACTACGTGTCGCCGCCGAGCGCGGTGATCGGGTGCTGGTGGACCTGCTGTATGGCGATCACGAGGGCGGGCAGCGAACGATCACGCGCTTCGGCGTGTCGCAGTGGCCGGACGTGGAGGGCGAGCGAGCCGAGGTGCTCCGGTACTGGAACGTGGATCGCGAGGATCCTCGGTAGCGCGTCCCCGCGCCGTCGGTGTCGCGTCGCCGGTCCGCGTGGGCCTGCCGTCGGCGTCGCGCCACCGCCTACCGTCCGGGCGGGAGCGAGCGGCGTGTTGTCGTCAGGCAGCCAGCTGGCGGACCCAGTCGGCGAGCTGATCCTGGGCCGCGTCCGCCCGATCCTGCGCGGCGCGGTACACGGTGTAGGAGTTCTCGCCTGGCTGCGACGTCCAGCACGCGTAGGCCAGATTGGCCTCGGCTTGAGCCTCGCGCCGGGCGAAGCTCAGCTCCTCGTACATGGCGTAGTCGTGCGTCTTGGATCGCGTGACGACGAAGTCACGCTTCTCGCCCGCCAGCCGTAGCCGCATCCGATTGCTGTCCTGTTGACTCATTCTCCCCCCTAAGGACGAAACCTCGCAGGTGAATCATCCCGCGCCGCGTTGCCATTGCGTTTCCGGTGCGTTGCCATCGCCGGCGCCAGTTCCCGGGCCCGCCGGCGCAGATATGTGACGGTGACGACGAACGACGTGATCCCGGCGATCACCAGCAGGATGTTGACGCCGGTGCTGGCGTTGCTGACGATGTCGCCGAAGTAGAAGTAGCCGAGTCCATTCGCCACCGCCCACGCGATGCCGCCGACGGCATCGATGATCAGAAAGCGCGGCCAGGACATCAGGTTGGCGCCGGCGATCAGGCCTCCCCACGTTCGCAGTCCGGTCACGAAGCGGCCAAGGAACACGACCTTGCCGCCGTGGCGGCCGTAGAACTCTCGGCCGAGCTGCAAACGATGCGGCGTGAGGCGGATTCGGTGGCCGTGTTTCTCGAGCAGCCGCCATCCGCCCCAACGTCCGAGCGCGAAGCTAACCGCGTAGCCGATCGTGGCACCCGCCGCGGCCGCCGCAATCACCCCCAGGATGGCCAGGTTGTGCGTGCTGCCGGCATAGATCGCCGCCGCGGCCAGCGCGGTGGTCCCCGGCACCGGCACGCCCGAGCTCTGCAGCAACACGGCCGCGAACACCAGCCAGTAGCCCCACCGGCCCAGTAGGTGGTCGATCTGCCGGCCGGTGATCAGGAAGGCCGGAAGCAGGATTACCGTTCGCAAGGGGGTCACGTGTGGCGCCTCGGTGCCAGGGTAAGCTGAATCCGTGTCCTACACGACGGCTGAAGCACGAGAGCGGATCCTCCGTGAGCTGGGCTCGGCGACCGACCAGATCGCGCTGGCGCTCGACTACCTGAGCGACGCGTACGAGCAGGTCGATGTCAACCTCGCCGAGCGGCTCGAGGAGCAGCTGTTCTCACCGGTGCAGGCTGCGTACGCCCGAGCCCGACGAACGCGGACCGAGTTCGTCTCCCGCCACGCGCTCGCCGACCTCGACGGTCACGCCGCGCCGCCGGTGGCGCGTCCGCACGGAGCCTTCGCGCTGATCGAGGCAGCAGGGGAGGCGGCCGGACAGGCGGATCAGTGGATCGCCGAGCTACAGGACTCGATGCTGCCCGTCGAGGTAGGCGACGAGCTGTTGCGGGCTGGGTTGTCCGAGACGCGCGGGCTGCTAAGCGCCCTGCCGGCGCGGGCCCACGAGCTGGTGCGGACGATCGGGCGCTGACTCGCCGGCTGTCGGCCGGTGTATGTTCGGCGTCGGCGGGCTGTGTAACGGCGCATCGAGGGTGGGGGATGGGGTGGTTCGCGCGTCGTGCCGGGGCCGAAACGCCCATAACGTATGTGAGCGACGCGCCGTCGGGGAGCTTTCATGCGCTGTGGCGGGATAGCGCCAAAAACGCATGTGAGCCCCCGGGAAGCCCCGCGCTCGCATACGTTATGGCGGTTCAGACCACCCGCGAGCGGCCCCAGCGCGCCGGCCGCTCCGACTCACTCCCTCCTGGCCGCCGTTACGTCGCCAACCAGAAGCCTCGCGCGTTCTCGCGGCGCCAACCGCAAGCCTCACGGGTCCTCACCAGTTACGGCGCCGCCACGTTCACCGGCGCCACGTTCCAACCGCTGACGCTCACGACCGGCGACGCGCCACCGAGCGCCGCGCGCCGGTAGGAGGCGTGCAGCGTCTCGGACTCGCCCGGCCACAGCGTGACGTCGTCGTCGTTCCAGAAGATCGGCAGCACCTGGTTGTCGCCGGGAGACGGAACGCCGGCCGCGCTGCCTCGCCGCACGTCGGCGCGCAGGAAGAAGGCCACCGCCTTGGTGCTGGACGTGTTCGTGATCGTGACGTCGGTTGTCGTGTCGGCGCGGTTCGGGCCCGGTTGTGCGCGCGTGTGCGCGGTGACGTGCACCTGGCCCGGGGCCAGGCTGTCGAGCTGGCGCAGGTCGGCGAACTGAGTCATCGTCGCCTGCGGCATGCCGATCGTCTTGGTCCAGTCGACCACGTCCTGCTGGGTCGAGAACCAGTAGACGTTGCGATCGATCTCCCGTCCGTTCTGCTTGAGGACGAGCTCGACGAAGTAGGTCTTGGCCGTCGCCGGCGGCGTTGTCGTGGCCGGCACGGAGGGATGCAGTACGCCGGTGCGGACGCCCTGGTCGCCCAGCGCGATGCCGCCAGCGCTGTGGTTGTCGAGCAGGTTGCCGCTCGTGTCATACACCTTGGCCTGCACCGAGAGCCCGCGCTGCGTGCGGCCAGAGATGTTGTCGAGATCGACCGTGCCGGTGTCGTAGGCGTAGAGCGCGTGCACCGACTCGTTCGCCTTCTTGGCGCCGAAGTAGCTGCCGGCCTGGTCGAAGTCGTGGTTGTAGAGGTCCCACAGCAGCGTCGGCCAGCCCTTGTTCAGCTGCCAATAGACGATCCCGGTCGACGGAGCCTGGGTGCGCGTCGAGTGGTCGAGGTAGGCCTCGAACTGCGCCCGCTGCGTCTCGTAGTTCTGGGCCTGGGCCTTCTCCACGTACCGGGGCAGGCTCGACCAGGTGCCGTAGCGGCTGCTGATCGCCTTATCGAGGTCGTGCAGGGTGCCGAACGAGTAGCCGCTGTTGTCCGGGCTGGGGAGGTCGGGTTCGTAGTTGGCGTGGTACTGGTTGTAGTCCGGCGACTGCCACAGCTGGGTCTGCTCGAAGGGGGAGAGGAAGCGCTGGATGGAGTCGAGCGTGGGCACGGTGTGGCCGGCGCTGGCCTCGCTATCGAAGGCCCAGGCGCCACCCACGTTGGTCCGGCTCGAGTCACCCGGGTCGAAGTGGGTGGTGTCGTACCAGTAGCTGGGCGGGACCCAGTCGTACGGGCCTTCCTTCTCGCCGGACGGTCCGAGCCGCGGCGTGCTCTTGTACTCGGCCGATGCGATGACCGGTTCCTGGAAATCCTCCTGGCGGAACGCCCTCAGCGTCACGGACTCCTGGCGCGGCGTCGGGTTGTTGTCGCTCCAGCTCCAGTTGATCACGCTGGGGTGGTTACGCATGTTCTGCGCGATGGCGCGCGCCGAGTTGGCCAGCACAGCGAAGTCGTGGTTCGAGGTCAGCTTGCTGTCCTGAAGCTGCCAGGCGTCGCAGCACTGAAAGCCGCCGTTGATCATCAGGCCGGCGCGATCGAACTGCTCGTAGAAGTCGTCGGGCATCTGCTTGCCCTCGGTGCGGATCCCGTTCAGGCCGAGGTTCTTGATCATCGCGATCTGCGTCGCGGTGTCGGCCTTGGCGTAGCGCAGGAAGAGATCCTCCGACCAGCCGCCTGCTCGGAACACGAACGGTTTGCCGTTGACCAGGAATTGCCGCGAGCCCTGTGGGGCGATCGGCGCAGCACCGATCAGCCGCGTGGTGATCGTGCGGATGGCGAACGTCTCCGAGGCGGAGTCGGCGCGCCCATGGTCGGGCTTGACCTGCATGCGCAGCGTGTAGAGCGGCTGGGCTCCCATCTGGTAGGGCCACCAGACGTGCGGGTGGCGGATGGCGAGCCGGACCGAGAACGTGCGCGTAGCGCCAGGACTGAGCGTGACCTCGCGAGCTCGGCCCTGACCGGTGGCGCTGTGACTGGTCCTGAAGCCGACCTGCCCGGACAAGCTGCCGTGCTGGCGGGTCTTGGTCGTGTTGGTGACGTCAGCCTTGAGCGTCAGATGCGAGACCGACAGGTTGACCGCATTGCGCTGGACGACGTGGACGTTCGAGATCGCCAGCGGTCCGGCGGAATGCAGCTGGACCGGGAACTGGATGCCGGTGTTGTTGTCCGGCGGGATCTGCGTCCAGTCGACGTTGTCGAGCGTGAACATCTTCTGCGGATTGTTGGGATACAGCTTGAATGCGACGGCGTTGCGACCGGCGTGGACCAGACGCGTGACGTCGAACACGTACCGGGTGAAGGCGCCCTGCACCGTCCTGCGCGTCGCGACGTGTGTGCCGTTGACCCAGACGTCCGCCTGCCCGACGACGCCGTTGACGATCAGCTGCTGGCGCTGGCCGGCGCGGCGGTTTAGGCGGAAGGTCGTCCGGAACCACCACGGCACGGAGAACTGCTTGATCGTGTCCGGCCCGATCTGGCTCATGTAGCCGAAGCAGTTCTTCATGTTCATCGAGAAGAAAACGTTCGGGCAGCGGTTGTTCTGCACGAGCGCGTTCAGCTCGGTCCCGACCGCACCGGCATCGTCCGCCCGCACCTTCAGCCACGATGCCGTGCCGAAGTTGGGCCGCGAGATCCGCGCCCCGCCCTGGGGGACAGACGCGGTGCTCTGGACCTGCCAGCCGGCCCTTCCGATCGTGGTGACATTGGCTGACGCGGCGGACGCGGCGCCGAGGGACAGCAACGAAAGCGCAGCCAGCAACTTCAAAGCAGCGAACCGAGACACGCGCAGACCTCCCCTTCCTCCTCGCAGACTTGGACGGGCATTTGTTTGAAGCCTGTACGAATGCGACCTTATCGCCGTGATTCGTTGACGTCAAGCGGGAGGTATTTAGCCGGACTATGGCTGAATGCGTCGGTGGCGCGGGCTGCGGACGCCGCCGCCTGCGCCGCCGGGCATCGGCGGCGGCCGACGTGAATAACTCGACAAATCGGGTCCCGGTGACCCGAGTGGTGCAAGAAAGTCCTCCTGGCGATGCATTTTTGAAACGAGACGCCAGGGCTGGACCGATTTGTCGGATTTTTCCTCGCCGAGGTCGAAGGTTGGCCGCGCTCTAGGCCCGCAGCGCGCTCAGCACCGCCACGCCGGCGATCACCGTGCACACGCCGGCGAACTGGATCCGGGTCAGACGCTCGTGGAATAGCACGTACGCCGCCAGCCCGGCTAGGGAGGCGAACTGGGAGGAGAGGACGGCGGCGATAGCGATCCCGTGGCGCGAGCCGGCCGTGAAGGAAAAGAAGCCGAGGACCTCGCATACGCCGGACGCGACGACCAGCGGGACGATGCGCCGGGTGAGGTGCAGCCGGCCGAGTGCGGCGAGTGGCAGCGCCAGCGCCACCGCGCCGATGACGCGCGCCGAGAGCACGACCCAGGCGGCGGGCAGCTCGGCGCCCGCGCGGGCGGTGGCGTAGAGGCTGGTCCCGAAGCAGAGTGCGGCCAGGCCGGCCAGGGTGACCGTGCCGGCGTGGGTGGCGCGGGTGGCGGCCGCCGCTGAGAGGTCGTGGCTACGGCTGTCCCCGGTGGCGGCCTCGCTGGTGGCGTGGCCATCGCCAGCGGGCGCGCGGATCGCGTCGCCACCGCCGCCGGCAATTACAGCCTCCCCGTCCGGCTCCTCGGCATCCGCCATCGACGGGACCGTCGACAACCCGATCCCCACCGCGATCGTCGCCAGAGTGACTCCGACGCCGGGTGCCAGACTCTCGCCGGCCAGCAGCGCGATCACGGCCGCGATCGCGCCCTCAGTCGACACCAGCGGCGCCACCAGCGCCACCTGCCCGCGCCGCAAGGCTGCGTAGGTGAACCACAGGCCGACGACGTTGCCGACGCCGGCCAGGGCCAGCCAACCGCCGGAGGACCAGTCAAGGCTGGACGGCACGCCTTCCCCTAAAGCGATCGGCGCCGTCACGACCAGGCCGACCAGCAGCACCCAGGCCACGACGGCAGCGGGTTCGATCAGGCGGCTCGAGCGCGATGAACACAGCGTCGAGATCGCCCACGCGACCGCCGCGCCCAGGCCCCCGAGGACCGCGATCACTCGATTCGGCTACCGCTGTCGGGATCGAACAGGTGCAGATGCGTCGTGTCCATCCACAGCTCTGACTCGCCGCCCTCCCTGATCCGACTCGACGAGTCAAGGCGCGCGATCACATCGCCCGAGACCGGCACGACATCCTCGGTGGCGACGTCGGTGGCGGCGGCGAGCTCCTGGATGACCGGATCGCCGAGACGGGCGGCGCCGCCGTCGACAGTCAGGTGGGCGTAGACGTCGGAGCCGGTCGACTCGAGCACGTCGATCTTCGCCCGCACGCGGACTCCGTGTTGGCGGTCGGTGGCGAGGCCGGCGTCCTCGAAGTCCTCCGGCCGGATGCCGACGACGACCGGGCGGTCGCGCAGCGGCGTCGTGAACCGCGGCGACGCGCCGTTGCCGAGCGCGATGCTGCCCAGCGGGAAGCGGAGCTCTCCGCCGGCGATCTCGCCGGCCAGGAAGTTCATCGCCGGCGAGCCGATGAACCCGGCGACGAACACGTTCTTCGGGTGGTTGTAGAGCTCGTCCGGCGCGCCCACCTGCTGGAGGACGCCGTCGCGCATCACCGCGAGCCGATCGCCCAGCGTCATGGCTTCGGTCTGGTCGTGCGTCACGTACACGGTGGTCGAGCCGAGGCGTCGCTGGATGCGCAGGATCTCGGCTCGCATCTGGATCCGAAGCTTGGCGTCGAGGTTCGAGAGCGGCTCGTCCATCAGGAACGCCTGAGGGTCGCGGACGATCGCGCGGCCCATCGCCACGCGCTGGCGCTGGCCGCCGCTCAGATTGGCCGGCTTGCGGGAGAGCTGTTCCGTGATCCCGAGCAGCCCGGCGGCCTCCTCGACCTTGCGCCGTATCTCTTCGGCCGGCACGCCGGCGCGCTTCAGCGCGAAGCCCATGTTCCGCGCCACCGTCATGTGCGGGTACAGGGCGTAGTTCTGGAACACCATGGCGATGTCGCGCTCGCGCGGCTCCAGGTCATTGACGACGCGGTCGCCGATCTCGATCTCGCCCTCGGTGATCTCCTCCAGGCCGGCAATCATGCGCAGCAGCGTCGTCTTGCCGCAGCCGGAGGGCCCGACTAGGATCATGAATTCGCCGTCGGCGATCTCGAGCTCGAACTCCCGCACGGCGACGGTCCCGTCGCGATAGCGCTTGCTCACTTGGTGGATCCCGATCGCCGCCACTTTCGTCCTCCTGGGGTTCTACCGAGTGTCGCTGGGCGACGTCGCGGCCGCGGGTAGGTTGGCCCCCTGCGAGAGCAGCTGGGCGCGGGCGGCCTGCAGGGCGACGGCGATCGCGCCCTGCAGAGCCGCCCGATCACCGAGGCGGCTCGTCTCGATTCGCGCCGTGATCGGGACCAGGGCCGCCGCGGCACCGCGCACCGGAGGAAGCAGCAGCCGGTTGGCGCCAATGCCGCCGCCGAGCACGACAAGCTCGGGGTCGATGATCGCGCAGACGGTGGCGATCGCCGCGCCGAGCCGGGAGGCCACATGCTCGACCACGGCACGCGCATCGGCGTCGCCCGCCGCCGCCAAGTCGAACACCTCGGCCGCGGAAGACGGGACAGCCCCGGCATCCGATCCACCTCCGACGCGCGCACGGAACGCGGCCAGGATCCCGGCCGCCGCCACCTCATCCTCCAGGCCGCCGTGCAAGCGATGCCGCGGGTCGAACGGATCCCCGACCAGCGGGAGGTAGCCGATCTCCCCGGCCGCGCCGTGGGCTCCTCGGACGAGCTCGTCGTCGATGATGAGCCCCATCCCGATGCCGGCGCCGATGGCGATGAACACCATCGTGGCCACACCCCGGGCGAGGCCGAACCACTTCTCGCCCACGGCGGCGAGGTTGACGTTGTTGTCGACGAGGACGGGAAGGTCGAAGCGGTCGCGGATCACCTCGAGTGGGTCGAATCCGCCCTCCGGAGTGACGTTGTAGGCGAGCGAGGTCACGCGACCGCTGGCCTGGTCGACCACGCCCGGGGCGGAGATCCCCAGGGCAAGAGGCCGCCCACGATTGGCCCCGGCCCGGTCCATCACCTCGCTGATCATCTCCAGGATCTGCACGCCGACGGCCCGGGCGCTGTCCTTGGTCGTCGGGCGCTTGAGGTCGCAGATCGCCTCGCCGAACAGATCGGCGGCAGCGACGCGCACGTTGGTGCCACCGATGTCGGCGCCAACGACGAAACCCGCCCGGTCAGAGACGACGTAGGCCACCGGACTACGCCCGCGCTGGCCGGCGCGAGTGCCGGCCGCGTGGACGAGGCCGGCGTGCTCGAGCCGTCCCACGGCGGCCGACACGGTCGGCTTGGACAGACCGGTGGCGGCCGAGATCTCGGGGCGCGTGATGGGGCCCTCGCGGAAGATCGTCTCGAGCACGGACTGCTCGCCGAGCTCGCGCAGCAGGCTCAGCCGCGAGTCCGTGGAACTCCGGTCACGGCGCCCCAGGGCACCCCGCTCGGCCTGTGTCAGCCGTCCGTCTTGATTTGAATCGGACACGGTCCTTTACGAATTCGTTAGGCGCTTGACGCCCAAGAATAGGGACTGTATGTTCGTTCAGGCAAGCTTCTTACAAAAAGCTGAGCGCTGCTCGCCGTCGAGGAGGACAACAATGGGTCAGGAGCCGTCGCAACCTCAGGAGCGCAACCTCACGCGCCGGAGGTTCATCACCACGGGTGCGACCAGCACGGCGGCCCTCTACCTCGCCGCATGCGGTTCGAGCTCGTCCTCCAGCTCGAGTTCGAGCGCTGCCAGCGGCGGCGGCAAGGTCACGCTCAACAACCTGTTCCAGCAGCAGGCCGGCTACAGCGCCACGGACCTGGCAGGCATGACCGCGGCGTTCGAGAAGGCCAACCCGAACATCAAGGTCAACAACACACTGGTCGCTTACGACGCGCTGCACGACAAGATTGTCGCGGCCGCCCCGGCGGGCACCTACGACGTCGTCCTCGGCGACGTGATCTGGCCGCCCGAGTTCGGCTCCAAGGGCATCGTCCGCGACATCACCGACAAGGTCAACACGCTGCCGATCAGCCAGATCTTCCCCGGCGCGCTGATCATGGCCAAGTACCAGAACAAGTACTACGGGATGCCGTGGATCCTGGACACGAAGTACATGTTCGCCAACGGCTCGATGCTGAAGAAGGCGGGCGTCACCACGTCGCAGCTCAAGACCTGGGACGGCGTTGTCAGCGCACTGAAGACGATCAAGGCCAAGAAGCTCGCCAAGTATCCGTGGCAGGGCAGCTGGACGCAGGCCGAAGCAGTGATCTGCGACTACGCGCAGTTCCTCGGAGCGTTCGGCGGCAAGTTCCTCGACGCCAACGGCAAGCCCGTGTTCAACACCGGTGGCGGGCTGAAGGCTCTGCAGTTCATGAAGATGCTGCTCGATCAGGGTTTGGCCGCGCCGGCTTCGACGACGTCCGACGAGCAGGCCGTGCTGAAGGCGTTCGGGCAGGGCAGCATCGCGATGAACCTGAACTGGACCTTCCAGCTGGCCGCCTCGCTAGATCCCAAGCAGAGCAACGTGTCGAAGGATGACGTGACGATCATGCACACGCCGGCGGGCTCGCCGGGCGGCCCCGCCCCGGGCTGTAACGGTGGACAGCCAGTGATGATCACGACCGGCTCGAAGCATCCGAACGAGGCGTGGGAGTACATCAAGTTCATCACGGGCCAGAGCACTCAGAACGGTTACGTCAAGGACTCGCTGCCGATCTGGGCGGCGTCCTACAACGATTCAACCGTGATCAAGGACGCCGGCTCGCAGCTCGTGTCGGTGGCCAAGACGCAGCTGCCGAACATGATCCTGCGCCCGCAGGTGACCAACTACAACGCCGCGTCGCAGGCGCTCCAGGTGCAGATCCAGAACGCGCTGCTGGGCAAGAAGACGCCGCAGGAAGCGCTCAACGCCGCCGCATCCGCGTTCACGTCCGGCGCACCCGCGTAGGTAGCGTGCGCGCCAGCCACCGCTGATGGCGAGCGGCGCCTCCGCTCCCGCAGCCGGTCGTCTTCCCCGTGTGAGCGGGACAAGTTGGCGCGCGCGCACGCGTGAGGGACGGTTCGCGCTGGCGCTGCTGGCGCCGAGCGTGATCGTCGTCTTCGGGATCGTGATTTATCCGATCCTGCGGACGCTGTACACGTCGTTCTTCGCCGTCACCTCGCCGTTCCCGGGCCACTTCCCGTTCATCTGGTTTCGCAACTACACGTTCGCGCTCTCGCAACCGGAGTTCTGGTCCTCGGTCGAGCGCACGGCGTACTTCACCATCCTCTCCACCGGTCTCGAGCTCGCGTTCGGAATGGGCATCGCGCTCCTGCTCTACGCGCCGCTCAAGGGCCGGTGGCTGTTTCGCACGATCGTCGTGCTGCCGTGGGCGCTGCCGACGATCGTCAACGGCGCGATGTGGCGCTACTTCTTCGACGCCCAGTACGGCGTGATCAACGCGTTTCTCACGCAGATCGGGCTGCAGAACACCTACCACGCTTGGCTCGGTTCGCAGTTCGGCGCGCTCAACATCGTCGTCCTGGCCGACGTGTGGAAGAACACCTCGCTCGTCGCCTTCTTCCTGCTCGCGGGACTGACCACGATCCCCAAGGACCTCTACGAAGCGGCGCGGATCGACGGCTACGGACGCTGGGGCGCCTTCGTCCACATCACCCTCCCGCTGTTGCGCCCGGTCATTGTCGTCGTGCTCGTACTGCGCACGATCGAGGCGTTCAAGGTGTTCGACATCATCTACGTGATGACCCGTGGGGGGCCGGCCAACGGGACTGAGAGCATCGCCTTCTACACCTACCAGCGAGCGTTCTCGGATGAGTACTTCGGCTACGGGTCGGCGCTGGCCTACCTGATCGTCCTGTTCATCCTCGCGTTCGCGGTGCTGTACATCCGCCTGCTGCGCTCCGACACCTACGCGGCGAACTGACCATGCCCGAGTCACGGCGCTACCGAATCTTCATCCACTCGGCCGCGGTGTTCGTGTCCCTGATCTTCCTGGCCCCGTTCGCTTGGCTGCTGATCGCCAGCCTGTCCTCCCAGGCCGATCTGCTCAAGGTGCCGCTCAGCTGGATCCCGAGCCACCTCTCGTTCAGCCGCTACTCGCAGATATTCAATTCCCCGGGCGGAACGATCTTCGCCAACTTCCGCGCCTCGCTGCTCAACAGCCTGATCATCGCGAGCGCCACGGTGGCGATCTCGATCACGGTCGGCGTGTTCGGGGCCTACGCGTTCGCGCGGTTGCGCTTCCGCGGCCAGCGCGCGTCGCTGCTGCTGTTCCTCTCCACCTACATGGTCCCGCCGATCGCGCTGGTCATCCCGCTGTATCTGATCATGGTCCGGTTACACCTGCTCAACACCAGGATCGGGCTGATCATCGTGTACTGCACGTTCGCGACGCCGTTCGTGCTGTGGATCATGGGCAACTACTTCCAGACGATCCCCCGTGACCTCGAGGACGCCGCCCGGATCGACGGCTGCACGCGGATCGGCGCCCTGTTCCGAGTGATCCTGCCGCTCGCGCGGCCGGGGCTGCTCTCGACGATGCTGTTCGCCTTCCTGATCGCGTGGGACGAGTTCCTCTACGCGCTGATCTTCACCTCGACTACGGCGGCGAAGACGATACCGGTGGCGATCGCCGAGTTCACGGGCCGATACACGACCGACTTCGGACTCCAGGCGGCGGGCGGGATCCTGGCCGCGCTTCCGCCGGTGCTGATCGCCGTTGTGTTCCAGCGCTACATCGTCGGCGGGCTGGCCTCGGGGGCAGTCAAGGGATGACAACGCAAGTCGACTTCCGCGGCGCGATCTTCGCCCAGCCCGACAACCTGGCCGCGGCCGCCGAGGCGTTCCGCCAAGCCGCCTCGGAGGTCGACCTCGGCGCGTTGTGCGAAGGGACGATCGTGCTGAGCGGTATCGGCGCCAGCGCCCACGCGCTGATCCCGGCCGTGCTGGCACTGCGCGCCGCCGGGCGCCGGGCGTTCGCTGTGTCAGCGGGAGAGCTCCAAGAAGGCGCCGGGGCGGCACGCCTCGGCGACGCGTTCGTGCTCGTGTCGCAGTCGGGTGCGAGCGCCGAGACGGTGGCCGCGCTCGAGTCGATCGAGGGCGCGCCCGTAGTGGCGATCAGCGCCAACGGCGAGAGTCCGTTGGCCCGGGCGGCACGTGTGTGGCTGCCCCTCGGCCCGGCGCCCGACACCCCGGTGGCGACGCTCTCATACACGGCCACGCTCCAGGCGCTCGGCATGCTCGTCGACGTCCTGCTCGACGGCGCCGGCGAGACGCCGATGTGGGAGCGGATCCCCGAGCTGGCCACAGGCGTGCTCGAGCACGCCGACTCGCTGGTCGGCCGCTGCGCCGAGCGCTTCGCCGCCGTCCGAGCGCTCGACGCCGTCGGAGGCGGACCCGGTCACGCCTCCGCCGGGGAGACCGCACTCCTGGCTCGCGAGGGTCTAAAGCTGCCGGCCACCGGGATGGAGACACGCGAGTATCTGCACGGTCCGCTCGAGGCCGTATCGGCCGAGTTCGGTTCGGTGGTCTTCGGGCGCGAGCGCGAGCGCGGGCTGGCCGCCGAGCTGGCCTCGTTCGGCGCTGCGGTGGCGCTGATCACGGACACTGCGGCGGGCGATGGCGCCGACATGCACGGCGCCACGATCATCGAGCTCCCGAGCGTTCCCGCGCTCGCCGCGCCAGTACTCCAGATCCTGCCCGTGCAGCTGCTGGTCGACCGCGTGGCCGAGCTTCGCGGCCTTGAGATCGGCAAGCTCGAACGCCAGCAGCCGGACACCAAGCTTCGCTGATGGCCTCGGTCACGGTCATCGGCTGCGTGCAGGCGGATGTGGTGATGAGCCCGGTCACCGAGCTGCCACCGGCGGGAGGCACGTTGCTCACCGACCAGATGAGCGTGCGCGTGGGCGGCGCCGGGGCGAACGCCGCGCTGGCCTTTGCCGAGACCGGCATGGCGGTCCGCTTGATGGGGGTCGTGGGGGAGGACCTGCTGGGGCGATGGATGCGTGAGCAGCTCGAGCCCGCCGGGCTGGCCGACGAGCTGCTCGTCGTGCCCGAGGAGCCGAGCGGGCTGACGGTGGCGCTCGAGTCGCCGCAGCGCGACCGCACCTTTCTCACCTACCTCGGGATCAACGCGCGCTGGGAGCCCGAGATGATCCCGGAAGACGCGCTCGAGTCAGACAACGTGCTCCTGTGCGACTACTTCGTCGCGCCTCGACTCCAGGGCACGGCGGCGCAGGCGCTGCTCGGGCGAGCCCGGGAGCACGGAGCGCGCACGTTTTTTGACACGGCGTGGGACCCGGGGAATTTCCCGGCTGCCACCCGCGCAGAGGTCGCGGAGGTCCTCGCCTGCGTCGACGTTTTCCTGCCCAACGAGGCGGAGGCGTGCGCGCTGGCCGACGTGGCGCCAAACGAGGCGAACCAGGCGGCGCGACGGCTCCAAGAGTTCTCCGGCGGGTGGGTCGTCGTCAAGCTCGGCGGACGTGGCTGCCTGGCCGCCGGCCCCGACGGCGAGGAGCTGAGCGTGCCCGCGCCGGCCATCGAGGTCGCCGACACGACCGGCGCCGGCGACGCGTTCAACGCCGGCCTGGTCAACGCCCTCAGCGACGGCGCTGACTGGCCCGATGCGCTGCGCGCCGCCACCAACTTCGCCTCCTCGATCATCGCGCGTCCGTCGAGCGAGCGCCACCGCCCTCGCGTGTAAACGCGGCTAGACTCGGCGCCTCGATGGAGAGGGAGACATGCGACAGCTGACCGCACTCGATGCCCAGTTCCTGGCGCTCGAATCGACGCGCCAGGCCGGCCATGTCGGCGGGGTCGCCGTGCTCGATCCCGCGACGCGACCGAACGGACGCCTCGAGCTGGCCGACATCCACAACCTGATCGCCGAGCGCCTGCCGCTGCTGCCGCCGTTTCGCTGGCGACTCAAGCAGGTCCCGCTCGGGCTCGACTACCCGTACTGGATCGACGACCCGGAGTTCGACCTCGAGTACCACGTGCGCGAGCTGGCGCTGGCGCCGCCGCCCACGGACGAGAAGCTCGCCGAGCAGGTGGCGCGAATCTTCTCGCGGCCGCTCGACCGCTCGCGGCCGTTGTGGGAGGTCTATCTGATCTACGGCCTGGCCGATGGCCATGTCGCGGTGATGACCAAGATCCATCACTCGGTCATCGATGGGATGTCGGGCGCGGAGATCATGGGTGTGCTCCTCGACCTCTCTGCGGAGGGACGCGAGCTTCCGCCCGAGCCGCCGGCGACGATGTCCTTCCCGGATCGCGATCCAGGCGAGCTCGAGATGCTGGCTCGCGGCGTAATCGGGGTGCCGCGGTACGCGACGCGGGTCGTCCGGGCGCTGCCCTCCACGATCCCGAACATCGACGACGTCGCCGTGCTGGCCCAGCTGCCTGGTGCCAAGACACTCGGGCGCACGACGCGCCAGATCGCGCGACTGGTCGGCGGCCGCGGCGAGCAGCGCGTGCTCGAGCGGACCAACCTGACGCCGCCACGCACGCTGTTCAACGGCCGTGTGTCGCCGCATCGTCGCTTCGCCTTCGGGCAGCTCAGCCTCGACGAGGTCAAGGCGATCAAGAACGCCCACGGCTCCACGGTCAACGACGTCGTCCTGACGCTGTGCGCCGGGGCGGTCCGGCGCTGGCTGATCGAGCACGACGACCTGCCCGAGCAGCCGCTCGTGGCGCAGGTGCCGGTGTCGGTGCGGACCGAGGAGCAGTACGGGACGTTCGGCAACAAGATCGGGATGCTGAGCGTGCCCCTGTACGCGAACGAGGCCGATCCGGTGGCGCGGCTCCAGCTGCATCACGAATCGATGCTGGTGGCCAAGGAGCGTCACAAGGCGATGCCGGCCGAACTGCTCCAGGACGCGACGCAGTTCATCCCGCCTGCAGTGTTCTCGCGCGCGTCGCGGATCACGTTCTCGCTCGCGGCGACGCGCAAGCCGATCTGGAACCTGGTCGTGTCAAACGTGCCGGGTCCGCAGTTCCCGCTCTACATGGCCGGGGCGCGACTCGTGGCGAACTACCCCGTGTCGGTGATCACGGACGGGATGGGACTCAACATCACGGTCATGAGCTACGACGGGCACCTCGACTTCGGCATCGTCGCCGACCGCGAGCAGATGCGCGACGTGTGGAAGCTGATCGGCTGGCTGCGCGACGAGGTCGACGAGCTGCTCCCCGAGGGCTACGAGCGGCAGATCGAAACACCATCGGCCACGGCTGAGCAGACCGAGACGGCCTCCGCCTCGTCCGAGACGAAGACCGCCTGAGACGGCCTTCCGGCTACCGGATGATCCGGAACACGCCCCGCATGAACGGGTGGATCCGGCAGAAGTACGTGTAGGTCCCCGGCTTGAGGTTCGTCGGCGTGCTCCAGTCGAGCTTGCCGATCGCTGGGAGGGCGGGGCCGAGCTGACCGGAGTCATAGCCGCCCGCTCCGTTCACAAGCGGATATGAGATCCCGGTGTTGAGACCGCACGGGCTCTGACACGAGCTGACGCTGTGGAAGATGGACTTCGTGTACCAGGACGGTGGGTTCAGGATGGTGCCGAGGCCGATGCCGGGCGTGCCGGACGGCGCCGGCTGGGCATCCTGGTTTGTGAACGTCAGCGACTGTCCGGACGTGATCGTCGGGATGCAGCGGTCCCTGCCGCTCGCCGTGAAATCGCCCGGGTGGTATTGGAACTGTTTGATCCGGACCTGCGCGGGGTGGCAGGTGCGGTAGTTGTTCGTCTTCAGCCCGAGCGAGAACGAACCGCCGTTGTCGTTGTTCTCGGGGAGGTAGCCGTGCGTGACGTGTCCTTGCTCGTCCAGCTTGTGCGTGAACGGGTTGACTCCGGTCGTGTCGTTGTAGGCCTCCCACGCGACCATGATCCCCATCACTTCGTACCACGACGCTCGCTTCGTTTCGTATGTGACGCTGGTCCTGAGCGTGTCGCCGACCTGGACCTGCGGACGCCAGTCGGCCGCAGTAGCCGTCATCGCCAGGTTCCAAGAGATCGGGCCGCGCTTGTCGAAGTAATGCGCGTTCGAGCGGAACAGGCGCACCGAATTCGGCTCGGCCCCCCGGACCGCGCCGCCGCTCGCAGTGCTCCCGGCTCGGATCAGGTCGAGGTCGTTGTAGAGCCCTCCGGGGTGCAGGTGTCCCGCAGTCCCGATCAGCGTTCCGGCGTGCGTGACCGTGAACTGGTTGAGCGGCCTCCCCGCGTACGGCGCCTTTGCCATATCGGGGAAGGTGAATTTGCCGCCGCGCCCGCTGTGGCGGGCGACATCGAACACCGGATAGATGTGGTTGTCCATGACATCAGTCCAGATCGGGTGCACCGGCGTCATCGAGCGCGCCGCAGGCGATGACATCGGGATGAAGTCGATGTCGTAGGTGATGAAGACCTTGTACTTCACCGCAGTGAGGTTGTGGATCATGTAGTTGAGGACCCACATGTCCTTCGAGCCGACCGGATAGCCGTAGCCCTTGGGCCACGAGATGACCGTCTTCTCTTCGCCCACCGCGACGAACGGATAGAAACCGAAGTACCCGCCGTTGCCTGCCCCTTGGCCCGCGGTCCCGTTGCTCAACCACACGCCGTGGTGGAGATGGATATCGCTGACCATCGGGATCGAGCCGCAGCAGCGGCCGTTGTGGGCGTAGCGCAGGCTGGGAGCGAAGCGCACCATGTATCCGTCCCCGGCCGGCCTCGGGACCTGATTCGTTTGCAGCAGGATCAGGTTGGCGCCCGGTGTGATCGTGTACGGACCTGCGTGGAAGTGCAGGTGTTGCACGCCTGACGCGGCGCTCGCGAACGACGGGATCGCACACGCGATCATGACGACGGCACCGACGACGGCTCGCTTCAAGACTCTCTCCTCCAGCAGCTAAGGACGCCTCCCCGGACCATTCAAGCAGGTTTCCGGCGTCTACTCACAACCTCAACATGCGGGCGCCGCGGCTACGCGGCAGGTTCGGTGAGCGACAGCACGTTCCCGTCTGGGTCCGCGAACCACAGCACGCGGGCCCCGCTCGGGGAGCGCCAGATGCCGAGCCCATCCTGCTCGAGGCCGTCGTAGCGAAGCGGCTCGACGCCCCGCTCGAGCAGCCGCCGGGCGGTGGCGTCGATGTCGTCGACCCGCCACCCGAGCACGGTGCCCGGCGCCGGATCCACGTGGGTGGCGATGGCCACGCGCAGTCGAGCGTTGGCCGCGGAGAACTCGAGCGCGAACTCGCTGCGATCGCGCAGCGTCAGTCCGAGCACCTCGCCGTAGAAGCGGGCTGCCCGCCGAGGATCGGTCGTGGTGACGAACGCCACCAGCTCAGCTTCGCCGAGCATCTGGTCGCTTCAGCCGTTGGTCATCCGGGCGCGGCCGGACCTGGTGGCTACCAGGCCTGGGTGTCCCCGCAGTGCGGGCAGCCGACCGAGGTCGACACCGGCGCCTCGAACACATAGCCGCAGCCGCAAGTGTAGAGAGCCTGGTCCTGGAGAGGACCGAGCTCGCGGCGGCGGCTTGCGGGCGCCTGCGGGATGTGATCTCCCTGCGGTGCCCCTCTGCCCTCGGCGACGGCTGTTGTACCAGCGTTCTGACGGGTGCGCCCGGCTGGCGCGCTGCGGCGCCGGCCGATCCGGTTTTCGATTCGCTTGGGTCTAACTAGCACGTTCATAGCCGTAAACGGTCGTAGTGGGGAATGGTTTCGCCTTCAAGCCAATTAATCCTCGCCCTAACACGACGCTAATCGCCTCCGGGTCCTTCCGGGACGGGTGGCGCGGCAGCCAACATCCGGTGAAGCAGGCAGCGTCCCGTCGAGGCACCCGCACGCGCCATAATCGCTCACGGCATGGATCCAAGCCGCAAGCGTGCCATCCGCCTCGTCGTCGCGCTCACCGCCGCGCTGCTGCTGGCCTCGGCGCTCGTATGGACGAGCTTCAGCGCCGGCCGCGACGAGCTGACCGCATCGCAGCTGCTCAAGCGGGCGCAGCCCGGTCACTCCTACATCCTGGCTGGGACCGTGCTCGACGGGTCGGTGATCCACCAGGGCGAGGCGCTCCTGTTCCGCGTGCGCGACCCCAAGCAGAAGGTCTCGGTGCCCGTGCGCTATACCGGCATCGTGCCCGATCCGTTCCGCGCCGGACGCGGCGTCCTCGTCACCGTCCGGCCGCAGGGATCCAGCTTCGTCGGCGAGCAGGACTCGCTGACCACGAAGTGCCCGTCCAAGTACCAGGCGGCGAGCTCCTCCTACTGATGCGCCGGGGCTGAGATGGCGCTCGTCGGTCGTGCACTGCTGATCCTGGGCCTGCTCGTGGCCCTGTACGGGATCGGCGCCTCGCTTTACGGGGCCATCGCCCGGCGGCCCGAGTGGGTCGACTCCGGTCGCCGTTCGGTCTACGCGCTGGCCGGGATGATGGTGCTGGCCTTCGCCATCCTCGAGGCGGCGTTCCTGCGCTCGGACTTCTCGTTCAACGTCGTCGCCGGCCATTCCTCGACTACCACACCGACGTTCTACAAGGCGACCGCGGCCTGGTCCTCCCAGGAGGGGAGCCTCCTGCTGTGGGTGCTGCTGCTGTCGCTGTGGTCGAGCCTGATCCTGTTCGTGACCCGCCGGCGGGTGCGCGAGATCGCGCCCTACGCCACAGCCGTGCTGCTCGGCTTCGCCGCGTTCTTCACCGCGCTGATGGTCGTCCCGGGCTTCGACGCGAACCCGTTCAGGACCTCAGCCAGCCCGCCAGTGCAGGGCGCCGGCCTCGACCCGCTGCTGCTGCACCCGAGCATGATGTTCCACCCGCCGATGCTGTACTCGGGGTACACGCTGCTGACCGTGCCCTTCGCGTTCGCTATCGGCGCGCTCGTCACGCGACGACTGAACGCCGATTGGATCAATGTCACGCGCCGGTTCGCGCTCGCGGCCTGGCTGTTTCTCGGCATCGGGATCCTGCTCGGCGCGAGGTGGTCCTACACCGAGCTCGGGTGGGGCGGCTATTGGGCGTGGGACGCCGTCGAGAACGCGGCGCTGATGCCGTGGCTGTTGGCCACCGCGTTCATCCACTCGATCATGATCCAGGAGAAGCGCGGCATGCTGAAGGTGTGGAACGCGTCGCTGATCCTGGGCAGCGGCACGTTCGCGATCCTCGGGACGTTCCTCGTGCGCTCGGGGATCCTCGACTCGATCCACGCCTTCGGGGCATCGACGCTGGGCATCCCGTTCGTCCTGCTGATCGGCGCGATGGTGATCGGCTCGATCACGCTGGTCGTGTCCCGTCGCGCCAAGCTCCGCTCGGACGCCCAGCTCGACTCGCTGCTCTCCCGCGAGGCAGTGTTCCTGTTCCAGAACCTCGTCCTGGTCGCGATGGTGTTCGTGATCTTCTGGATCACGTTCTTCCCGCTCATCTCCGAGGCGGTGACCGGGACCAAGGTGTCGGTCGGCCCGCCGGCCTTCCGTCCTTTCATCGTGCCGCTGGCGCTGATCCTCGTGCTGCTGTCGGGGATCGGCCCGATCATCGCCTGGCGGCGGGTCACGGCGGCCAACCTGCGGCGCAACTTCACGCTGCCGGCGCTGGCCGGCGTGGGCACGCTGGTGGCGGTTCTTGTGGCCGGCGACGCCGCCTCCCGGCCGTTCGCGGCGATCATGTTCGCGTTCGGCGCGTTCGCTGTCACGGCTGTCGCCCAGGAGCTGTGGCGCGGTACCTCGGCGCGGCGCGCGATGACGCGCGACTCGGTCCCCGTCGCGTTCGTGCAGCTGATCCGACGCAACCGCCGGCGCTACGGCGGCTACATCGCGCACGCCGGCATGGCCGTGCTGCTCGTCGGCGTGGCCGCGTCCTCGTCGTTCCAGCACTCGCACGACGTCGTGCTGACGCCCGGCCAGAAGGTGAACGTCGACGGCTACTCGATCACATACGTGCGTCCGACGGCGTCGGCCGGTTTCGACAGCCGCGGCTCGCTGGCCCGCGTGTCGTTCGGCGCGGTGCTGAACGTCGCCAAGCATGGGCACCACGTCACGACCCTGCGCACCACGCGCCGCTTCTATCCAGCCACCGGAGATCAGACCGCGGGCCCGATCTCGGAGGCGTTCAATGGTGCGTCCGACAGTGAGGTCGGGCTGCGCGCCGGCCTCGCGCGCGACATCTGGACCGTGGTCAACCCGAACCTCGATCCGCTTCAGGCGCGGATCAAGCGGGGC
>JBJMLD010000132.1:0-13074 GCA_045805545.1 Solirubrobacteraceae bacterium | reverse complement strand
GACCCGGCCACGTTGGCGGTGACGTCGATCTTGTTCGAACCGTCGATCCGGGTGATGTCGCTCGCCGTCGTGTCTACGGCCAGCCGCGCGACCTGCGCCAGGCGCACGTGGCCGCCGCCCGGTGTGTCGAGCAGCAGGTTCTGCAGATCGGTCAGGTTGCGGCGTGCCTGCGGGACGCTCCAGCCGGTGATGCCGATCGCGAAGCCGCCGTACCACAGCTCGCCAACTTCCTGGCTGCCGAACACGATCGCGGCCTGACGACGGACGTTGCCCGGGGTGAGCCCATAGCGCGCGGCCGCGGCCGCGTTCACTGTCTCCTGGATCTGCGGCACGTAGCCCTGCGACTGCGGATGCAGGTCGACCAGGTGCGGCGTCCCGTTGAGCTTTTCGGTTACCTGCTGCGAGAGCCGCTGCAGAGTGCCGAAGTTCGGGCCTTGGATCCGGACCACGAGATCCTCGGTGGCGTTCGAGATCGTCTCGTCGATCCGCTCGTGTAGATAGGTCGTGAGGTCGAGGAACGTGCCCGGGAACGAGGCCGCCACCGAGCGCACGGCGGCCGCCGCCGAGTCGACGCTGGCGTGCGGCGAGAGCGCCATCCACTGCTCGGAGAACTCAGGCCCGGCGATCTCCTCGCCGAGCAGCGCCTGACCGATGTGCGCGCCGACGTTCGTCACCGGCTGGCCCGGGATCTGCCGGAGCTTCTGCTGCAGCCCAGCCACCACGCGCTTCATCTCGGGCAGCGACGTGCCCGGCTTGCTGTCGAAGTGCATCAGCAGGTCCTGCTCCTTGAAGGTTGGGAACAGGTCCTGGCCCAGGTTGGGTAGCACCAGCGCGCCGGCCAGGATCGCGGCCACGACCGCTCCGATCGCCGTCCGCGGCCGGTTCACGGCCGGCGTCAGCAGCCGGTGGTAGCCGCGCTTGCACCACGCGATCAGCGGCGGGTCCTTGGCCTCCAGGCGCGCGCGTGGCATCAGCAGCATGGCCAGCGCCGGGGTGATGGTCAGCGCCACCACCATCGAGGCCAGCACGGCGAGGGCATAAGCAATGGCCAGGGGCTGGAAGAACGAGCCGGTCAGACCGCCCACGAACACGACCGGCAGCACGGCCACGATGTTGATGAGCGTGGCGTAGAGAATCGCCGTGCGCACCTCGAGCGAGGCGGCCAGCAGCAGGTGCAGGGGCGTTGTGCGCCGCCCCTGAGCGCGCCAGTTGCGCAGGCGGCGCACGATGTTCTCCATGTCGATGATCGCGTCATCGACCACGACTCCGACGGCCACGCCGAAGCCGGCCAGGATCATTGTGTTGATCGTCGTGCCCTCGGCGTCGAGCACGATCGCCGCCGCCCCCAGCGACAGCGGAATGGCGAGCAAACTGACGAACGCGGCCCGCCACTGGAACAGGAACGCGAGCAGCACGAACACGACCAGGATGCAGCCGAGCACAACGGCGAAGGACAGGTTGTGGATCGCCGTTTGGATGAAGCTCGACTGGCGGAAGACGTGCGTGTTGATGTGGATCCCGGGCAGCCCGGGCTGCATCTCCTTGAACGCCTTGAGGATCCCGTTGGTGACCTGAAGCGTGTTGGCCCCGGGGAACTTCTCGATCACGAGCATCAGCCCCGGGCCGCCATTGATGACCGCCGAGCCGATCAGGGGCGAGGGGCCGTACGCCACGCGGGCCAGATCGCCGATCGTCAGTGTGCGGGCGCCGCGCTTGGCCACGGGGACGTTGGCCAGCTGCTGCGGCGTGCGGATCACCTGCTGATTGCGAATCCCCAGCCGCTGGTTCGCGGTCTCGACCCAGCCACCGGTGCCGATCGCCGAGCCGGTGGTGAACGACAACAGACCGTTGTCGACGGCGTTGTTCGCCGCCTGCTTGAGCGCGTCCGCCGGGATGTTCTGCCGGTTCAGCCGCCGCGGATCCGCGTAGACCTGAATCTCCTTCTTCGTCTCCCCCCACATGGCCACGTTGGCCACGCCCGGCACGTGCAGCAGCCGCGGCCGGATGTTCCAGAACGCGATGCGCGAGAGGTCCATGTTGTTGACCGTCTTCGACGTGATGCCGACCTGCATGACCCGGCTGGTGGCCGAGACGATCGGATACATCTTCGGCGGGGCCGCCCATGACGGGAGCGACGGCGCGGCCGCGGCCAGCCGCTCCTGCACGAGCTGGCGCGCCTGCAGCACGTCGGTGCCGTGCTTGAAGTAGAGGAAGATGGCCGACAGCTGCGGCACTGACTCCGATTGGACGGTGGTCACCCGCGGCACGCCCTCAAGCGCGTTCTCCAGCGGGACCGTGACCAGCGACTCGACCTCGGAGGGCGAGAGCCCGAGGCACTCGGTCTGGATCTCAACCGTGACCGGCGCGAACTCGGGGAACACGTCGACCTTCTGATGCCCCAGCGTCTGGACGCCGAAGAACATCAGCACGGCCGCGCCCGCTATCACGAGATAGCGGAAACGCAGGCTCAGGTAGACGATCTTGCGCATCTACGCGGTGGGTCGCAGGCTCGGCTCGGCGCTCCGGGTCACGTCTGCGCCAGCACTCCCGTCTGCACTCCGTAGAGCTCCTCGGCACCCACGGTGACGACCTTGGCGCCTGCCTTCGGGCCCTGGGTCAGGTAGACCGAGCGGCCGGCGATGCGCTGGATCGAGATCGGGACCTCGACGAAAGTGAGCGGTCGCGGGTTCGTGAACGCATAGGTCTTGCCGCTCGGGTCATAGACGACGGCTGAATACGGGATCACGGTCGCGGCGGCAGCGCTCGCTGCGCGCGCCGGCGCGGTCTGTACGCCGATCCGCTGCGCCCCCACCTGGGTGAGGATGATCTGGCCGGGCGAGGTTGCCGTCTGGTTGACGAGCACTCCGGACGCGGGGATCTTCGGCTCAGCCGAGGAACCGCAGCCGGCCAGCGCGGCGGCGCCGATGACGGCGATCGCGACGAAGGCAGATTTAGAGGTCATCGCGCATTCCCCTTTCAGGACGCGGTCACAGACGGAGTGGGAACGGTTGTGTGGTCGATCTCAGCCTCGGGCTCCTCGACGTTGGCCGGCTGTTTCGGCCCGAGCACCAGACACATGACCGGGATCAGCACCTGGTTCAGCACGGTCGCGGTGACGAGCCCGCCGAGGATCACGGCCGCGGTGGTGTGGGTGATCTCATTGCCGGCGACGTTGCCGACGAGGACGAACGGGATCATCGTCGCGCCGCTGACCAGTACCGCGGTCAGAGCCGGGCCGAGTCGGTCGTGTGTCGCCTGCGAGACGATGGCCGGCGTCAGCTGACCCCCATGCTCGGCGTGGCGGCGCCGGATCTGGGCTATCTGCAGGACGCCCTGGCGCGCCGCGAACACGAACACCGCCAGCAGTCCGACGTCGGCGCCCAGCGTCCGGTCCTGGCCGGAGACCAGCGCCACGATCAGGCCGCCGACCAGCGCCAGCGGCAGCGCGAGCAGGAACATGCTGGCCAGCCGCCAGCTGCCAAACGCGGCCTGGAGCAGGAGCAGGATCCCGATCAGCGCGGCCAGCCCGTAGGAGAGGAACTTCAGATGCGAGGTCGGGCTGAGCGGCGTCGTCCCTTGCACCTCGGCGTGGTAGCTGAGCGGGAAGCTGAGCTGCGAGAGCTGGCGCTGAACCGCCGACTGAGCATCGCTGACCGTGCCGTCGTTGACCGGCGCTGTCACATCGACGTAGCGGGAGAGACCCTGATGCTGGATTTCCGCCGGACCCGGCGCGACGCTGACCTTGGCGATGCTCGACAGCGGCACGTGCCCGCCGCCCGCCGTGTCGATCGGGAGGTTGCGCACGGATTCGAGGTTCGAGCGAACCGACGGAACACTCCAGACGACTGCGTCGAACACCGCCTGCTGCTCGAAGAAGTTGCCAACGGTCAGCCCGGAGACGAGCGTCGATGCCTGCCGACGGGCGTCGCCCGGAAGCACGCCGGCGTTGTGGGCCGCCGCGTCGTTGATCGTCACGTCGACGTTCGGTTCCAGCGTCGGCGCGGTCACATGCGAGGGGCCCAGGCCGTGTACGCGCCCGATCAGGCCCTGGAGCCGGGTGGCCAGCGCGTGAAGCCTGCTGTAGTCCTGGCCGTAGATGCGCACTGCGACCTGCTTGTCGGGCGACTCGAACACGCCTTGCTGGACGTCGCCCTCGTACGTCGACACCGAGGCTTGTACGCCCGCAATGGCTCCCACGATCCCGCGAATCCCGCTCATCGCGCGGCCGTAGTCGGCCTGCGGCTTGATCCGGACGAAGATCTGGCCCGAGTTGGTGTCGACGATCCGGTCGCCGCTCGTCGCCCGCCCCAGCGTCGCCGCGACGTCGGACACCGACGGGAGCGCGCGCAGCGAACCGCTGACGCGCGAGGTGATGCGGTTCATCTCCGTCAGGCCAGCGCCGGGTGGACCCGTCCACTGCACAACCACGTTGCGGTCCTTGAACTGCGGCGAGGACGGCTGGTTGAGGAACGGGAAGGCGATCGCGGCGGCCAGCCCGAACATGCAGAGCGCGGCCAGCACGCCCCGGGGAATCGACACCGCCCGGCGCATCACCGCGTCGTAGCCGGCGGCGACGCGAGCGCCCAGCGCGAGTCCGCGCCGGCGCGCCCGGTTGCGCTCGAACAGCAGCATTCCGATCGCCGGCGTGAACGTCACGGCCACGAGCGTCGACGCGATCACCGCGAGCGCGAAGGCCAGCGCCATCGAGTGCACGTAGGTGGCGGTCAGGCCCTTGGCGAAGAACACGGGCGCGATCGTCAAGAGCACGATCAGCGTGGCGTAGCCGAGCGTACTGCGCAGCTCCACGGTGGCCTCGACGATCAGCTGCTGCAGCGAGACGACGGCGCCGTCGCGCGAGCGCTGCCGAGCTCGCGCGACGAGCGCCGTGGTGCCGCCGACCGCATCGTCGACGATCACGCCTGATGCAACCACCAGCCCCAGGACGACGAGTGCGTTCAGCGTGTAGCCGAGCGCGTAGAGCACGAGCGCAGCCGCCAGCAGGGACAACGCGATCGAGATCGCGGCCAGGAACAGGGCGCGCGCATCGAGCAACAGCGCCGCCAGGGCCACGATCCCCAGCACCGCGGCGAGCACGAGCGCCAGCGCGAGGTTGTCCAGCGCGCTTGAGATGTAGCTGGCCGGACGGAAGAACGACGTGTCGATCGTGACGCCCCGGAGCGCAGGACGCAGCTCGTTCAGCGCACGCTCGATGCCCTTGGTCACGCCGGGCACGCTGGCCGACGGCAGCTTCTGCACGAGCAGCACGAGGCCGGCGCCATGGCGGGTCAGCCCGGTGCCGACCAGCGCCTGGTGGCTCTGGACCACGCGTGCCACGTCGCCGAGCGTCGGCTTGCCGGGCGCGTCCGAGATCGGCACGGCGGCCAGATCCTTCGGCGCGCCGAGCGGCAGCACCGGCCGGATGTCAATGCGCTGGTTCGGACCGTCGAGGAAGCCGCCGGTGCCCGGTGCCGAGCCCTCGAGGTAGGTGAGCGGCGAGACCAGCTGCGCGTTACCCGCCGTGTTGATGACTTGCTGCAGCGTCACGTGCCGCGCGGCGAGCCTGGCGGGGTCGACCTGGACCTGGATCTGGCGATCCTGCTGGCCGAAGATGGCCACGTTGGCCACGCCCGCGACGCCGGCCAGCCGTGGCTTCAGCACCCAGCGGGCCAGGTAGGAGAGCTCGAGCGGGCTCAGTTTGCTCGAGTTCAGCCCGATCATCAGCGCTCGGCTGGTCGACGACAGCGGCTGGATCAGCTGCGGCGGCTTGTTGACGGCGGGCAGCGAGAACGAGTTGGTCAGCCGCTCCTCGACCAGCTGGCGCGCGTGCAGCGTGGTCGTGCCCGGCTCGAAGTAGAGATCGACGGTAGCCAGCCCAGGCGTCGAACGCGAGCGCACATCCCAGACGCCCATGATGCCGTCGAGCAGGTTGTTCTCCATCGGGACGGTGATGTACTGCTCGACCTCCTGGCTGGACAGTCCGGGCGACTCGGTCTGCACCTCCAGCACCGGACCCTGGGAGAGCTCGGGCAGGACGTCGGAGTGCATCTTCGGCAGCGCGATGATCCCGACCGCGATCAGCCCCGCGGCGAGCGCCACCAGCAACAAACGGAACCGCAGAACGGCAGCGAGAAGAGCTTGTAGGCCCACGGCGCTACCCGCCCCGGTGCAAGCTAGTCATCAAAAGCACCCCGAATGAAGAGTTAGAGTCCGACATCCGCCCCGGACGTCTTGTGGCGGCTCCTAAGAGCGCTCTTAATAATAGGTTTATGTCGCCCCAGGCGCAAGCGGAAATTCGTCACAAAAAAGAGGCGACTTCTCGGCTATTGCTTGTCGAGGACGACGTCAAGCTCGCTCGCACCGTAAAAAGGGGTCTCGAGAGCGAGGGGTACACCGTCGACCTCGCCCACACCGGCGACGACGCGCTGGCCAGCGCGGAGGCGCGCGACTACGACGCGGTCATCCTCGACGTCCTCCTCCCCGGCCTCGACGGCCATCAGGTGTGCCGCACGCTGCGCGGGCGCGACCCGTGGCTGCCGATCATCATGCTGACCGCGTTGGACGCCGTGGAGGACCGCATCAGGGGCCTGGACACCGGGGCGGATGACTACCTGGTCAAGCCGTTCGACTTCGGCGAGCTGGTGGCGCGGGTGCGCGCGCTGATCCGGCGCGGGCCGGCCGAGCGACCGACACCACTGGCCGTCGGTGAGCTGCACGCCGACCCGCTGACGCGCACCGTCACCTGGGGCTCGGACAGCGTCGAGCTCAGCCCGCGGGAGTACGAGCTGCTCGAGTTCATGCTGCGCCGGCCCGATCAGCTCGTCACGCGCGACCAACTGCTCGAGCATGTTTGGTCGACTGACTACGACGGGTCGCCGAACATCGTCGACGTCTACATCGGATACCTGCGCAAGAAGCTCGAACAGCCGGACCAGCCGCCGTTGATTCGGACCGTGCGCGGTGCTGGGTTCGTTCTCTCCGTCGGCGTTCTAGGTGAGGCCGAGGGCGGTGTCGCGTCATGAGGCTGCCGATTCGCGCCCGGCTCACGATGTGGTACGCGCTGTTCGCTGCGGTGATCCTGATCGGACTCGGCGCCTTCCTCGTCTTGAAGCTGCGCTCCGACCTGCGCTCGACGATCGATCGCGATGTGCGCTCGAGCTCCGATGCCATCGTCCTCAGCTACGCCGCCGAGGGCGTCGTCGGGTTCCGCGAGGCGACGACCGCGGCACTGCGACACAGCGGCGCCGCGGCCCAGGTGCTCGACCCTAACGGCCGGGTGCTCGCGTCCTTCGGCGGCGACCTGGCCGAGGACCCGCTGATCCCCCGTCCTCTTCAGGTGGCGGTGCTGCGCGGCGGCTGGCGCTTGCACGACGTCGACGTCGGCGACGCATCTCAGCCGTTCCGCGTCGGCGCCGAACCGGCGCCGCGGGGCGGCGAGCGCCACCTGGTTGTCGTCGCAGAGCCGCTGCAGAGCGCGAACGAGGCGGTGCGCAAGGTCCTGGTGCTGCTGCTGATCGCCGGTCCGGTCGTGCTGGTCGTGGCCTCGGCCGCCGGCTGGGTGCTCGTGCGCGGCGCGCTCGACCCCGTCGACCGGATGCGGGGGAAGGCCGAGCAGGTCGGCATCAATCAGTTGCACGAGCGCCTCACGGCGCCCAACCCGCGTGATCAGATCGGTCGGCTCGCGCTCACGCTGAACGCCATGCTCGACCGCCTGGAGGAGGGCGTGGCCGCCCGCCGCCGGCTGATCGCCGACGCTTCCCATGAGCTGCGCACGCCACTCGCCGCGATGCGGGCCGAGCTCGACGTCAGCCTTCGCGACTCCGCGCGCACGCCGGCCGAACGGGCCACGCTCGAAAGCGTCCGCGAGGACGTCGGGCGCATGAGCCGAACCGTCGACAACCTGTTGACGCTGTCGCTGGCCGATGAGGGTCAGCTCGAGCTGCTCCGTAAGCCGGTCGATCTCCAGGCCCTCGCGCGCCACGCCGTCGAACCGATGCTCGCGCTGGCCGCGCTGAAGGGCGTGGCGCTCTCGGCCGCCGGCGAGGCGTCCGCGACGCTCGGCGATCCCGACCGCCTCTCGCAGGCCCTGACCAACCTGATCGAGAACGCGATCAAGTACACCCCCGCCGGCGGCCGGGTCACCGTCACGAGCTGGCGCGGCTCCAATGAGGTCGGCATCACGGTCACGGACACCGGCGCCGGGATTGCCCCTGACGCCATGGCTCACGTGTTCGACCGCTTCTACCGCGAAGATCGCTCCCGCTCGCGTGCGTCCGGCGGCAGCGGCCTCGGCCTGGCCATCTGCCAGGAGATCGCGGTCGCGCACGGCGGCCACGTGTCGGTCGAGAGCGAGCCGGGACGCGGCAGCTCGTTCACGCTGGCGCTGCCCGTAGCCGGAGCTGTCGCTCTTGAGGCGGCCGCCGCGCCGGCGGGGCAGACCTAGTCCCCACCTCCCGGGGGTGGCCGAGAAAGCGGAATATATGGCCGGTTTCTCGGCCAGCCTCCAGTGGACGTGCGGCTCTAGCGGCCCGGTAGGTGGTAGATCTCGATCTGGCCGCTGCGGCGGTGGTCGTTGGCGTTGCCCTCGGGCACGATGATGCGGCCGCCGATCACGATCGGGCTGTTCCAGTGGCCGGTACCGCTGAGGGGCAGGGACGCCAGCCGCTTCAGGCTGCTCGGGTCGTACACGCGTAGCGCCGGCGCGCCCGAGTCGTAGATGTAGAGCAGCCCGCCGGCGAGCACCGGGCTCGTGCCCGCGGACGCGCCCTGGGCGGCGACCCGCAGTCGCGGGCGAGTGCCGCCGATCAGCTGGTACGAGGTCATCCCCGCGTCGTTGGCGACGAACAGGTTCGTGCGGCCGCCGTGCGTCCACACCACGGGAGCGGTGAACACAGCGCTGCCGCCGGGCGCGCTTATCCGCTGTAGTTCGCCGCCGGTCGCACCGAGCGGCGTGCGGTCGAGGTTGATCAGCGCCAGGTTCCCCTCCTTGCCGCCCTGCACGGCCAAGCGCACCCCTGATGTCGTGGGCAACAAGGCCGGCGACGTGCTGCCGAGATCGGTGTCGCTGTCATTCAGGTCCGCCTGGTTGCTCGGCGTCCAGTTGTGCAGCAGGCGCGTGGCATCGGCGCTCAGCTCCAGCGCGCTGTCGCCCCAGTTGGTCCGGCCATTGAACGGGGCGTTGCCGGTGGCGACGAGCAGGCGACCGCTGCCCGGCTCAACGACGGCGCCGGCGCGCGACCAGATCGCCGAGTCACTGGCCTGACACGAGGAGGGCTGGATCAGGCGCCGGCGGTCCGAGCAGAGCGAGTTCCAGACGTGGTTGACCCGGCCGGTGGCGCGATCGACGAGCGCGACATGGCCCTGGTACGGCGGCGCATCGCCGATGTAGCCCCCGGTCGTCGCGATCACCGAATTGCCGGAAAGGTTCAGCGCGGCCGCGAGCTTCTCGCGCGCCGGTAGCAGCGTGACGCGCGCCGGCCAGTTCCCGGAGCGCACCTCGTGCCCGGTCGTCGTCGAGAGCTTGCGGATCAACCCGTCCGGGCTGGCCGCGTACAGGTAGCGCCGGCCCGGATCGGCCACCGGCGTCGTGTTCGTGATCTGGTAGGTGCCCTCGTAGCGGCGGATGTCGGGCGGGACGTACTCCCAGAGCTTGGTCCCGGTGCCGGGGTCAAGCGCGATCGTCCGGCCGTAGGTGGTCGTCGCGAACACGACGTCACGTACGCGACCGCGCACCCGCAGCGCGTGGAGCTGGATCGGCGATGAATCGACGGTGCCGTCGAGTTGGATCCGCCGCAGCCGAAGGCTGTTCAGGTTGCGCGTGGTGATCCCGGTGCTGGCCGGCCCCACGCCACTGCGCTCGGCGTTGTAGTCGAAGCGCGTCCAGTCGCCCGAGGGGACGCGCGCGCGTTGCGCGGCCGGCGGCTGGCCGGAGTCGCTGACGCTGCCCGAGCTGTCGGTGGCGCTGAGGACCGGGTTGTCCGTGTTCGTCACGACGCTCGAGCCGCCGCCACCGCCGCCGCAGGCGCCGAGCGCCAGCAGGCACGTCGCGAGCGTTGCCAAGGCCGGCATCCGCGAGCTCACCGCAGGGGCAGGACTCGGTCGACGGTCGCGCCGACGGACTGCAGCGTCTGCGTGGCCAGTGTCCCGACCGGTCCTGGCACCTGATTCGTAGCCGCGGTTCCCACGGACACGACGGTATCGGTCAGCGTCGGAGGACCGCTGGGCGGGGTGCCACCGCCGCCCGTCCCGGGGCCGCCGGGACCACCCGGACCGCCGCCACCGCCCGAGCCCTGGCCGCCAGCGGAGCCGGACCCGCCGCCGCCGGAGCCGGAGCCGCCGCCACCGGAGCCAGAGCCGCCCCCGCCGCCGCCAGAGCCGCCGCCACCAGACCCGCCGCCGCCACCGCCACCGCCGGAGCCGGAGCTGCCGCCGCCACCCGAGCCCGAGCCGCCACCGCCGCCCGATCCGGGCGGCGACCCACCAGACCGGGCGCCAGAACCACCCGCGCCACGGCCGGCCGACGCGCCGCCACCGACCGCCCCCGCCGCGCCGCCACCGCCAACGCCACCAGCCACCGGCGCCGCGCCAGCCGACGCCAGCGCGAGCGCCCGCGGCAACGACGGTGCCGGCCGTGCGCCGTGCCCAACCGGTCCACTGCCTCCGACCACGGGGATGGCAGGGCCGCTGAACGCCTGCCCGAGCGTGCCCAGTCGCCCGAACCCGCCGGCCAGGACCAGCGCCGCCAATGCGCCCACCATGGCACCAGGCACCAGCAACGCCACCCCTGAGGCACCGAAGAGCTTCCGCCGCCATGCCCGCGCAAGGCTCATCTCGTGGCCACATGGTAACTCCGACCCGCCGGCGCTTCGACAGTTCCGCCCGCCCAGCGATCCGCGCCGCGGGCGCCAGTACGATCGCGTGCCGAGGCACGTGCGCTCGACCCGGACAATATGAAATGCAGCGATTTTCGATTGCCCGTTCGCTGCGCCTGGCGCTGATCGCGCTCACGCTGATCCTGGCCGTGGTCGCCGCGCTCGGGATCGCCAGCCTCTACAACGCGCGCCAGCGCTACGAGGACAGGCTGGCCCAGAGCGCCGCAGTCTCGACCGCGGCCGCGAACCTCCTGGCTGCCGGCATCGCCGAGGAGGAGGTGCTGCGCGACGCCACCGGCCCGGGCGCCGGGGCGGCCCGCCAGCAGGTCGCGCGGATCTACGCGGCCGCGGCAGCCAGCGCGCTGTCGCTGGCCCGCGGCGACCCCGTGAGCATCCGGCTCCTGCGCGCGCAGATCGCCGCCGAGACCCTGGCCCGGAACCAGGCGGCCGGCGGACGGTTGGCGCTGGCCAGTGCGACGGGCGGTCCGTTCGCGCGCGCCCGATCGTTGGCCGGCGCCGTCCAGGCCCGCCAGCGGACTCGCCAGACCCAGGCCCGCGCGAGCGCGCGCTCGGACTCCCGTCGCGCCGTCCTGCTCGTGGCCATCGCCGGCGCGCTGGCCGTGATCGGCGCGCTGGCGCTGATCACACTGCTCGTCGGCTCGATGCGCCGCCCGCTCGACGCGCTTGTCGCGGCGACCAAAGACCTGGCCGGCGGGCAGCTCGAGCGCCGGGTCGAGCCGGCCGGGCCGCGAGAGCTCCAGGACCTGGGCAACGCGTTCAACGCCATGGGAGACGACCTGGCCGGCGCGCGGCGGCGCATCGAAGAACAGCGCCGGCGCCTGGCCATCACGATCGAGAGCCTCGGGGATGCCCTGATCGTCACCGAGTCAGGCTCGAGCACGATCGCCACCGTCAACCCGCGCGCCACCGAGCTCGTCCCGACGCTCACGCCCGGCACGCAGGTGGACGGCGATGAGAGCCCGCTGCCCCCACTCGCGACCGCGCTGGCCGGCGAGACGCTGATCGAGCACGAGGGCCGCGCCCTGGCCGTCACCGCGGCCCGGCTCGAGAGCGAGGACGAGGGCGTCGTCTGGACCGTGCGCGACGTCACCGAGCGGGCCCGGCTGGAACGTGCCAAGAGCGAGTTCGTGGCCATGGCCTCGCACGAGCTGCGCAGTCCGCTGACCTCGATCAAGGGCTTCGTCGAGCTGCTCGAGCGCTCGCCCGAGAACATGTCCGACCGACAGCGCGAGTTCGTCGACATCATCCTGCGCTCCACCGATCGGCTGGTCGACCTGGTCAACGACCTGCTCGACGTGGCGCGGATCGAGGCCGACCGCGTTGAGATCAACCGCCGGCCGATCGACGTCGGCGAGGCGGTGCGCGAGGTCGTCGAGCTGATGGGCCCGCGGATCCGCGACAAGCACCAGCAGCTCGGCGTCTACGTCGCCCCCACGCTGCCGCTGGCCATGGCCGACCCCGGCCGCGTGCGCCAGATCGTGGCCAACCTGCTCACGAACGCCCACCTCTACACCCCCGAGGAGGGCCGTATCCACGTCGGCGTGGAAACCGATCGCGCGTCGGTCCAGATCGTCGTCGCGGACTCGGGCGTGGGGATGTCGGCGCACGACACCGCGCGCGTGTTCGAGCGCTTCTACCGCGGCGGTGACGGCCGCCGGCTCGGGCCCGGCACCGGCCTCGGCCTTTCGATCGTCAAGTCGCTGGTCGAGATGCACGAAGGCGAGATCGAGGTGGAGAGCGAGCCCGGCCGCGGCACGACCTTCCGGGTGCTGCTGCCCGTCGCAGTCGCGGGGAGGGAGGGGGCGGATTACCGGCGCACGCTCGACGCGATCCGCGGCCGGCGCGTGCTGGTAGTCGACGACGAGCGGGAGATCGCCGAGCTGATCGCCGGACAGTTGGCCCCGCTCGACGTGCAGGCAACGATCGCCGACAGCGGACAGCGCGCGCTGGAGCTGCTTCGCAGCGAGCACTTCGATGCGCTGACGCTCGACATCCTGATGCCGGAGATGGACGGCTTCGAGGTGCTGCGCGAGATCCGCGCCGACCCCGAGCTGCGCGACACGCCCACCGTGTTCGTCTCGGTGTTCTCCGCTCGCCACGAGCTGGCCGGTGAGTGGATCGTGTCCAAGCCGATCGACGCCGACGAGCTCCGTGATGTGCTCGCGGCGGCGGTCAGCGCGGGACG
>JBJMLD010000131.1:0-35840 GCA_045805545.1 Solirubrobacteraceae bacterium | reverse complement strand
CGCGGGCCGCTGGACCTTGCGGCGGTGGCCGGGGTTGGCCGGCGGGGCGCCGGTGGCGGCGGCGGCGCGGGCCGTGGTGGCGCCGCCGCGGCCCGTCGTGGCACCGGCGCGGGCAGTCGCGGCCCCGGCCCGGTCGGTCTTGCTTCTGCCTGCGGGCGTGATCGCTGCGGGTGTCATTCCGACGTCACCTCCAGCTTGCGCGCGGCGCGCAGATGCGCCGACTTGGATCTTGGGTTGGCTTCCGTCTCCCCTGGCGTGGGCGCGACCGCCCGCCGGGTCAACAGCTCCGCCTCGGGCTCCCGGCCGCAGACGCAGATTGGGATCTCAGGCGGGCAGATGCAGCCCCGGGCCCGATCGACCAGGAAACGCTTGACCCGCCTGTCCTCAAGCGAATGGAACGAGATCGCCGCCAGCCGGCCCCCCGGGCCGAGCAATCCCCAGGCCGCCGGCAGCGCCGCGTCGAGCTGGGCCAGCTCGTCGTTCACGGCGACGCGCAGGGCCTGGAACGTGCGCCGCGCGGGATGACCGCCGGCGAACTGCGCCGGCACGGGCACGGCCGACTTGATCGCGTCGACGAGCTGCTGTGTCGAGCTCAGCTCGGCGCGTCGGCGCACACGTCCGATCGCCCGGGCGATCTGGGGCGCGTAGCGCTCCTCACCGTACTCGCGAAGCAGCCGCGCCAGTCGACGCTCGTCCCACTCGTTGACGATCTCGTACGCGGTCAGCTCCTGCTCCGGGTCCATCCGCATGTCCAGAGGCGCGTCGTAGGCGTAGGAGAAGCCTCGCTCCCAGGTGTCGACCTGCATCGAGGACATGCCGAGGTCCAGATAGACGATGTCCGCCTCGAGCTGCTCGTCGAGGAGCTGGTCGAGCGCGGTGACGAAATCGGCCCGGATGAACCGGGTGTGGCACGGGACCTCGGCCGCGAGCTCGGCGAAGCGTTCCTCCGCCAGCGGGTCGCGATCGATCCCGATGAGCGTGCCGGCGGGCCCGATCCGATCGGCGATCAGGCGCGCGTGACCGCCTCCACCGAACGTGCAGTCGACCGCGATCTCCCCCGGTTGCGGATCGGTCAGCTCGATCAGCTCGCCCGCGAGCACCGGGATGTGGGTATGCGTCATGTCAAGCAGTGTCGCCAAGACTCGCCGCAATGTCGGGGATACGGGTCAGAACGTCGTCGCGGTAGCTGTCGTAGGAGCGCCGGTCCCACACCTCGATGCACTCGCCCGAGCCGGTCACGATGACTTCCTTGTCGAGCTTGGCGTAGCGCATCAGCGGTGGAGGGATCATCAGGCGGTTGGCGGAATCGAGCTCGGCGTCAAACGAGGAGTTGAAGAAGAAGCGCTTGAGCTCGCGGGCGCGGGGAGACAGCGGATTCAGCCCGCTCAGCGTCTGCGCGGTGAAGGACTCGTAGGCGTCCGGCGTCCAGATCGAAACCGACCGGGGCGAGCCCTCGGAGACCTCGTGCGAAGCGGCGAGCACGACGCCACCGGCGAGCGCGGCTCTGAACTTGGAGGGGACGGTCAGGCGGTGCTTCGCGTCGAGCGCGTGTTCGAAGGTTCCGCGGAAGCTCAAGGGTTCTCATTCGCCTGGCCGAATCTCGAACCCGGGTGGCTGGGTGGGAGGAGCCCTGCCACCCGGGTTCCGCATGCGGCGCCCACTGTAACCCACTTTCTCCCACAATGCAACCCATTTCCCACTTTCCGGCCCACTCAGGGTGCATCGTCGCCCCCGAAGGCGCCGAATCCCCGTCGCTACGGGGTTTTCAGGGGGCTCGCCGCCGCCCGTTTGGGTCCTCTATGCGCTGCACGACGGGCTGCAGCCGGCCAAACTGAACGGCGCCTTGCAGGAATCGGGTCGTTCCGTCCGGCACGTGTGCTCGGCTGGTGGGACGCAGTGGGGCGCCAGCAGAGTCACCGGCCGGATCCGGCGCCGTTGAGCCGACTTAACGCCTTTCGCGGCCGCTGTCCGGTGGCGCCGGCCCTGCGAACGCCAAGAATGCATGCGAGCGCCGGACTGATCCGCCGCTCACTTGCGTTTTGGGTGTATATCGCCAATTTCGCATGCGAGCGGTGGAAAACCCGTTCGCTCGCATGCGTTATTGGCGCGGTGGGCGCCGCATGGCGCCGCCGCGGCATTGAAAGCACCCCGGCCACCTCCTCGATGGGCCGTTAACGCCGCCGCCCCGATGCCAACCTCCCACGGGTGCTCGCCAGCCTCAGTCACGGCGGCGCGCCACCGCTCACCGGCCGGCGCCACCGACTCGCTCAGCCGGCGCCACCCTCGGCCGGCGCTTCCCCCGCCGCCGCTGGCAGCTCGATGACCAGCCGCGCTCCCCGGTCAGAGGGTGCGGCCGCAAGCCGCCCGCCGTGATCGATGGCGATCGCGGTGGCGATGGACAGACCGCGGCCGCGGGCGCCACGGCCGCGACGGGCCCGGCGGGCGAGCTCGGCGACCGGAGCGGGGAGACCGCGGCCGCGATCGAGGACCTCGATCCGGACGGTCCCGGCCTCGGGGCGGCCGCGGACCTCGATCTCCCCTTCCCCGTGTTCGATCGCGTTGGCGATCAGGTTCCCGACTGCCTGGGCGAGCCTGAGGCGGTTGGCCCAGACGTGGCAGTCTCCGCCGACCCAACTCCAGTTCAGCTCCGTGACGCCGCCGGCCGCGGCGGATGGCCGCGCCGCCTCGACGCAGTCGCCTATTAGCGCCGCGACGTCGACCAGCTCCCGACCGCCCGACTCCGGCGCCGGCGCCGCGGTCGCCCCGCCCCCGACCCACCCGGCGGCGCTGGCCCGGCCCAGGTCGTCGAGCGCCAGCCCGGCCCGGCTCAGCTCCAGCTCGATCGCTCTGATCACCCCGGCGGGCGTCTCGGCGCTCCTGGTCAGCAGCTGAAGCCCCAGCCGGGCTGCCGTGATTGGCCCGCGCAGCTCGTGACAGGCTCGCGCCACCGCTTCCATCCGCGCAGTACCGGCACGCGCGCCCAGAACCACCCACCCAACCGCCGCCGCGGCAACAACCCACCCGAGAACTCCCGCCACGGGATCCACGTCACTTCACCCCGCCATCGATCAGCCGGTAGCCGACGCCCCACACGTTGATCACGAAGCGCGCGCCGCCGGCCTTCAACTTGTTGCGCAGCCGGCAGGCGTGCGAGTCGAGCGTCCGGGTGGCGCCGAGCGTGCGAAAGCCCCAGACGTTGCGCAGCAATTCCTCACGCGTGAACACGCGTGTGGGGTCAGCGGCCAGGGCGCGCAGCAGCGCGAACTCCTTCTTCGAGAGTGCCACCGGCTCGCCGTTCATCCACACGTGGCGGGAGACGACGTCTAGCTCGAGCGGGCCGACTCGGATCCGTCCGTTCTGCGGGCGCCGGCGGTTGCGGCGGAGCAGCGCGCCGACGCGGGCGTGGAGCTCGGGGTAGGAGAACGGCTTGACCATGTAGTCGTCGCAGCCGCGCTCGAACCCGCGCAGGCGCGCGAGCTCGCCGCTTCGGCCGGACAGGATCAGGATCGGCAGGTCGGGATCGACGCGGCCCGCGACCCGGTCGGCCTCGCGGACGTGGCGGAGGAGCTCGAGACCGTCCCGGTCAGGGAGGCTGAGATCGACGATCGCCAGGTCTGGATACTTCGTCTTGATCAGTCGCTCGGCCTCGGCGAGCGTCTCAGCCTCGAGGATCTCGTAGCCGTCGGCCGAGAGGTTGTCGGCCAGAAACGTGCGGGTGGCGCGATGATCCTCGACGAGCAGGATTGTGGCGGCAGTGGCTTCCATACCACTACAGAGGGTTGGCGGTCCGGAATTCGCCCCCCACCGCCATGAAGATGCAACATCGCTTTCAGGTCCTGCGGACGAGCAGGATTCCCACATATGATGCCGACGCGGAATGTACAGGCGCGGCAACTACAGCTCGGGCGAGGATTTCGTCCTCGAATACGGTGAGCTGCGGTTCACCTTCAACGAGCGCGACTTCCGGGAACGCTGCGAGCAGGCGGCCCGAAAGCTCGGGTTTCTAGGTGGCGCAGTCGAGGAGGACGAGGCCGAGGATCTCATCAACCTCGTCGTCAACGGCGAGGTGACCGACCCGGCGTCCGCGCTCGGCGAGCACGTCAATGACTGCTGGCCCGAGCTCGTCGGCCCCTCGGAGCGCTCGCTCGTGCACTGGCTTCGCCGCCTCATCTTCCGCAGCGCCTGGCTTGACCAACGGGTCAAGGAGGGCGAGCTCGACGTCACCTATGACGAGGACGCGAGCACGTTCGTGTACATCCAGCCCGACCGGGGCGGCGAGCCGATCGAACTCGCGCCGGAACCGAGCTGGAACCGCGTCGCCTACGTGCGCCGCTAGCGCCTCGGAGGCGGACGACCGGCCTGGACGCCGGGCGACCCAGCTCCCCGTATTAGCCGCCCGATCCGACGATCGCGTCGATGTTCTGATCCGACGGCGGCGGGTTGTCGAGCACGAGCTGCGGGACGGTCACGAGCTTGTAGCCGCGAGCCCGCAGCGCCGCGGCGATATGCGGCACCGCGGCGATGGTCTGCTCGCGCGGCCCGCCGGCGTCGTGCATAAGCACGATCGCGCCGGGCCGCGCCTGCGAGAGCACGGTCTGGACGATGCGGTCGACGCCTGGACGCGTGTAGTCGCTGGTGTCGATCGTCCACAGCACCATCAGCATCCGGTACTTGCGCAGCAGCGAGAGCGTCGTGTGGTTCCACAGGCCGTAGGGCGGGCGGAAGAGACGCGGGTACGGGACGCCCCAGCGCCCAAGCACCGCCGCCGCCTGCTGGATCTGCTGTTGCTGACCGGCTGCCGAGAGCTGCGGCAAGTTGGCGTGTGTCTCGGTGTGGTCGCCAACGGGGAAGCCGGCGGCCATGATCTGCGAAGTACCCGCGTGGAAGTCGGTCTCCGTGGTCCCGACCTCGAAGAACGTGGCCGGCACCTTCAGGCGCTTGAGCTCCGCCACGAGCTGCGGCGTGAACGGGCCGGGGCCGTCGTCGAAGGTCAGCGCCATCTCCCGGTGCTGGGCGCCGGCAACGCGGATGTACGGCGTGTAGGCGAGGGTCCGGTCGATGCCGGCGTTCTCCGCCGCGCGCCGCTCGGCGACGAATGAGCCCGGCCCGTTGCCGGCCAGCGTCTGGATCCGCGAGAAATACCCGGGCCCATGCACGGCGACGCGATGGATCGTCGTCCCGCCGCTGCCGGCACCGGCGATCACCCCCACGACCAGCGCGGCGGCGGCCAGCACGGCGAGTGCGAGCCAGCGCCGGCGCACGTGATGCGGCTCGATGCTGCGCCGTGACGCTGGCCGTGGACGCTGGCCGGAAGCAGGCGGCCGGGGACGTTTCGGTAGTGCGGTAGCAGTGTCGTCCATAGCGAAGCTCCCCCGCCGCATGATGGCGGGTCATCCGGTCGCGTGCAGCTTAGATGCTCTCTCACGGCCCCTGCGACTACGCTCCCGAGGCCATGCACGCGCCGCTCTGGGTGGTAATCCCGACCTACAACGAGGCGGCCAACGTGGAACAGATCGTGCGCGCGACGGCGGACGAGTTGAGCCGCGTGGCCGGCGCCGATTATCGGATTCTCGTCGTCGACGATAGCTCACCCGACGGCACAGGCGCGATCGCGGACGCGATCGCCAAGCAGCTCGATGTGGTCGACGTTCTGCACCGCGAGGTGAAGACCGGGCTCGGGCACGCCTACCTGGCCGGGTTCGCGCACGCGCTGGCCGGCGGCGCCGAGTTGGTCGTGGAGATGGACGCTGACTTCTCGCACAATCCGGCCTATCTGGGCGATCTCCTGGCCGCGGCCCACGAGGCTGATCTGGTCCTCGGCTCGCGCTACGTGCCAGGTGGCGGGGTTCGCGATTGGGGGCTGCTCAGGCGGCTCATCAGTCGCGGCGGCGGCATCTACGCCCGGACGATCTTGCGCGTCGATGTCCAGGACCTGACCGGGGGGTTCAAATGCATCCGACGCGAGGTGCTGGAGGGGATCGACCTGGAGAGCGTCCGCGCCGAGGGATATGTGTTCCAGATCGAGGTGACGTACCGAGCGCTCCTCGCCGGCTTCAATGTCAAGGAGATCCCGATCGTGTTTCGCGACCGCACCGTCGGAACGAGCAAGATGTCCCCCACCATCGCCCTGGAGGCGATGTGGCTGGTGCCACGACTGCGCCGCAGCGCGCGCGCCGCGATCGAGCAGGCCTCCCGCCGGCGCAGTCCGGCCGGGGCCGCCTGAGCCCCCCCTAACGAAATCCCAATGCTGCCCAAACCGCACCCGACGGCCGCCGGGGCATCCTCTGTGCAATGAGCGTCCGCGGCCCGCTCGGCGCCACGCCCCAGACCGGCGCCTTCGACCTCCGATCCGGCACCCTCGACTCGGCTCGCCCGTCGCTACGACGTCGTGGCGCGTCGGCGCGGATCCTGTGGGGGCGCATCGGGCTGGCCGGCATTCTCGTCTGCGGCCTGCTGGTCTCGATCGCCGCGGCGAACACCGACAGCCTGCTCCCCGAGTCGGTCCGGCCCGTGCCGCACTGGCTCGCCGGCCCGTTCGGATCGGCCAACCTGAACCTCCACGTCGGCGGCGTGTTCGCCGTGATGATGCTGATGTTCGCCAGCTACGTGCTGGCCGTGCGCGCCGCCGAGAGCCTGTCGGCCCGGACCGTGCTGATGGGGATCGCCGCCCTGCACGCGCTCATGCTGCTGGCCCCGCCGCTGCTCTCAACCGATGTCTTCTCCTACCAGGCGTATTCGCGGATGTGGGCCCTGTACGGCGCCAATCCGTATCTGCACGGCCCGCACGCGATCGCGCTCGACCCGGTGTACCCGTTCATCGGCGCCAAGTGGGTGGCCATGCCCAGCGCCTACGGCCCGGTGTGGGTGACTCTCAGCTATGTCCTGGCACCGCTGTCAATCGCGGCCAGCGCGCTCGCCTACAAGGCGATCGCCGCCCTGGCGAGCCTGGGAATCGTCGCCCTGGTCTGGAACGGAGCCCGGCTGCGCGGGGTTGACCCGGTCAAGGCTGCCGCGCTCGTCGGTCTGAACCCGCTGGTGGTCGTCTACGGCGTCGGCGGCGGCCACAACGATCTACTGATGCTGATGCTGGTCGTAGCCGGCGTGGTGGCCTTCCTCCAGCACCGCGATCGCACTGGCGGCGGGCTTGTTGTGCTCGGCGCGGGGATCAAGGCGACCGCAGGTCTGTTCCTGCCTTTCATGCTGGCCTCCGGTGGCGGTCTTGGCGCGAGCAAGCGCCGCCGCGACATCCTGATCGGTGCCGGTGCCGCGGCCGTGCTCGTGGCCGGGCTCGGCTTCGCTCTATTCGGGAGCGGGCCGCTGCATCTACTCAATACGCTGCAGAAGGCGCAGAGCGAGGGTGACTGGCACAGCATCCCGGGCTTCATTTCCACCCGCCTCGGCCTCGGGGCGGTCGGACATGCCGCCGGGCTGGTCCTCGGCGTGGCCTTCGCCGGTGTCTACGTGTGGCTGGTGCGCAAGGTATGGCGCGGCGAGATGGACTGGATCGACGCCGCCGGGTGGGCGGCGGTGGCGCTGCTCATCACCGCCAGCTCGATGCTCCCGTGGTACGTCGCGTGGCTGATGCCGCTGGCGGCGCTCGGCAGTGACCGCCGGCTGTGGCGGGCGGCGATCGTGATTACCGGGGTCGTCCAGGGTATTCAGCTTCTGGGATACATCCCGCATAGCTCGGTGTTTGGGCTGTGAGCACCCGATCCACGTACCATGACGACATGAGCGCCCCTCCGAGCCACGAAAGTGGTCCGCGCGAGCTTGGGTTGCTCAGCGTTGTCGCTCCGGTCTACAACGAGGAGGCGACGATCGCGGAGTTCTATGCCCGCGTGTGTGGCGCGCTGGAGGGGCTGCGCTTCGAACTGGTCCTGGTCGATGACGGTTCCACCGACGGCTCGACCACGGCGCTCGACCGCCTGGCTTCGGGCGATCCGCGCGTCCGCGTCGTCTATCTGTCGCGCAACTTCGGCCACCAGACCGCGCTCACGGCCGGGCTCGATCACGCCCGCGGCGACGCCGTCGTGATGCTTGATGCTGACCTCCAGGACCCGCCGGAGCTGATCACACGGATGCTCGATCACTGGCGCGCCGGCTGCGACGTGGTCTACGCGGTGCGCGAGCATCGCGAGGGCGAGTCGCGCTTCAAGCTCAGCACCGCCAGATGGTTCTACAAGCTGTTCGACAAGCTGGCCCAGGTCGAGCTTCAGCACAATTCGGGCGACTACCGCCTGCTCGATCGTCGTGCGCTCGACGCCCTGCTCTCGATGCGCGAGCGCAACCGGTTCCTGCGCGGGATGACGGTGTGGGTCGGCTACACGCAGGCGGCGGTCCCGTACAAGCGCGACCCGCGCTACGCGGGCGAGACCAAGTACACGATCTCGAAGATGCTGCGCTTCTCGCTCGACGCGATCTCATCCTTCTCGCACCGGCCGCTCCAGCTCGCCACCCTGCTCGGGTTCGTCATCTCGACGCTCGCCTTCATCGCGATCCCGGTCGTGATCGCGCTGCGCATCTTCGGCTCCTACCTGCCGGGATTCGGCTCGATCACAATCGTCGTCCTGCTGCTGGGCGGGATTCAGCTGATCGCGGTCGGCATCATCGGCGAGTATGTCGGCCGCATCTACGACGAGGTCAAGGGGCGCCCGCTGTATCTCGTCCGTTCCCGGCGCAACATCGCGCCCAGCGAGGCGCCCGACGCTCCGCTGCCGGTGATCGCCGAGCGCTCGCCTGAAGAAGCGCCGCGCTAAGCGGCGGGCCTGCGCCGATTCCGCTAACCGCCTGCCGGGTTCGGGCCGACCGCACGCCCGGGGCCGTGCGCGGCGCTCGTTTGTGAGTCCTCAGGCGTCGCCCGGTCGGGCGCCGGCCGAAGCCTGCGGACCCCGGCTGAGCTGTCTGCGCTCTCGCTGTCCGTGGCATCTTCGAGCGCGGTTATCCGGCTCGATAGCCCGCGGATGGCATCGGCGATCGGGTCCGGCAGGTGGACCCAGTCGGCGTCCGGACCCTCCGGGCGGCGACCCTCGACTCGCACCGGGTGACCCGGGTTGCCGACCACGGTCGAGTTGGGCGGCACGTCGTGGATCACGACGCTGTTGGCGCCGATCTTCGAGCCATGGCCGACGGTGATCGGGCCAAGCAGCTTGGCGCCTGAGCCGATGGTGACGTTGTCCTGAACCGTCGGGTGGCGCTTGCCGGTCGCGAACCCGGTGCCGCCCAGCGTGACGCCCTGGTAGAGCGTCACGTCGTTGCCGATCTCGGCCGTCTCCCCGACGACGACGCCCATTCCGTGGTCGATGAAGAAGCCGGTGCCAATCGTGGCCGCCGGATGGATCTCGATCCCGGTCACTGATCGCGCGACTGCGGCGATCAACCGGGGCAAGAACGGTACGCCGGCGTTGTGCAGCGCGTGCGCGATGCGGTGCGCGAGCAGCGCATGGACGCCGGGCCAGATGACGAGGATCTCGAGCGATCCCACCTCTCGGGCAGCCGGGTCCCGGGTGTGCGCCGCCGTTACGTCGCGCCTGATCTCGGCCACGGTTCGGGCGATGAGGCCCATCGTTCCTAAAGGCTAGCTGGCGCGGTCATCCGGCTATTACGGGGCGAAGAACGGCGTCGAGACGTACCGCTCGCCGGAGTCCGGCAGGATGGTGACGATCCGCGCCGCTCGGTGCTCGGGCCGCCGGGCGAGCTGCAGCGCGGCCGCGACCGCCGCCCCGCCTGAGATCCCGGTGAGGACGCCCTCGCGCCGGGCCAGCTCACGCGCCGTCTCGATCGCCACCTCGTCGTCGATCGCGATCACCTCGTCGAGCAGCTCGCGGTTCAGGACCACGGGCACAAACCCGGCGCCGATCCCCTGGATCTTGTGCGGGCCGGGCGAGCCGCCGGACAGCACGGCTGAGGTGCGCGGCTCGACGGCGACGATCTTGGCGTCCGGGCACCGGGCCTTGATCGTCTCCCCCGCTCCGGTGATCGTGCCGCCGGTGCCCACCCCGGCCACGAACACATCGACGCGGCCGTCGAGGGCGTCGATTATCTCCGGCCCGGTGGTGCGCCGGTGGATTTCCGGGTTGGCTGGGTTTGAGAACTGGTCGGGCAGGAACACGTCGTCGCGGTCGGCCAGCGCGCGGGCGGCGTCAACCGCCTCGTCCATGCCCCCGAGCGATTCCGTGACCTCCACCCGGGCTCCGTACAGCCGGAGCAGGCCCTCGCGCTCGCGGCTCATGCCCTGAGGCATGGTCAGCACCAGCTCGTAGCCCTTGGCCGCGCACACAAAGGCCAGCGCGATCCCGGTGTTGCCGCTCGTCGCCTCGACGATGGTGGTCACGCCCGGCTCGATCCGGCCCTCCCGCTCGGCTGCCTCGATCATGGCGACGCCGATCCGGTCCTTGACGCTGCCGCCGGGATTGGACGCCTCGAGCTTGGCGATCAGCTCGCCCTCGAACTCCGGCGCGATCCGCCCCAGCTGGATGTGCGGAGTGCGACCGACGTGATCGGCGATGTTGCTGGGGATCCGGGCCATCGGCGCGAACCGTACGCGAAGCCGGTGCCCGGTGGCGCGCGGCAGCCCGGCCGGGCCGCCCCGAGCGGATCAGGCTTCGCCGAGGATTTTCGCCTTCTGGGCCTGGAACTCGGCCTCGGTCAGAGCGCCTCGTTGGCGGAGATCGTTGAGCTTGCCCAGCTGGTCGAGCGGATCCTCGGCCGGCGCCGGCTGTCCCGGTGGCGCGGGTGTGGCGCCGCCGGCGAGACCGCCGCCCGCCGGCATGTTGATAGCCGTCCCCTGCGACATCGCTTTCATGACGGCTTCGCGGAGTTCGTTCGGATCGCCGCCGGCCTGTACGTCCTGGACGGCCTTCATCAGCTCACCACGCAGGCCGGGCACGCCCCGCGCGTCGATCACTGTGCTGCCGCCATCGATCGTCGTCGTGAACGTAGTGCTGGAGATCGGGAACGTCCCGAGCGCGGTGGCTCCTGCGGCGGGCCCCTGGGCGGGCGCGGCGGTGGCGCCGGCCTCGTCGTTCTTGGCCTGATCGATCTCCACCTTGCTCTTGTCGGCGACGTCGTAGCGCACCCAGATGGAGCTGCCGACGGCCGGAATGCTCAGTCGGGAGACCGTCAGTTTCTTGGTCACCTCGAATGGCACATCGCCCTCGGGCTGCACCTGCAGCGTCAGCTTGACGCGCGGGTTGTTGTTGATCGTCATCCCGGTGTCGTCGACCCGCGTGATCAGCGCGCGGGCCTGAGCCCCGCTGGAGAGGATGTCCTTCTTCTTGCCGAACAACAGCTGCCCCTTTCGAATCGTTCGGCTACGACCGTATCGCACAGCACAATGTCTCACCGACAGCGAGCAAGGAGACGACGATGCCCGTCGGCAAGGCGACCGCGAGCAGCCCGCAGGAGGCAGGCGACGACTTCCGCTTCGTCGTTCCCTGCCTGACTCAGATCGACGAGAAGCGGATCCGGGCCCAGTTGGCGAGCGACCACTTCTTCTGGCTCGACCTCGACGCGCCGACCCAGGCCGAGCTCGAGCAGCTGCGGGAGATCTTCGGGTTTCACCCCCTGGCCGTGGAGGACACTTGGGAGTGGCGCCAGCGGCCGAAGCTCGACGACTACGGCGATTACGTGGTCCTCGTCTTCTACGGCGCTTATCGCGAACACGCCGCCGACACCGCGCCGCTGCGCGAGGTGCACCTGTACATCTCGGGCAAGTATCTGATCACCGTCCATCACGCCCCGCTGCCGCCGCTCGATAAGCAGCGCGAGCAGCTGCACGGACGGGTCCTGCACAGCGAGCAGTTCCTCATCTATCGCGTGCTCGACGCGCTCACGGACAGTTTCTTCCCGCTGCTGGAGGCGATGGACGAGGAGATCGACACGCTCGAGTCGGCGGTGGTGGCCAATCCGACCGACGTCGAGCTCCAGCGGCTGTTCGCGCTCAAGCGCGAGCTGGTGGCCATGCGCAAGGTCATCACCCCGCAACGGGATCTGTTCGCGACTTCGGTCGACCAGATCGCGCAGCTGCCGGGTCTGTTGCTCGATGAACGCGACTACTTCCGCGACGTCTACGACCACCTGATCCGGATCAGCGACCTGATCGACTCCTACCGCGATCTGCTCTCCGGGGCGACCGACCTCTACCTCTCGACGGTCTCGAACCGCCAGAACGACGTGATGAAGCAGCTCACCGTGATCGCCACCGTATTCCTGCCGTTGTCGTTCATCACCGGGTTCTTCGGTATGAACTTCGGCTACCTGGTGAGCAGCCTGATCCGCAGCTCGTGGACGTTCTGGGTCATCGGCGTCGGCAGCATGGTGGCGACCTGCGTCGCCCTGCTGGTGTTCTTCCGCCGTAAGGGCTGGGTCTAGATGTGGTACATCGGAGCCCGGGTCGCCTGGGATTCGGCGACCTCGGCCACGGTCGAGTCGGCCAGCACCGAGCGAGCGGCGCCGGCCGCCTCGGCGAATACCCCGGTGGCGCCCTGCCCGAGAGGGCCATCGAGCAGTTCGACGATCTCGAGCACGGTCAGCTCGGTGGCGGGACGACCGAAGCTGTAGCCGCCCTTGACGCCGCGCTGCGAGCGGAGCACGCCGGCGCGCCGCAGCGTCGCGAACAGCTGCTCGAGGAACTGCACGGGGATGTCGCCGCGCCGTGCCAGCTCGGCGATCGGCACCGGTGCACTGTCTCCATGGCGATGGAGCTCGACGAGGGCGCGCAGCGCGTACGGGGACTTCGAGGTGATCGACAGCATGAGCGGCTGCGTCGATCCTAGTCGGATCGCGGGCGCCGCGGGTGAGCCCGGGCGGGTTAGATCCAGCCGCGCTCAGTGGCGATCAGGACAGCCTGGGCGCGATCCATCGCGCCGAGCTTCCCGTACACGTTGTGCAAATGGGTGCGCACGGTGCTCGTTGAGAGCCCGAGCTCGGAGGCGATCTGCTTGTAGACCATGCCCTTGGCCAGCCGGCGCAGGACATCGACCTCGCGGGTCGACATCGGGCAGGGGTCGATCTGGCGCGGACGCCCGCCACTCGTCGGCAGCGGCAGGTCGTACATCACGGTTCGCAGATCGGCCGGCTTGACGCCGACGACACGACCGACGGCGAGCAGCTCGGAAGGCGAAATCGAGCCGCCGAAAACGTAGTGGGCGAGCATGTCGGCGAGCCGGACCAGCGCGGCCTCGCCGTCAGAGTCGTCAGCGTGGTGGCGCTCGATCACGCTGGCGATCGACTTCGGCAGCCCCCACCGGCGCGCGAGGACGCCGCCGACGAGCGCATGGTCGACGCCGAGCTCGCGGCGCTCGCGCTGGATGCGCTCCTCCGGCGTACGGGCATCGCCGTGGATCTGGCGCGGATAGCCGGGATAGGCGTGGACAAGCACGAGCTTGCCGATGTCGTGCAGCAACGCGGTCACCATCAGGCGGTCACGGGCCTCGTAGCCCAGCTCGCGAGCCAGCCGATCGGCGGCGCGCTGAGTGGCCACGGCGTGCAGGCGGAAGCGCTCGGGGATGCCCTGCCACACGGCGGTGCGCTCGAAGAAGTCGAAGGTCCGCGCCCGGCTGGCGATCGAGTGCACGGTGCGCGGCGAGAGGACCTCGACCGCCTTGACGGCGCTCTCGACGCGGCCGCGAGTACGGCCGTCGACCTGGTTGGCCAGGCGCAGCACCGCCACGGCGAGCGCCACGTCGGCCTCGACGGCCGCAACGACGTCGGCCGTGGACGGGTCACCGCTCTCGAAGAGCCGCATCACGCGGTTGCGCGACTCGACGAGGACCGGGAACGCCTCGAGGGCCTCGAACGCAGCCGTCAGACGGCGGCCATGGCCTTCGTTGTGGTGACGTTCGCGGGGCGCGTAGGGATCAGTGGTCGTTGTGGTCACAGCAGCCGGTTGTGCCACGGGAGGCTCATCCTTATCGGGGTGCAGAGGAAGGACGGGTAGTCGGGGCGCAATGTCCTCAGCCCCATTATCGGCAAATGTACGAGGCCGGTTTAGTTATTTCTGGACGCGGCTCGCTCGAGCGCCTGGTCGATGCGGGCCAGGGTCTGCTCTCGCCCGAGCAGTGCGACGCTCTCGAAGATGCCCGGAGACACCGTGCCTCCTGCGATCGCGACCCGGATCGGCTGGTACACCTTGCCCGGCTTGGCGCCCGTCGCCTCGACGACTTGACGCAGCGCCTGCTCGACGGTGTCCTGGTTGAACGGCTCGGCTCCGGCCAGCGCATCGCGCGCCGCCTTCAGCGTCTCGACGCCGCCGTCGGCGCAGATAACCCGCTGAAATGCGGCCTGATCATCGGAGGGACCGTCGAACAGGAAGCTCACCAGCGGCCAGAACTCGCTGAAGGTCTGGATCTTGTCGGCGGCGATCGCGACCGCGTCCCGCAAGCCGGTGCGGCCGGTGTAGCCCTCCAGGCGCACGGTCAGCTCGTCGAGGCTCAGCTCGCGCAGCCAGCGGCCGTTCATGTGGCGCAGCTTGCGCTCGTCGAACACGGCGGGGTTCTTCGAGACGCGATCGAGGCGGAAGCGCTCGGCCAGCTCGTTCAGGCTGAAATGCTCCTCGTCGGCGGCGAAGCCGGCGCCGAGCAGCGCGATGTAGTTGTCGACCGCTTCGGGCAGATATCCGGCGTCACGCAGCTCCTGGACCGAGGCGGCGCCGTGGCGCTTTGAGAGCTTCTTGCCGTCCGGGCCGTGCAGCAGCGGCAGGTGCGCGTAGCGCGGCGGCTCCAGGCCGAGGGCCTCGAACACGAGGAGCTGCTTCGGCGTGTTCGACAGGTGATCGACGCCGCGCACGACGTGAGAGATCTCGGCGTCGAGGTCGTCGACGGCGACCGCGAAGTTGTAGACCGGCGACCCGTCGGCGCGGGCGATGACGGGATCGTCCATGTTGGCGTTGGGAAAGCTGGTGCGGCCGACGATGATGTCGTCGACGGCCGTCTCCCCTTCGTCGGGGACGCGGAGGCGGACGGCACCTGCGGATTCCGGCTCGCCGCGGAAGCCGCGATCCGCCCCGTGCCTGGCCTTGTACGCGGCCACGTCGTCCTTGGTCGCCTGAGAGTAGTAGGCGTGGCCACTTTCGAGCAGCTGCTGAAGCACCTCGTCGTGGCGCGGCGCGCGCTCGGACTGGAAGATCGGCCCCTCGTCCCAGTCGAGCTGCAACCAGCCCAGGGCGTCGATGATCTGCTGGACGTTCTCGGGGGTCGATCGCTCGCGGTCGGTATCTTCGATCCGCAGCACGAGCGTGCCGGAAGACCCGGACGCAAGCAGCCAGTTGTACAGCGCAGTGCGGGCGCCTCCGATGTGGAGCGCCCCGGTCGGGGATGGAGCAAAGCGAACGCGCATGACCCAGCAGTTCCCATGCTAATCGGCGCCCACGTCTCGCAGGCGGGAGGTCTCGTAAATGCGATCGAGCGCGGGACCGAACGCCGCTGCCAGGCGATTCAGATCTTCAATCAGTCGCCGCGGATGTGGCGTCCCACCGCTTACACCGAGGACGACTTCGCCGCCTTTCGCGAGGCGCGCGAAGCGAGCAAGATCGAGGCCGTGCTGATCCACGCCGTGTACCTGCTGAACTGCGCCTCCGAGGACCCCGAGATCCGCAACAAGTCGCTCGCGTCGCTGATCCAATCGCTCCGCGTCGGCGACGGGATCGGCGCCGTGGGCGTGGTTCTGCATGCCGGCTCGGCCAAACAGGGCGACGTCGCCAAGGCGATCAAGCGGGCGGGCCGTGTGGTCAAGGAGGCGCTGGCCGAGTCGGAGGCTTGCCCGCTTCATTTTGAAGACACGGCCGGCGCGGGCGGGACGCTCGGGCGCTCGTTCGAGGAGCTGGCAGCGCTTGTGGACGCCACTGGTGGGGCAGATCGCGTCGGCATCTGCCTGGACTCGTGTCACTTGTTCGCCTCGGGCTACGACGTCAGCACACGCGAGGGACTGAGCGACGCGCTCTCGGAGTGTGGGCGGCTGGTCGGGTTGAAGCGACTCGGGTCGCTTCACCTCAACGACAGCCAGGTGGGCCTCGGCTCGAATCGCGATCGCCACGCCATCCTCGGCGAGGGCGAGCTCGGCGATCGCGGCTGCGCCGTGTTCCTTTCCGAGCCGCGCTTCGAGTCGCTCCCTTGTGTGCTCGAGACGGGCAAGGACGGAGGTGCGCCGAGCACCGAGGACGTCTCCCACGCCAAAGAGCTGCGCCGGCGCGGCCGGGCCTCCCGGAAGCAGTCCTCGCGTCGTCGCGGGGATCGATAGCGTGGCGCCCACATGAACACGAAACCTGCAGACGCGCTGGTCGTATTCGGGATCACCGGCGATTTGGCGAGCAAGATGACGCTGCGTTCGCTCTATCGGCTCGAGCAACGCGGCTTGCTTGACTGCCAGGTGATCGGCGTGGCAGCGGACGACTGGACGGTCGATCACCTGCGCCAACACGCACGCGAGTCGATCGAGGGCACCGGTGAGCAGATCGATGATGAGGTGTTCTCACGGTTCGCTTCGCGCCTCGGGTACGTGAGCGGCGACTTCGGCGACGACGGGACGTACAGCCGGGTGGCTGAGACGCTTCGTAAGGAAGGCCTGCAAAACCCGACGTTTTACCTGGAGATCCCGCCATCGCTGTTCGCCCGCGTGATCGAGGGCCTGTCGAAGGCAGGGCTGCTGTCGGCCGGCGAGCGGGTCGTGGTCGAGAAGCCGTTCGGCGACGATCTTTCGTCGGCCCGCGCGTTGGCGGCGGATCTGCACAAGTATGTGGCGGAGTCCCAGCTCTACCGGATCGATCACTTCCTGGGCAAGATGGGCTGGGAGGAGATCCTCTACCTGCGCTTCGCGAACGCGATGCTCGAGCCGGTGTGGAACCGGAACTACCTGGCCTGCGTTCAGATCACGATGGCGGAGACCGTCGGCGTCGAGGACCGCGGCCACTTCTACGACCCGGTCGGCGCGCTGCGCGACGTGGTCGTCAACCACCTCATGCAGCTGGTGGCGGCGGCGGCGATGGAGCCGCCGGCGGGTAGCGATCCGGAAACGCTGAAGAACGCCAAGAACGCCGTGTTCAAGGCGATGAACGACGCGGCTCCGAAGCACTACGTGCGCGGCCAGTACGACGGCTACCGCTCGATCAACGGGGTCGCTTCCGATTCGCAGACCGAGACGTTTGCCGCCCTACGGGTGGACATCGACAACTGGCGCTGGGCCGGTGTGCCGTTCTTCATGCGAACCGGCAAGCGGCTCCCGGTCAAGCAGACCGAGCTTCGTCTCGTGTTCAAGCACCCGCCGAAGGTCCACTTCATCGACCTCGGGCGCCACCGGCCGCAACCCAGCCAGATCGTGTTCAGGATCGATCCCAGCACCGGGATCCGGATCATCCTGGATGCCCATCGCGCAGACGAGCGGGGCGCCGGCGAGATCGAGTTCGATGTGGAGTTCGCTCAGGAAGGCGGCGAGGGCGCCACCCCGTACGAGGTGCTCCTGCACGCAGCCCTGGTCGGCGACAGCACCCACTTCACCCGCCAGGACAACGTCGAGGAGACCTGGCGCGTGGTGCAGCCGCTGCTCGACAACCCGCCACCGGTCAAGCCCTACGAGCCCGGGACATGGGGCCCGGCGGAGGCCGAGCAGCTGGTGGCCGGGTTCGGGTGCTGGCACGGGCCGTGGGTGTCGGCGTCCGGCTCCTGAACAAGATGTAATCTCCGCCGCGATGCGCAGGGGTGCGTCTCGGATCCGGCTGGTTGTCGTGTTGGTCGTGGTCCTGCTCGTGCTTGGGGTGGTCGGTGGGGTGGCTGCTGGCGCAGTCGGTGGCGCTCGTGTCGTCGGTGGCGCTCGTGTCGTCGGTGGCGCTCGTGTCCTCATTGGCGCTCGCGCGGCGAGCGACCCGAACCTGATCGGACTGCTCTACCAGTCGCTCGGGGTCCCCCCGCCCGGCTCCAACGACTTCTCGTGCATGCCGAGCGCCGCCCATCCCTATCCGGTCGTCCTGGTCCACGGCACGCTGCTCGATCAGACCTCGGACTGGGTGCTGATGTCGCTGTTCCTCAAGCGCGCCGGCTACTGCGTGTTCTCACTCGACTACGGCAACCGCGCCACCGGCCCGATCGAGCAGTCGGCGGTGGAGCTGGCGGCTTTTGTGAGTCGCGTCCTCGGCGCCACCGGAGCGCGGCGGGTGGCGATCGTCGGCCATTCGCAGGGCGGGATGATGCCGCGCTATTACCTGAAGTTCATGGGCGGCACCGCGCATGTGGCCCAGCTGATCGGGCTGGCGCCGTCAAATCACGGCACGACCCTGCCCCTCGCGGGACCGGTCGGGCAGTACGGCGATTGCCCAGCCTGCAGCGAACAGGTGGCCGGCTCGCCGTTCCTGCGCAAGCTGAACGCCGGCGACCAGACCCCCGGCCCGGTCACCTACACCGTGATCGAGACCAGCCACGACGAGATCGTCACGCCGTACCGATCGGCCTTCCTGCCGCGCGAAGGCGGCCGCGTGACCAACGTGTTGCTCCAGACTCGCTGCCCGGGGGACTTGTCGGAGCACGTCTCGATCTCGTACGACCCGGTGGCGATCCAGTGGGTGCTGAACGCGCTCGGGCGGCGCGGGCGGGCCGACTCGCGGTTCCGCCCGGATTGCGTCGGGCTGGGGGTGCTACTGCGGGGGTCGTGAGGCCGGGGCCGCGGGCGGTCGTTGGCCCGGATGGGGCGTTATCGAGGGATGAAAAGGCGCATCGAGGGGGTCGGCTGGGGCGTTCTTGGCCGATCGGGGCGTTCTTCGCCGATCGGGGCGTCCTTGGCCGATCGGGACGTTCTCGGCCGGTCGGCGCGGCCTCGGCTGGCTTGCCGACCCGTAAAACTCCGCTTTGCCCCTGTGGCGCTTGGAGCAGGGACGGGTTGTGCGGGATATAGCCGCACAAGTGCGCTTTGCTCCCCAGGCGAGTCGAGCAAAGAGGACTTTTGCGGGTCGGCCCCGGCAGGCGGGGGCCTAGCCGGCGCGGCCCGACGGGGCGGGACTAGCCGGCGCCGACGGCGGCGCTGGCCGGCCGCTCGTCGGCGGCCACGTCGGTGCGGTCCGCGTCCTCGTCCGCCGCCACCGCGGGACCGCCGGCGCGCTCGTCAGGGACCGTGGCCGTGGCGCTCCCGCCACCGTCGCGCACGATCGCGCCACCGAGCAGATCGCTGAGCTCGGCGTGCAGGCCGGCGCAGCGCTCCACGCGGAACTTTGGCCCCAGGCGCAGACGGCGGTTGCCGATCGAGGTCGTCAGCTCGATCACCACGTCGCATTGGCCCGGGAAGCCGGCCAGGAGCTCCTTGAGCTCGGTGAAGATGCCGGCGGGCAGGGCCGTGGCGTCGAGGCACAGCTTCAAGGCGCTCGGGGGCACGATGACTTTCGCCGCGGCCTCCTCGGCTAAGCGGACCTCGGATTCGCTGGGTTGAAAGCGGTCGATCTGCTGGGCGACGATGCAGGTCTTCTCGCGGTCTTTGTGGTCGACGCGGCCGCGGACCATGACGATCGAGTCGACGTGCAGAGCGTCCTCGTTGTCGGCCAGCGCCTTGCCGAAGACGAGGATCTCGACCGATGAGTCCAGGTCGTCGAGCGTGGCGAACATCATCGGATCGCCCTTCTTGGTCCGGATGCGCTTGCCCGCGGTGATCATGCCGCCAACCGTGACCCAGTCACCATCGCGCCGGCCGCCCAGCTCGCCGAGTGAACAGTCGACCTTGGCGCGCATCGCTGCGCCGACCTCCTTGAGGGGATGCGCGGAGATGAACAGTCCGATCGCTTCCTTCTCGGCGGCCAGAAGCTCCGCTCGATCGAACTCCTGGGTCGGGATCGGCGCATGCGAAGGCGTGGCGAAAGCGGCCGCGGCGCCGCCGGCGTCCCCCCCGCCGCCGCCCAGATCCATCCCGAGATCGAAGATCGACCCCTGGCCGATCAGCGCGTCCTGCTGGGCCTTCTGACCCGCCGCCTGCGCCTGCTCCAGGACCGCGAGCATGCCTTTGCGCGAAGCTCCTGTCGAGCCAAACGCACCGCACTTGATCAGCGCCTCGATCGCCTTCTTGTTCACGGCACGGCCATCGACGCGACCGCAGAAGTCCCACAGATCCTGAAATGGACCGCCCTCCTCGCGGGCGCGCTTGATCGCCTCCACGGCAGCGAAGCCCACGCCCTTGACCGCGTCCAGCCCGAAGCGGATGTTGCCGTCGACGACGACGAACTCGTGGTCGGACAGGTTGACGTCGGGCGGGAGGATGGCGATGCCCATCTGCTCGGCTTGGGCGACGAAGAACGGAACCTTGTCCTTGGTGTCCATCACCGAGGAAATCAACGCCGCCATGTACTCGGCCGGGTAATTGGCCTTCAGCCAGGCCGTGCGGTAGGCGATCAGTGCGTAACACGCGGAGTGCGACTTGTTAAACGAGTAGTCAGCGCTGCGCTCGTTTGTGGTCCACAGCTGCTCGATCACCGGCTCGCTGGTCCCCGACGCTCGGCATCCATCGAAGAACTCGGGCTTCAGCTTGGCCATCGCCTCGCGGTTCTTCTTGCCGATCGCCTTTCTGAGGTCGTCCGCCTTGGCGCCGCTGAAGCCTGCGATCTCCTTGGCGATCTGCATCGCCTGCTCCTGGTAGACGATGACGCCGTTGGTCGACTCGAGGATTGGTCGCAGGCGCTCGTCGGCATAGGAGACCGAGTCCGGGTTGTGCTTGCCCCGCGTGTAGGTGGGGATGTTCTCCATCGGCCCCGGTCGGTAAAGGGCGTTCAGCGCGATCAGGTGCTCGAACTCGGACGGTTTGACCTTCTTGAGCGTCTCGCGCATCCCCTCGGACTCAAACTGGAACACGCCGACCGAGTCGCCGCGGGCCATCATCTCGTAGGTCTTGGCGTCATCGAGCGGCAGCGTGGCCATGTCCGGGCGCTCCCCGGTCGAGCGCTCGATGATGTCGAGCGCGTCCTCGATGACATCGAGGTTGCGCAGCCCGAGGAAGTCCATCTTGAGCAGGCCGAGCTGCTCGACTGGCTTCATCGAGAACTGGGTGACGATGCGGAACACCTTCTCCCCGTCCTCATCCGTGCCTGCGTCGGCGATCTGGAGCGGCACGATGTCGGTCAGCGGGCGATCCGCGATGACCACGGCGGCGGCGTGGATCGACGAGTTGCGGACGATGCCCTCGAGTCCGCGGGCCACCTCGACGATCTGGCGCGCGGTGGCGTCACGGTCGACCTCGGCGCGCAGCGGCTCGCCGACCTTCAGGCAGTCCTCGAAACTCGGTGGCCGGCCCATGATCGGATCCGGAATCAGCTTGGCCAGCCGGTCGCCGGCGCCGTAATCGTGCCCGAGCACGCGCGCGGCGTCACGCGTGGCCGCCCGCGGGAACATCTTGCCGAAGGTGACGATCTGCGCCACCGACTCCTTGCCGTACTTCTCGGTCACGTAACGGATCACACGCTCGCGGCCGCGCACCGAGAAATCGATGTCGATATCCGGCATCGACACGCGCTCGGGGTTCAGGAAACGCTCGAACAGCAGGTCGTAGCGCAGCGGGTCGACGTCGGTGATCTGCAGCGAGTAGGCGACGGTCGAGCCGGCGGCCGAGCCGCGACCTGGCCCGACGGCGATGCCCGAGTCCTTGGCGTACTTGACGAAGTCCCAGACGATCAAGAAGTAGCCGCTGAAGCCCATGCGCTCGATCACGTCGAGCTCGAAATCGGCCCGCTCGATCGCCTCGGCCGGCGGCGGATCGCCGTAGCGCGCTCGCAGGCCTTCCTGGACGAGCGAGCGCAGGTAGGTCGCCTCGCTGGCGCCGTCGGGCGTCGGGTAACGCGGGATCAGCTGGCGCTCGAGCTCGAGCTCGACGTCGCAGCGTTCGGCGATCTCAAGCGTCGAGGCGAGCGCCTCGGGCCATTCGGCGAACGCCGTGGCCATCTCCTGGCTGGAGCGCAGATAGAACTCGTTGGTGTCAAAGCTGATCTTGGGCTGGCTGAGCATCGACTTGGTCTGCACGCAGAGCAGCGCGGCATGGTGGTGATAGTCCTCGCGGCGGAGATAGTGGACGTCACCTGTCCCGACCAGCGGCCGCCCCACTTCGCGCGCGATCCGCACGATTCCCTCGTTGGCGCGCTCCTGCTCGGCCAACCCGTTCTTCTGCACCTCGAAGTACACGTTCTCCGCCCCGAAGGCGCCGAGCAGCTGATCGGCGTGCGCCCGGGCGGCATCCGGCTGGCCCGCGAGCAGGTGCTGGCAGAACTTCGATTGCAGGCAGCCGGTCAGGGCGATCACGCCTTCAGCGTGGCCGGCGATCTGCTCTAGGTCGACCGATGGCTTGCCGCGTTGATAGCCCTCGAGGAACCCGCTCGAGGAGAGCTTGACGAGGTTGCGGTAGCCGGTAGGGGTGGCGGCCAGGAGGGTCAGGTGGAAGCGGTCGAGGCGGCCGGGAGCTCGGCGCGCGTGGTCCTCGACGACGTAGACCTCGCAGCCGAGGATCGGCTTGACCCCGTGCTTGCGACACGCCGTGAACAGCTCGACGGCGCCGTTCATCACGCCGTGGTCGGTCAGTCCCAGTGCCGGCTGCTCGTACGCGGCGGCCCGCGCCGCGAGCTCCTCGATCTTGCATGCTCCATCGAGCAACGAGTACTCGGAGTGGACGTGGAGATGGGCGCATGAGGTGCTCATCGGGTGCTCCCCGAGCATAGGTGGCGGCGCGGATGTTTTCGGCTCGCGGCAGCTCGCCCGGAGCTGAATCAGCCGCTCTGTGCGCGCTTCACCCAGCGCTGCACGAGGGCAAGCGCGGTGGCATCGCCTTCCACGGCGACACCAGCGGGATGACGCCCGTCGAGTAACGGCAGAAGAGCCTCAGAGTCGCACACGATCACGACGTCTGGGTTCCCGGAGAGCTTCGCCACATCCACCTGTAGAGACCCCGCGTCGCTCACCCGTAACGCGGCGTCCGGGTGCGTCGAATCCGGTTCCCGGTGAGCGAGCGTGAAGGTCTCGCCCCGGCTCCACGCGGGATCGATCATGCCCGCGACGAGCGTGAGGGCGAGCGCGGCGTCGAGCCGGGCGCCCGCATCTTGAAGCCCGGTCAGTGTCACCGGCGGGTCGGTGAGCGCAGCCAGAACACGCGCCTGCACGCGCGACCCCTGGACCCGGGCCAGCCGGCGACCGCCACGGAACAGGCGCCGGCGCGGCACGCCGGCCGCGACCAGCCTTGCCACAGCGGCCGCGTCGCCGACGATTTGGAAGGCCACCACGGTCGCATCGCGTGGCGAATCGGCCTGGGTCACCTTGGTCGCGCCGCCATCGGTGACCGTCACCTGGATGCATCGCTCCGTCCCCAGGACCAGGTCATAACTGAGCGGCTCCGGATGGACGGCCGCTTGGGCCGGGAGCAGGGCCAGCAGGAGCTCACCGGCACGCGTGGGGTCGCCCTCGGTAAGGCGGCGGAGGACCGGGCCGAGCCATGGTTTCACCGGTTGTGGGGCGGTGGCCGCGGGCTCACCAGCCGGCGCGCTGGCCGCGGGCTCATCAGCCGGCGGGGCAGCCTCGCGCAGCCGCGTCAGCGCCGCCTCCAGCCGCTCACGCTCCACCGGCCCGAGCCGCCCGGCCGGCTCCGGCGCGGCCGGCTCAGCGACCGGCCCCGACACCAGCGCGGCGTAGGCCAGCCGGACCGCCTCGAGCTGTTCGCGCAGTCCGTCGATCGCGTCGTAGGCGCGCTGGCAGCGCGCCTCGTACTCATGCAGGCGTCGTGCGAGCTCCGCCGCGGCCGCCTCCGTCTCGACTCGCTGCGCTCGCTCGCGCTCGGCGATCGCACGCAGCTGGGTGAGCTCGTCGCGCAGCGCCTCGAGCGTCTCCGAGAGCTGAGCGCTCTCAGCGCTCACCGAACTCGGGCCAGCGGCGCGCGCGAAACGCATGTGGCGCTCGTGCTCAGACCAGACCGGCGCCGGTGGCAATGGCACCGACGGCGCGGACGCGGGCGGGACGCCTCTGACCTCAACGGCACTCCGCGTTTCGGTGGCGAGCACCGCGGCACGCGCCAAATCGCGCCCTCGGCGCGAGCCACCCCGCTCGCGAGCGGCTGCCGCTGCGGCGTGCTCGGCCTCGTCTGCTCGCCGGCGCAACCGCTCGAGCGTGCGCTCCAGCTCGCGTAGCTCCGTCTTTGAGTGCTCCAGCGCCTGGTTGGAGGCGTCCCGCTCACGCGCGACCTCGAGCCGAACCATTTCCTCGGCGTAGGCGCGCTGCTCTGCCTCGCGCCGGGCCCGCTCGCGCTCGCTCAGCAGCGCCTGAAGCTCGTGGGCGTCGCGCTCGAGCCGGTTCAGCCGCGCGGCCAGCTCGCCGGCGGCACCCTCGGCCGCCCTGGCGCGGGCCTGAGCACCCTGTAGCTCGGCCTCGGCGCTGCGCAAGCGCATCTCCAACGACGACGACGACGACGGATCGCCGCTCGCCGCGTGCGGATCGCGGGGCAGCGGCACCAGCGTCGCCCCTAGTTGGAGCCACGCCCTGGTCTCCCCTTCTGACGCCAGCCCCGCCGGAACGGAGAAGTTCATCCGCCAGGTCCCGGGCGCGGTCCCGCTCAGGCTGGGCGGCTCGGGCATCGCCGGGAAGCGGTGGCGCTGTCCGAGCGCTTCGATTACGAGCAGCGGCTGTCCGCTCCACGTCGGGCGCCGGCGCGGCCATCGCCCGCTGAGGCGAACCGTGATCGTGTCGGGTCCCTCGGAGAGCCACTGCACTGTCTCGATGCCAAGCGCAGCCACGACTCCGGGATCGTTCATCGGGCGCGACGGTACGCACCGATGCGGACGGACAGTCGGTCGGAAAATCGGGAGGCGCGGCGGACCGCGCGGGCACTACTGCTCGCGCAAGCTCGCGGTCAGCGCGCGGGCCTCGGCGAGCACGGCCTCGGCCTGGGCCAGGCCGGCCTTGTGGTCGCCGACGTTCTCGCGTGCCCCGACGAGCTCGCGGCCGAGCCGCTCGACCTCTGCGCGCATCCCGGCGGCCTCGCTCTGGTCCGCTTCGCGCGCGACTTCGCTTGTGGCGAGGTCTTTGCGCAGCGTCGATAGCTCGCGGCCCAGCTCCTTGCTCTCCTGGGCCGCCTGGGTGCGGACAGCATTGAGTTCGGTGAGCTTCTGCTCCAGCGACGCTTGCTGCGCAGCGACGGAGAGGGCTCGGGATTCGGTCTCGGCCCGTTGTGTGCGCTCGGCCGCGAGCGCCTGGCTGAGCTCGGCGAGCTCGCGGCGAAGCTCGTCCTGCGTGGTCTGCACCCGGCTCTGGGCGGTGGCGCTGGCCTCGACTTCGGAGGAGACGTCGGCAATCACACCATGGAGCCGGGCGATCGCGCCGGCACGCTGATGCAGCTCGGCGCGCAACGCGGCGATCGTGGCATCCGAGGTACTGATTGGCGCGGAGTCGCTCCGGACATCGCCGTCCCCGGGGTGATCTGAATCACTCCGCGACGCCCCGTTTCCGCTCGCCGCGGGCCGGACCGGCGGATCGCTCCGCTCAGCCGCCGGGGCAGAGGTACCGTTCTCAGCGCTCGGCTGCGGCCCGGGAACGGGGATGTTGGCGTCGCCTATGGTCAGGCTCATGCTCGTCTCGGGCGTCGGCTGAAGCCAGGCCGGCACGGCGAAGCTGGCAGTCCACGCGTCCTGGTCGGCCGCCGGCGGGGCGTTGCGCGGCGCCGGAATCGCGGGGAAGCGGTGGCGTCGGCCCTCATCCTCGACGACGAGCGTTACGCGACGGCCAGCCTGGCGCGGCCGCCCCGGCCAACGGCCGTGAAGCCGCACGACAAGCTTGTCGCCGCCGAGCGGCGAGCACTCCACCCCATCGAGTTCGAGACCGGTCGTGACTCCGGCAGATGTCGTCATTTGCGCCCCTCATATAGCTATTTACGGAAAAACAAACTTTCAACAAACTGTAAAAAGGTTACTAGAAGTAAGCGGGGACGGCAAGGGGCGCCGCCAGGCCGACGGGCGCTCCGCTGCTAGGACTTATCTACGCCGGTCAGCTCGAGTTCGGCTCGCGCTGGCTGGCCGCCACTACGCCGCCAACCACGGCGGCCGCCAGGCCGGCCAGGACGATCTTGCGCTTAGTGCCGTTGACGCGCCGGCGGAAATACAACCTGGCGCCCTGCCAAACGACGAACCCGAGAACCTTGTAACCCATACGCCCGGATCCTACCCCTCGCTGCGCTGCCTGACGCGCCACGCCATCCGCGACTGGAGCGTCCAGAGCTCGATGAAACCGGGCGATGCCTCCTGCGAGAAGAGACCACCGGATTGGGCAAACGAGGCCAATTGCGCGTCGTACACGGCGTTCGGCGACGAACGGGTCACGACGCGTGCCGATCCCTTGTACAGCTTCACGCCGATGCGCCCCGTGACCTGACGGTTTGAGGCCTCCATAAACGCGTCAATATCCGTTCGCAGGGGCTCCCACCACAGCCCGGCGTAAACGAGGTAGGCCCACTTCTGGTCGAGCGACGGCTTGAACTGGTGCTGGTGGATCGTGCCCACGAGCATCTCCAGCTCGCGATGCGCGAGCAGCAGGATCGTCGCCGCCGGCACTTCGTAGATGTCGCGCACCTTGAGCCCGACGATCCGGTCCTCGATGTGGTCGACGATCCCGACGCCGTGCCGAGCACCGATCTCCCCCAGGCGCTCGATCAGCTCGACCAGGCCGAGTCGCTCGCCGCCCAGTGCCACGGGTACGCCTTCCGCGAAATCGATCTCCAGCACCTCGGGCTCGTCGGGCGCGTCCTCGGGGCGGGTAACGAGGCTGAACACGTCGTCCTCCGGGGCGTGGTCGAGATCCTCGATCCAGCGGCCCTCGCTCGAGCGCCCCCACAGGTTGTCGTCGATGGAGTACGGCGCCGCCTCGGTGCCGCCCTTGACCGGGATGCCGTGCTCGCGCGCGTAGGCGATCTCCTCTTCGCGCCCCATGCGCCAGCTGCGCACCGGCGCGATGACCTTCAGCTCGGGCGCCAGCGTCGCGACGGTGGCTTCGATCCGCACTTGGTCGTTGCCCTTGCCGGTGCAGCCGTGGGCGATCGTGTCGCACCCGGTCTGGCGGGCGTGGTCGACCGCCAGCTTGGCGATCAACGGCCGCCCGAGCGCGGTGAACAGCGGGTAGCCGATGCCGTAGATGGCGTTGGCCTTGATCGCGGGCACGACGTAGTCGCGAGCGAACTCCTCGCGCGCGTCGACGACATGGCACTCGAGCGCGCCGAGCTGCAGCGCCTTGCCGCGGATCACGTCGTAGTCCTCGCCAGGCTGCCCGAGGTTCACGGTGAGCGCCACCACCTCGGCGTCGTACTCGTCCTGGATCCACTTGAGCATCACGCTGGTGTCCAGTCCGCCGCTGTAGAGCAGCAGGACCCGGCCGACTTCGTCCGGGTCGGCCTCGTATGACGTGGTGCGCGTATATCTGGGTTCTGGCATGGCGAGGGTCAGGAAGCGTATTGGCCGCCGTCGAAACGGCGCTGCCCGAGCCGCCGGCGGACGTCTAGCCACAGGGCCTCGTAGGCGATCGCTGCGCGTGAGCGGGGCGCGAAGGCCGCCACTACGTCGCGCTCGACACCCATGCGCTCGATCTCGTCCGCGGCCGGGATCGCGGCCCCGAGCAGGCTCAGCGCATGGGCCCGCCTCAGCTCCGCCATCACCTCACGGTGCAGCGACTTGCGCACTTCGACCATCGAGAAGAAGGCGAGAACCTGGGGTCCCTCGTGGACTATTCCGGCCAGCTGATCGAAGGTACGCGCGGACAGGGTGGCCGGGATGATCGGGACGAGCAGGGCATCGGCGGCTTCGAACACGCTCTCGGAAACGAGGGAGATGCTCGGCGGGCAGTCGAGGAAGATGTACTCGTACTCACGGCGCAGCGGCGCCAGCACGCGCGTTAGCCGGCGGGTCGGATGCTTGAAGCGGTCGAGCGCCAGGTCCATGTGGCGGTAGGAGAAATCGGCCGGCAACAGGTCCAGGCCGACGTGGTCGGTGCCCTTGATCAGCCGTGCGGCCTGTGAGCGGCCGCGCAGCAGACCCCGTCCGCCGCCGCGGACCTTGGGGCGGATGCGAAACAGGTAGGTCGAGGCCGCTTGCGGATCGAGATCCCACAGCAGCGTCGGGGCCCCGTCCCCGGCGGCCAGGTAGGCGAGGTTGACCGCCGCTGAGGTCTTCCCCACGCCGCCCTTGATGTTGTAGGTGGCGAGCACCTTGGTCACGCCGCGAACGTCTCCTTGACCAGCCGGCGCTGCGAGCGAGAGGCGAACACCTCGAACGATTCGGCGAACTGCCGCCGCGCCGCGTGCTCGTCCTCGCCGAGCCGCTCGACCAGCACGCCCATCGCCATCAGCGCCCCCGGGCCACCCGGCAGCGCGGCGACCTCGTCGCGCAACGTGCGTAGCGTGGCCACCTGCACCTCGCGGTCCTGGTGACGGCCGAGCACTTCCTGGAGCGCCTTGAGCGACTTGATCATCGGCTTGACCACGTCCGCGGGATACAGCTGCGCGCCGAAGAGTTCGAGCAGATAGCGGAGCTCCTTGCCCTTCTTGCGCAGCTCGTGGTAGTCGGCGGCCGGGCTCGCACGATCGATCGAGCGCCCCATCTTCACCATTCGCCGATAGACCCGCGCGATGCGCTCGCCGGCCACCTCGGCGATCGGGCGCGTTGCGTCCGGCCGCTCGGCCGGGTCGCGCTGCACGAGCTCCTCCAGGAACGCCGACCACTCGGCGAGCAGGCGCGACGCGCGGTGCGAGCGCAGGGCCGTGACCATCGCCGCGCGTGCGGTCAAGCGGCGCTCTCGCAGCACGGTCAGGAGCGGGTCGAGGTCCGCCTGCACCGGCGCCGGCACGAGCGCGCGCATGTCGTGAAAGGAGAGCACGTAGACGTCGAGATCGCGCGCGTCGCCGGTGACCTGCTGGAGCCAGCGGAACTCGGCCCTGAACGTGTTCAACTCGGCCGGTGGGAACACTCCACGCAGCTCGCGCTGCACCGCGCGCGAACGCCGCACGGAAACCCGGAAGTCGTGCAGGAACTCGGCGTCGATGTCGTCGATCGTCCCCTCGACGTTGGCCTCGATCACTCCCAGCAGCGCGCGCAGCACGGAGACCGCGGCCGCATCGGCGCGCTGGTCGCTGGCCAGCTGCACATCGACTTTGGATGAGATCCCGCCGGGCACGCCGCCGGCCGCGTGGACGGCCTCGTCGACCAGCGTCTGCTCCGCAGGCGTGAAGCGAAGCTCCTGTTCGAGCTGGTGGCGCACGGCCGCGAGTTCGTCGTCGTACCCCCGCACGGCAGCCAGGCGCACGCGTGGACGCAGCGGCTTTGGCCGGGTGGCCGAGGAGACGATCGCCGACTCCTCCAGGGTGATCCTGACCACGGTCTTTTGCTGATTGTCCAGCACGTCTAGGCCGCGCACGCGACTACGCACGTGCACGAGCGGGAGCAGCGCGCGGACGTCGACGATCGACAACAAAGCCTCGCGAAGCGGGCCGTCCTCGAGGTTCATGGGCAGCATCGCGTGCCCGGGCTGCGGCGCCCTGATGGCGGCCCGGACCCCGCCGTTCTGACGGTCGATCAGCGCCAGTCGACCTCGCTCGTGCACGACCGACAGCCCGCGCGCGCGCAGCAGGCCATCGAACGTGTCGTAGTACGTGCGATCGCTCTGTACCTCGTCGCGCTCGCCGACCTCGAAGCGGCTGAGGAGCCGCGCCCCCGCGGCCTGGAGCGTCAGCGTCTCAGGCGGCAGGAAGTCGGCGCTGTTCATGGCGCCAACCGTCTCAGACGGGCCACCGCTTCGTCGACCTCCTCGGCGGAGACGATCAGCGGCGGCTCGAGGCGGATCGTGCCCGGACCGGTCGCGTTGACAACCAGCCGCTGCTCGAGGAGGGCGCGGCGGGCCAGCTCAGGCGCATCGGTTCCCTCGGCGACGTCGATCGCCACCATCAGCCCGCGGCCCCGCACGCGAGCGACGTACGGGAGGTCTTGCAGCCCGGCGGCGAGCCGGTCGCCGAGGCGGTAGACCCCGGCCAGCAGCCCGGGGTCGGAGCAGATGTCCAGCGCCTCGAGTGCCGCACGGGCCACCAGCGGGCCGCCGGCGAACGTCGAGCCGTGATCGCCGGCCTGGAACACGTCGCTCAACCTGGGCGAGGTGATGAGCGCGCCGATCGGCAGCCCGCCGCCGAGCGCCTTGGCGCTGGTCAGGGCATCTGGGGTGACGGGCGTCTGCTCATAGGCCCAGAGCGTGCCGGTCCGGCCCATGCCGGTCTGGATCTCGTCGAACAGGAGCAGTGCGCCGGTCCGGTCGCACGCCGCCCGCGCGGCGCTCAGCAGCTCGTCAGAGAGGATGTGGATCCCGGTCTCGCCTTGGATCGGTTCGAGCAGCACGGCCGCGGTGTGCTCATCGACGGCTGCCTCGAGCGCCGCCGGGTCCTTGTGCACGACGGTGAAGCCCGGGACGAGCGGGGCGAACGGCGCCTGCTTGGATTCCTGAGGCGTGGCCGAAAGCGCGCCGTAGGTGCGCCCGTGGAATCCACCCTGCACGACGATGATCCCGCCGCCGGGGCGGGCGCGGCGGGCCAGCTTCAAAGCCGCCTCGTTCGCCTCCGCGCCTGAGTTGGCGAGGAACACCTTGCCGCCGAGCGAGGTCTGCGACAGCCGCGCCGAGAGCTTCATCGCCGGCTCGGTGTAGTAGAGGTTCGTCGCGTGGGTCAGCTTGCCGACCTGGTCGCGGACCGCCTCGACGACCCGCGGGTGGCAGTGCCCGACATTGAGGACGGAGATCCCGGCCAGGAAGTCGAGGTACTCGTTCCCCTCCTCGTCCCACAGGCGGCACCCGGAGCCGCGCACGAACTCGACCGGGTTGCGGAGATAGGTGGGGACCGCGTAGTCGCGCTCCAGCGCCTGCAGCTCATTCAGTGACACGCGTCTAGCCCCGGGTTCCCTCAGACCGACACGATTTTCGTGCCCTGACCGGCATCGGTGAACAATTCCAACAGCAGCGAGTGCGGGACGCGTCCGTCGACGATGTGGGCGGAGGACACCCCGCCGTGGATCGCGTCCAGGCAGGCGGCGAGCTTCGGCCGCATCCCGCCACCGATCGTCGGAAGCGAGGCCGCGATGTCGTCCGCGCTCGCCTCCGAGACCACGCTCTGCGGGTCAGCGGGATCGCGCATCCAGCCGGCGACGTCGGTGAGGAAGATGACCTTTTGGGCGCTCAGGGCGCGCGCCACGGCGCCGGCTGCCTCGTCGGCGTTGATGTTGTACGAGTTGCCTTCGCGATCGGCGCCCACGCTGGCCACGACCGGGATGTAGTCCTGAGCGACATGCGTCAGCACGTCGACGTCGACGTGCTCGATCCGCCCCACGAAGCCGATGTCCTGCCCGCTTGGCGCCGGCTGGCGGACCGCCCTGAACAGCAGCCCGTCGTCGCCGCACAACCCGACGGCCGGCTGACCGTGACGATTGATCAACAGCACGATGTCCTTGTTGACCTTGCCGACGAGCACCATCTTCGCCACCTGGACCGTCTCAGCGTCGGACACGCGCAGCCCCTCGACGAACTGCACGGGCAGATCCAACCGCTCCATATAGGTCGTGATCTCCGGCCCGCCCCCGTGGACGATCACCGGGTTCATGCCGACGTACTTGAGCAGGACCACGTCGCGTGCGAATTCCTGTTTGAGCGCCGGGTCGATCATCGCCGCGCCGCCGTATTTGATCACCACGGTCTTGCCGTGGAACTCGCGGATGTAGGGCAGGGCCTCGAGCAGGGTGGCGACGTCGCGCATCAGTCCAGTCCCGGTTGGCGCATCAGGTGGTGTACTCGGCGTTGATCGTCACGTATTCGTGGCCGAGATCGGAGAAGAACAGCTCGGCGTCGGCCCCCTCCCCCGGCAGCCCGATCTCGTACTCGACCTCGTCACCCTGGACCAGCCCAGTCAGCGCGTCGGCGTCGTGCGGCACCGCGCCCCCGTGCGAGCACACCGTGACGCCCTCGATCGAGATGTCCATCGGCAGCGGCGCCGTCCCGGGCAGCGCGGCCCCGACGGCCTGCGACACCCGTCCCCAGTTCGGATCACCGCCATACAGCGCAGCCTTGATCAGCGGCGAGTTGGCCACCGAGCGCGCCACGGCATCGACGGCGTCCTGATCGCCGCCGCGCACGACCACGCGTCCCACGCGACGCGCGCCCTCGCCATCACGCGCGACCATCAGCGCAAGCTGTCGCAGCGTTGCGTCGAGCGCCTCGCCGAAGCGCAGCTCGTCGGCTGACTCCGGTTCCACGTTGACGCCGGAGGCGCCGCTGCACTGAAGGATCACTGTGTCGCTGGGCGACAGCTGGCCATCGACGCTGATCCGGTCGAACGAGCGCTTGACGGTGACGCCGAGCAGCAGGTCGGCCGTCAGGGCAGACAGGTGCGCATCGGTCTGAACGAACACGAGCAGCGTGGCGAAACCGGGCGAGATCATGCCCGCGCCCTTGGCCTGGGCGGACAGACGTACCGTGCCGGCGCCGAGCATGACGTCGAGGCAGACCCGCTTGGGGAAGGCGTCCGTCGTGCGGATCGCCTCGGCGAAATCGCCGGCGCCATCCGCGCGGAGCTCACGCCCGGCCGCGGCTATGCCTTTGGTCACCGCATCCATCGGCAGCTGGACGCCGATCACTCCGGTGGAGGCAACCGCCACGGCCGATTCACGGACGCCGGACACCAGTGCCGCGCCGCCCTGCATCTTGGCTGCGTTGTCAAGCCCCGGACGTCCGGTCGAGGCATTGGCGTTGCCCGAGTTGACGACCACGGCTCGCAGCCCGAACAGATCGGCGCGCTCCATCGTGAGCAGTACCGGCGCGGCGAGCGTTCCCGAACGGGAGAACCGCGCAGCGCTGGTTGCGTGCTCGGCGTCGCACACGAGCAAGGCGAGATCGGGCGCGCCGCTTTCCTTGATGCCGCATGTCACACCGGCGGCGCGGAACGCCTGCGGCAGGCCGGCGGCCGAGCTCTCGCGCACGTGCTCGGGCTGCTCGATCCAGCGAGAGCTGAAGAAGTTTTCGCTCACGCGATCCCGGCCGACTCGGGCAGAGAGAACATCAGGTTGAGGTTCTGCACCGCCTGCGACGCGGCCCCCTTCCACAGGTTGTCGATGGCGGCGAACACGATCACGCGGCCGGTGCGCGGATCGGCGTGGGTGGACAGGCGGCAGAGGTTCGTCTCGCGCACGTCGCGCACGCCGGGTGGCGAGTCGGCCAGCTCGACGAAGGGCTCCTCGGTGTAGGCATCCTCGTACAGACGGGCCAGCTCGCGGCCATCCGTGCCATTGGCGTCTTTGAGCGTGACGTAGCAGGAGAGCAGCTCGCCCTGGTCGAGGGGGAGCAGGTGCGGCGTGAACGTGATCTTGAGCGGCGAGCCGAGCGTCGCCAGCTCCTGCTCGATCTCCGGGGTGTGGCGGTGGCCCGGGACACCGTAGGCGTTGACGTTCTCGTCCACTGTGACGAAATGCGTGCGCTCGGTGGCCGCGCGACCGGCGCCCGACACGCCGCTCTTGGCGTCGATCACGACGTCATCCATTAATCCCGCGCGCGCGAGGGGCGCCAGCGCCAACAGCGCGGCGGTCGGAAAGCAGCCGGGATTCGCGACGAGATCGGCCTCGCGGATCTGCTCGCGATAGCGCTCGGGCAGCCCGTACACGGCCTCGCTTATCAGCTCCGGCGTTGGATGCTCGCGGTACCACTCGCCGTACACGTCGGGGTCGCGCAGGCGGAAGTCGGCGCTCAGGTCGACCACGCGCACGCCGCGCGTGCGCAGCTCCGCGACCAGCTCAGCCGCCGCGCCGTGCGGGTAGGCGACCACGGCCGCGTCCACGTTGGCGTGCCGGTCGAGATCAAGCTCCTCGAGCGTCATCGGCACCCGGTGGTACGGGTAGAGATCGTCGAGCCGGCGACCCGAGTCCGAGCGGGCTGTCAGGGCCTTTAGTTCGAACGTCGGGTGCCGGTAGAGCAGCCTCGCCGTCAGCGCGCCGGTGAAGCCCGCGGCACCGAAAACCGAGACACTAGGCGGCACGGATCTGGCCTCCCACCTTGTCGGCCAGGGCGCTGAGGACCGCCTCACGCTGGGTGGCCACCTCGGCGTCGGTCAGCGTTCGGTCGGCGGCGCGATAGGACAGCCGCAGCGCCAGCGACACGCGTCCGGGCCCGAGCTTCTCCGGGTCCCGGTACACGTCGAACACCTCGACGGAGGCAAGCAACGGCTGGCCGCTGTCGTTGACGACGCTCAGCACCTCAGCGGCGCTGACCGCTTCGGAGACGACCACGGCGAGATCCTCGCGCACCTCGGGGAAGCTGATCAGGTCCTCGTAGGTGTTGGTCGGCGCGTGCGGGATTGCGTCGAGGTCCAGCTCGAACACCGCCACGGTGTCGGGCAAGTCCCAGTCGACGGCAACGCTCGGGTGCAGCTCGCCCAGCCATCCGACTGTGTCCCCGCCGATGACGATGTCGGCGGCGCGACCGGGGTGCAGGAACGGCTGCTCGGAGCGCTCAACGCGCCATGGCGTGGTGAGTGTGTCGAGCAGGCCAGCCACCACGCCCTTGACCGAGTAGAAGTCGGCCCTCCGCGGATCGGGCTCGCGCCAACTGGGTGGCCGGACGTCGCCGGTCAGCAGGGCGGCGAGGTGGTAGGGCTCGCGCGGCTGGCCGTTGCCATCGGCTCGATTCGGGATGTACACGCTGCCTGTCTCGAACAGCCGCAGCGTGGTCGCCCCGCGGGCGCGGTTGCGGCGGGCGACGTCGAGCAGCGAGCCGAGCAGCGTCGTGCGGAGTTGCGACTGATCGCCCGACATCGGGTTCTGAAGCTCGACGGCTGCCCGCTTCGGAAGTCTGAGGCGCGCGTGCAGCTCCGGCGCGACGAAGCTCCAGCCGACGACCTCGTGCATGCCCTGCGCCGTGAGCGCGTCCGACGCAGTGCGGCGGCGGCGCTGCTCGGCCGTGAGTCGGCCGGACGCGCCGTGTCGCGAGGGCAGCGTGGCCGGCAGCTTCTCGACCCCATCGAGCCTCGCCACCTCCTCGACCAGGTCGGCCTCGCGCGAGACATCGCCGCGACGGAACGCCGGCACCGTGACATCGAGGCCGTCGGCGGCGTCGGTGGCGGTGAACTCGAGCGCCGCGAGGATCTGCTTGCTGCGCTGGCGCGGGATCACGGTTCCGAGCAGCCCATTGACCCGCGCGTCTCTCAGTCTGATTGTGCGCGGCGGCGGGCCTTCGCCGCCGACGTCGACCGTGCCGGGTCTGACGCGGGCGCCGCAAAGGTCAAGCATCAACTGCGTGGCCAGGGCCTGGCCCCACATCGCCTGCTCGGGCTGAAGCTGCTTTTCAAACCGGGTAGAGGCCTCGCTGCGCAACCCCAGCTTGAGCGAGGTGCGGTGAATGTTGGCCCCGTCCCAGTTGGCCGCCTCCATCAGCACGCGCGTGGTCGTGTTCTCGACCTCGGAGAGGGCGCCGCCCATGATGCCGGCGATCGACGTAGGGCCGTCGGCATCGGCGATCAGCACCATGTCGCTGTCCAGCATGCGGCTCTGGCCATCGAGCGTTTCGACCTGTTCTCCGTCGCCGGCCCGGCGCACCGTGAGCTGCGCCCCGGCGACTCGGTCGAGATCGAACGCGTGCAGAGGCTGACCGGTCAAGAGCATCACGTAGTTGGTGATGTCGACCACGTTCGAGATCGGTCGCTGGCCGGCCGCCATCAGCCGCGCCTTCAGCCACAGCGGGCTCGGCCCGATCTTGACGTCGTCGAACACCCGGGCGGTGAAGCGCGGACAGCGCTCGGGGCTCTCGACGGTGATGGTTATGCCGTCGGGATCGCCCGGGGTTCCTGGATCTGTGTGCCAGGGAGGCGCT
>JBJMLD010000130.1:0-25770 GCA_045805545.1 Solirubrobacteraceae bacterium | reverse complement strand
GGTCCATGACGAGCTGGTGGGCCTGCTCGGGCACCTCGGCCAGCAGGTTGACCTCAGCGCCGACGCCGGCCTGAAGGCTCATCACCACCGACTCGCGGATCGGATCGATCGGCGGGTTGGTGACCTGCGCGAACAGCTGCTTGAAGTAGGAGAAGAGCGGCGGCTGGCGGTCGGAGAGCACGGCCAGGGCGGCGTCGTTGCCCATGCTGGCCACCGGCTCCTCGCCCTTGGCCGCCATCGGCGCGATGATCATCCGCAGGTCCTCCTGCGAGTAGCCGAAGGCCAGCTGCTTGGAGCGAAGTGGCTCGATGCGCGGCGTGCGCGGCTCACGGTCGGGCAGGTCCGCGATGTGGACGACCGAGCGCTCGTACCACTCGGCGTAGGGCTTGCGCCGGGCCACACGACGCTTGACCTCTTCGTCCTCGACGATCCGCCCCTCCTCCAGATCGACCAGGAAGAGCTTGCCCGGCGCCAGGCGGCCCTTGCGCTGGATGTGCTCGGGCGCCACCGTCATCACGCCCGTCTCCGAGGCGAGCACGACATAGCCGTCGGTGTCCTGGATCCAGCGGCCCGGACGCAGGCCGTTGCGGTCAAGCACGGCGCCGGCCAGGCGGCCATCGGTGAACACGACGGCGGCGGGCCCGTCCCATGGCTCCATCAGGCAGGAGTGGAAGTCGTAGAAGCCCTTGACGTCGGGGTCCAGGTCCTGGCGGGTGCGGTAGGCCTCAGGGACCATCATCATCACGGCATGCGGTATGGCCCGGCCGCTCAGCACGAGCAGCTCGAGCACGTTGTCGAAGATGGCCGAGTCCGAGCCGCCTTCGCGCACGACCGGGATCACCTTCTCCAGGTCGCCGCCGAACAGGTCCGACGCGAGCTGCGACTCGCGAGCTCGCATCCAGTTGATGTTGCCGCGCAGCGTGTTGACCTCGCCGTTGTGGGCGATCATCCGGTAGGGGTGGGCCAGCTCCCAGCTTGGGAACGTGTTGGTCGAGAAGCGCGAGTGCACGAGCGCCAGCCGTGAGGCCACGCGCGGGTCACGCAGGTCGGTGAAGTAGCGCGGCAGCTGCGGCGCGGTGAGCATGCCCTTGTAGACCATCGTCCGGCTCGAGAAGCTGGGCAGAGCCAGGTCGCGCCCGGCGTGGCGCTCGATCACCCGTCTGATCACGTACAGCTTGCGCTCAAAGGACTCCTGGTCGGGGATCTCCTCGGCGGCCTCGATCACGACCTGACGGATGTACGGCGCCGACAGCCGCGCCGTGTCGCCGACATGCCGCTCGTCGACGGGAACGTCGCGCCACCAGATCGCGCGCTGACCCTCGGCCTCGATCGTGTCCTCGATCAGCTGCTCGAGCACGAGCCGGCGCTCGGGATCCGCCGGCAGGTAGCAGACGCCGACGCCATAGCGGCCGGGCGGCGGGAGCTCTACGCCTGCCGTCGCGCGTACGAACGTGTCGGGGATCTGGAGCAGGATGCCGGCGCCGTCGCCGGTGTTCGGGTCGGCGCCCTCGGCACCGCGGTGCTCGAGGTTCTCCAGGGCGTCCAGCGCCTTCTCGACCACCGCGTGGGTCGCCTCCCCCCACAGCTTGGCCACCAGTGCGATGCCGCAGGCATCATGCTCGTTGGCGGGGTCGTAGAGGCCACTGGCCCCTGGGGCGGTGAGGTACTTGTTCATAAGGGTGAGGGCGGCGTTCCCTGGAAGCGGGAAACGCGGCAAACGGCGGCGCGATCGGACGCCGAAGATTACCAGCGGGTTAAGACGGGGTGGCTCCGCCACCCCCGATTTTCAGCGTTTGGCCTTCGCGGGGCGCTTGGCCTTGGCGCCGTCGCCGTTGGCAGCCGCGGCTTTGCGCGGATTGGCCTTCTTCGGCGCCGGCTCGGGCGCGGGGGCGTCGTCGCTGTCTCCCGAGCTAACTGCGGCGAGGCTGGCCTCGAGTGCCGCCATCAGGTCAGGAGCCGCTGCGGGTTCTTCAGCCTCAGGCTGGACGGCGATCTCCTCGCCGGCCGCCTTCTTCTCGATCAGCTCGAGGACCTTCTCGCGGTACTCGTCGCGAAACTTGGTGGGATCGAAATCTGCCGACAGGGAGCTGATCAGTTGCTGGGCCATGGCCAGCTCGCGGTCGGTGGCCTCGGCGTCGACGAGGTCATCGAGCTCGTCGATCCGGTCGGGCGCGAGCACCTCGTCGCCGAACAGCATCGTCGTGAGCGTCAGCACGTCGCCGGTCGGTCGCAGCGCGCACAGCTGCTGCTTGGAGCGCAGCACGACGCGACCGATACCGACCTTGCCCGCCTCGCGCATGGCGTCAAGCAGCAGCCGGTATGCCTTGGCGCCGCCGGCGGTGGGTGCCAGGTAATAGTTGTGGTCGTAGTAGATCGGGTCGATCTCGACCAGGTCGGCGAACTCCTCGATGTCGATCGTCCGGGTCGCCTTAGGATCGAACGCCTCGAGCTCCTCAGGCTCGATCATCACGTAGCGGTCCGGCGTGATCTCGTAGCCCTTGACGATCTCCTCGTACGGGACCTCGTCGCCGGTCGAGGAATCGACGCGCTTCTGACGGATGCGAGCGCCGGTCTTGGAGGACAGCTGGTGGAAGCGCACCGTCTTGGGCGACGTCGCGCTGTAGAGCTTCACCGGGACGTTGACCAGCCCGAAGCTGATCGCCCCTGACCAAATTGCACGGGCCATATCAGGTTTGTATAGCGCACACGAGTTATCAGCAACCTATGACCGTCGTCTTGCCAGGAATTCATCGGTCCGCCTACGACAATCGATCTCACACCATGCCGCGCCACCGCGTTTCATCCCCAGTGAATCTGCCGCCGTTCCAGCAGCTACTCGATGCCCATGCCCGTGATGTCCACCGCTTCCTCGTCGCCACCGTCGGCCACAGCGACGCCGACGACTGCTACCAGGAGACGTGGCTGGCGGCGATGCGAGCGTACCCGCGGCTGCGCGACGCCTCGAACCTGCGCAGCTGGATCCTCACCGTGGCCCATCGCAAGGCGATCGACCACGTCCGGGCCCGGAAACGGCGAGCCGTCCCGGTGGCCGACGTGCCGGATGAGCCCGCGCCATCGGCGGCTGCCAGGGTGGCCGCGAACGGACTTGCCGAGCGCGATGAGCAGCTGTGGGAGCTCGTGCGTGCGCTTCCGCCCAAGCAGCGGACTGCCGTGGCGCTGCGGTACGTCGCCGATGCCGGTTACGAGGAGATCTCGGCCGTCATGGGCACGAGCGAGGAGGCGGCACGCCGCAACGTGCACGAAGGCCTCAAGCGACTGCGAACGGAGTACCAGCCATGACTGAATTCGATGATCTTGAGCGCGCGCTGCGCCATAACGCAGCCGCCGCCACCGAGGAGCCGCTGCCCGAGCTCGACACCGCGGCCGCCGCGGCCGGCCTGCTCGACGTCGCCTACGCGACGCTGGATTCGCCGGTCGGGCAGCTGTTGGTGGCCGCGACGCCGCGCGGGCTCGTCCGGATCGCGTATCTGGACGAGGCCGGCGAGGAGCCGGTCCTGGAGCAGCTGGCCGCCCGGATCTCCCCGCGCGTGCTGGCCGCGCCGCGGCGCGTCGACGAGCCACGCCGCGAGCTCGACGAGTACTTCAGCCGCCGACGCCATCAGTTCGACCTGCCGATCGACTGGGCGCTGACCCGCGGCTTCGGCCGGCGGGTGCTGCGGGCCACGGCGCGGATCCCGTACGGCGAAGTGTCGAGCTACAAGCAGGTCGCCGCCGCCGCCGGCAGCCCGCGCGGTTCACGCGCGGCCGGCAACGCGCTCGGGGTCAATCCGATGCCGATCGTCGTGCCGTGCCACCGCGTGCTGCATTCCGGTGGCGGGCTGGGCGGCTACACCGGTGGCGTCGAGCGCAAACGGCTGCTTCTCGACGTCGAAGGCCGACCTCCGACCTAACCACCCGCGGGCACGAACTCTCGCATCCCGGTTCCGGACGTCGGAACTGAATTGCGATTCATCAGCGGTGTCCGTGGCGGTGGCGGGGCGCCGGCCGGATCACGAAGCCGACCGTGACCGCCGAGCCGGTGCCGGCGCGGTTACGCGGAGTCGCGCGCAGCCGATAGTGGCCGGCGGGCAGCTTCTTCCGCCCGAGCCGCCCGTTCCAGCGGAAGCTGTTCCTGCCGGCGCGGTCGTTGTGAGTGAACGTGCCGACGACCTTGCCGGACCTGCCGGCCTTCAGCACGGCGAAGGTGGTCTTCGCCGCCTGAGAGTCGCGGTAGCTGATGGTCGTCGTACGGCCGACCGTGAAGCGCTTCACCGACAGTCTCGACAGAGCCGGCCCGGTGACGGTCACGAATGCGGAGGCCGTCGCGGTGAAGCCGTCGAGGTCGGTGGCGGTGACGGTGGCGCGGTGGCGCCCGGCCCGAATGAACGCGTGCGTGACCGATGCGCCCGCCGTGGTCGCGCCGTCATCGAACGCCCAGCGGAACGAGACGGCGTCGCCCGGTGACGGGTCGGAGCCGGTGGCGGTGAACCTGGCGGCTCGGCCGCCGGCCACGGTCGACGGTCCAACCACGGCGGCCACCATGGGCCCGTGCGGCACGAACTCGAACGCGCCGACATCGCTGATCGCCGCATCCCCGGCGTGACCGGCAACGAGTCTCGCGGCGCTATCGAGGTCGGTGGTCGACTCGCCGGCGGAGAGCGGCGCGGGGTCCCCGGCGTCGATCGCGGGCGAGCCCGCCTGCAGGTGGAAGTCGCCGGCGGACGTGTTGATGAACAGCGGATCGAAGTTGCCGGAATGCGAATCAGGGGTGATCGTCGCCGACGCGGCCGGCGGGCCGGGGATCGGCGCCGACGTCTGCACCGTTGTCGGGTCGTAGAAGCTGTGGTCGAGATTGACGGTGGTCGTTGCGTTATCGGGTGGAAAGCCTCCGGGTACCGCGGTGGCGACGATCGAATGTACGTAGCCGCGAATGATCGAGTTGGCCAGAGTGACGGTCGTGCTCTCCGGCGCGATGGGGGCGGTGGCGAAGGCCCGAAGCCCGGCCGACGCGGCACTGCCACTGCCGACGATCGTGTCGTGGCGCGCAGTGATGCTGGCCGATATGTCGTTGCTGGACATCCCGAGCCCGACCTCCGGAAGGGTCCCGGGCACGGTTCGGATCAGCAGATCATCGAGCGTGGGCGCAAGAGGCCCGGCGAGCACGCCCTCGTTGGCCACGATGCGGTCGCGGCGAAGCGCCGGCATGTTGCCGGAGGGGTCGGACGTGGCGCCGACGGCGGCCTGGATCGTCGAATCGCTCACAGTGCCGGCGCCAACCACGCCGCCGTAGCCGGCGGAGTCGCCACCGGTCAGAGGCAGCGTGACCGTGCCGTGCGTGAACGTCCCGCTGGCGTTCAGCACGACGCCGATGTTGTTCGTCGTATTGGCCGGGTTGGTGGCTGTGATCGCCACACGGTCGGCGCTGCCGGCCAGGCTGAGGCCCGCGTTGCCGGTCCCGCCAAACAGGTCGACCGTCAGGTTGGACACGCTCGAGCCGGCCGAGACGCTCATCCCAGGCGAGCCCAGTGCCTGGATGACTGTCTGACCCGGGCCGGCCCCGACGAACGTGAGGTGCTTGCCGGCGTCGTTGACCGTTTCGGGGTAGTTCCCGGCGTCGATGAAGATAGTGTCGCCAGAGTTGCTGGCGTGCGTCACTGCGTCCCCGATCGTCGGCTCACCCGCGCCCTGGCCACCGCAGGCGGGAATATTGATGTTCGGGACGCACAAGTTCGCCGCCAGCGCGCTCGCCGGCGCAGCGAGACCGGCCAGCACGATGGCGACCAGCCACCTGATCCCCCGATCCATGGCCCGGAATAGTGCCACGCGTGATGCATCTCACACAAGCGACAATGGACCAGCCGTAAACCCGTCAAGCGAGGAGACGTGCCGAAGCCCGACCTCAGGAAAGACTTACCGCCCGGACCGAATGTGCCGGGCGCGTTTCAGCTGGTCGCGACGTGGAAGCGGCCGGCGGCTTCGTTGGAGCGGCTGCGCCAGAAGTACGGCAAGCGCGTCACCGTGAAGCTGCCGTTCCAGCCGCCGTTCGTGATCCTGTCGGACCCGGACGAGATCCGCGAGCTGTTCATGGCGCCACCGGACGTGCTTCACCCAGGTGAGGGCGCACGCGTGCTCGAACCCCTGATCGGCAAGAACTCGGTGATCCTGCTTGACGAGGGCCCGCACCTGGAACAGCGAAAACTGATGCTGCCCGCCTTCCACGGCGAGAAGATGAAGCGGCTGGTCGGACTGATGAGCGAGCTCGCCCGCCGGGAGGTGGACAGCTGGCCGCTCGAGCGGCCGGTGGCGCTCCATGGACCGCTTCAGCGGCTGACGCTGGAGATCATCATGCGCGCGGTATTCGGCTTGGAGCAGGGCGCACGGCTCGACCAGCTGCGCGACCTGCTGACCGAGGTGCTGGTGTTCAGCGAGAGTCCGCTCTCCGTGCTGCCGGCGCTGCGGCGCGTGTCGCGCTGGCTGCCGACCCAAAGGCGCTTCGATGAGGTCAGCGCGCAGACCGACGCTCTCATCCACGAGTTGATCGAGGAGCGCCGCGCCGAGGCGAATGAGGAGCGCGACGACGTGCTGGCCATGCTGCTCCGCGCCTGCCACGAAGACGGCTCGCCGATGTCACCTCAAGAGCTGCGCGACGAGCTGATGACCGCGCTGGTGGCCGGTCATGAGACGACCGCCTCGCAGCTGGCGTGGGCGTTCGAGCGCCTGTCCCGTGAGCCGCGAGTTGTGCGGCTGATCGCCGACGAGCTGGACGAGGGTGCGACCGACGAGTACCTCACGGCCACGATCAACGAGATCCTGCGCCACAGGCCGGTGCTCCCCAACGCTGAGCCGCGCCTCACCAAGAAGCCGGTCACGATCGGCGGCTTCACCTACCCGCCCGGTGTCGCCCTCCTGGCCAGCGCCTATCTCGTCCACCACGATCCCGAGGTGTACCCGGACCCGTACGCGTTCCGGCCCGAGCGCTTCCTGGACAAACAACCGGGGACGTACACGTGGATCCCATTCGGCGGCGGGCGCCGGCGCTGCCTCGGCGCGAGCTTCGCGCTGCAGGAGATGAAGATCGTGCTGAGCGAGGTGTTGAGTCGATACGAGCTCACCCCGGCCAGCGACCGTCCCGAGCAGACCGGGCGGCGGAGCATCACGTTCAGCCCCAGAGGCGGCGCCGCCGTGGTCCTGCACGAGCGCCAGCCGCCGTCGGCGCGCATCGAGCCTCCGGAGCCGCTCGCCGCGACCGCGTAACGCGCTGCGCCGCGCCGCGCCGGGCGCCACGAGGCGCCACACGACGGCACTCCGCTTCTCCATCAGCTTTGTCGGGTATTCGGAGGGCGTGGATCTACTCCGCCCGGTCCGGGCGTTCGACACGGTGCAGCAGCGCCACCGCTGGCTGGCGATCCCGATGGCGGTGGTCAAGAAGTTCGGCGACGACCAAGGCGGCAACCTGGCCGCGCTCGTGGCCTACTACGCCTTCTTCTCGCTGTTCCCGCTGCTGCTCGTGATGGTGACGATCCTCAACTACGTCCTCCAGGGCGACCAGGCGACTCAGGACTCGATCAAGAGCTCGGTTCTGGCTCAGTTCCCGATCATCGGCACCGAGATCAAACAGAACATCCACTCGCTGCACGGCCACGTGCTCGCGCTCGTGATTGGCCTCGTGACATCCCTGCTCGCCGGTCTCGCCGTGACCCAGGCGGCCCAGAACGCGTTCGACCGCATCTGGGCCGTGCCAATGAAGGACCGACGTGACTTTCTCTGGTCGCGCCTGCGTGGGTTGCTGTTGCTGGTCTCGCTCGGCGCGCTGTTCATCGTGGCCACGCTCGCGTCGGGACTGGTCACCGGCGGGCTGGGCGGACCGCTGGCCAAGGTCGGCGGGATCGCCCTCTCGCTCGTGCTCAACTTCTGTTTGTTCATGGCCGCGTTCCGGCTCATGACCTCACGCCAGATTGGCACCCATTGCCTGTGGGTCGGCGTGGCGCTCGCGGCGGTCGCCTGGACCGGCCTCCAGGTGCTGGGCGGCATCTACATCGGCCACGTGTTCAAGCACTCGACCAGCACGTACGGCTTCTTCGGGATCGTGATCGCGCTGCTCGTGTGGCTTCACCTGGGGGCGCAGATCACGCTGTACGCGGCCGAGGTCAACGTCGTCATCACCCGCCGGCTGTGGCCCCGCAGCCTGCTCGGGCCGCCGAAGAGCCGGGCCGACGAGAAGACGCTGACCGACCTGGCCAAGGTCGAGGAGCGCCACGACAACGAGAAAGTGGACGTCGAGTTTCGATAGGGCGGCCGCCGCGGTGGGCGAGACGCGGCAGGCCTCAGAACAGCCGGTCGACCGCCTCGCGCCGCGTCATCTCGAGCGGCCACGAGCACAGACCGCCCTCGGCCGGGCACCCTGCGCAGACCGACCGCTGCGGCGTATCGGTGACCACGAACCGGCGCTCCAGCACTCCCTCGGCCAGCTTCTCCAGCTCGCGTTCGAGCTCGGCGGCCTCACTACTCACGTACGTCACGCTGACGGGCTGCTCGGGCGCCTCGAGGAAAACGTGCGCCACCTCCACCTCGTCGGCCCCGGCGCGCAGGCCGGCCAGCGCGTAGATCAGTCGCTGGGTCAAATACGACGCGCGAACGACCTCGACCGGGTCCGCCCCGTCGAGCCGATCGCTCTTGTAGTCGACGACGAGCAGCCGGTTCGCCGGCTCGCGGGCCAGCACGTCGAACGCGCCGGTGACCAGGACCTCGCCGAGCAGGAACGTGAAGCGCTCCTCACGCCGCGCGTCGGTCGCGCGGCCGAGACGCACGCACATCTCGCTGACGGCAAATGCCGCGATCAGCGCGGCGATCTCCTCAGCCTCAGGGTCATGCAGCGGCCCCACCACCCCGGCGTGAGCCGCCGCGCCAGCCACCGCCGCAGCAGTCGGCACAACCGGGCGCCGGAAATCGAGCCCCTCGAGCAGCGCATGCGCGATCACGCCGCGCTCGGTCCCGCTCAGGCCAACCGGCTCGCCGCCACGCGCCGAGCCAGAGCCACCCACCCCCTCGACCGCCGCCGGCGGGAGGCCCAGCACGCGCTCGACATAGAACCGGTAACCGCAGCGCTCGTACTCGCCCAGCGCCGAGTAGCTGAGCCGGCCCACGGGAGCGCTCGGCGCCGGCCGGCTCGGTGGCCCAAGCGCCTCATCCACCCGTGGAGGACCGACGAGCGATGGACGCCGCGAGGCCGGCGACTCGGCAACCCCATCATCGTCGTCAGGCCGCACGCACCGGACGCTCACACCCTCGTCGCTCTCCCCCAGGAAGGCCGGCGCGATCCACCCGATCGGCCCGCCGCCGACGCTGACCGGCCACTCCTCGAGCTTGGCCGCCCCGCTCAGGATCAGGCGCTCGCGCGCCCGCGTCATCGCCACGTAGAAGAGCCGCCGCTCCTCGGCCTCCTCGAAGCGCTGCTGCTCCTCACCGAGCGCCTGGTAGTCGAGCGCGTTGTCCTTCCGGCCCGTCCCCGGTTCGGCCAGGCGGATGCCGAAGCCGCCGTCACGACCGATCCGCACGAGCGGTGCGCGGCGCAATGGCCCGCGCCCGAGGTCGGCCACGCACACCGTGCCGAACTCGAGCCCCTTGGCCCGATGGATCGTCATCAGCCGAACCGCGTTCAGCGTCTCGCTCTCCACCGGCGCCTCGCTCTCACGCGAGTCGCCAGCGCCGCCCCATCCCGCGGCACGGGCCCGTACGAGCTCCAGGAAGCCGCGCAGATCGCGGCCCGACGCAGCCTCGAACTCGCGCCCAAGGCGCATCAGCTTGCGCACGTTGGCCAGCCGGCGCTCGCCACCCGGCATGGCGAGCATGGTCAGGTCGTAGCCGCTGCGTTCCAGTCCGCGCTCGATCAGCTCCTCGATCCCGGTTCGCGAAGCCACCTGGCGCTCGGCCGCGAACCAGCCGGCGAACTCGGTCAGCCGCGCGTGATCCTCTGGTGAGACCTGGTCGAGCCGGCCTTCGGGCTCGCGGAGAACCCACCAGGGATCGCGCCCAGAGCCGTGCGACGCGGCCCCGAGCAGCACGAGCGTGTCGTAGGACACACCGAGCAGCGGCGAGGCCAGCACCGTGTAGAGGGCTTCCTCGTCGCGCGGGTTGGCCAGCGCCCGCAGGTAGGCGACCATGTCCAGCACCTGCGGATGGGCCCAGTAGCCGCGACCGCCGATCACATAGGTGGGGATCCCGCGGGCTTCGAGCGCGCGCTCATAGGCCCGCAGGTCGGTGGTGGCGCGGGTCAAGACGACAATGTCGCGCGCGGGCACCCCGCCAGCGGTCAGCTCGGCCACGCGCCGGGCCAGCGCACGCGCCTCGGCGAGCCGCCAGGGTGCCGCCAGTCCGTCGACTGTCCAGTCCGCGCCTTTGTCGGCGACGATCATCTCGACCAGTGGCTCGTCAGCAGGCGGCTCGGGCTCCCGCGCCGCCACGAGCGGCCGGAACCGCTCCCCCAGCGCAACTTCGAATGCCCGGTTGAGCACCTCGATGATCTCCGGACGCGTACGGAAGTTCATGGCCAGCGTCATCCGTGCGCCCCCGGCGGCCAGCCGCTCGCCCCGCCGCTCGAACAGCTCGACGTCGGCGTGACGGAAGCCGTAGATCGACTGCTGGGCATCGCCGACGGTGAAGAGGTTCCCGGCCGCCACGGCCTCGATCAGCTCGAGCTGCACGCGATTGGTGTCCTGGAGCTCGTCGACCATGACGTGCGCGAACCGCGCTCGGTAGCGCTCGCGCAGCTCGGGATCGCTGCGCAGCAGCTCGCGGCAGAGCAGCTCCAAATCCGCGAAGTCGAGCTCGGACCGTGCGCGCTTGCGCTCCTCGTAGCGGCGACCGAAGTCGGCCAGCAGCCGCACGAGCAGGCCATGGATCCGCTCGGCGCGTCGGTACTCGCAGGCGCGGCGGTAGCGCCCAAGCGCCTCGGCGTACTGCTGGCATACCTCGGTCGTCAAGGCGGCGCCGTTTCCCCCGGGCAGCGCAACAGCCGCGAGCTCCCCCGGTGATGGATCGGCCACGTCGAGGACTGCGGCACAGCGCTCGAGCCGCTCGAGCGCCTGGACTACGCGCACCGCCGGCTCTGCGATCGCCCCGAGCTCAGCCGCCGCACGAGCCGCCGCTTCGGACAGCTCGGTCCGGAGGTCGTCGAAATCGTCCGGTGCGGGCCCGAGGCGGGGCAGCGCAGGCACCAGCTCCCCGCGCGAGCGCAACTCGGAATACAGCCCCTGGACCGAGCCGCGCAGCGCCCCGGCCGTGTAGGCCGCCACGAGGTCCAGACCGCCGGGCTCGTTCTGGACGAGGTCGTCGAGCGCGTCGTCGAACGCCGCGTCGGCGAGGCGCTCGGCGTCAGGCTGGTCGAGCACCACAAACGCGGGGTCGAGCCCGGCGGCCAGCGCGTTTGCCCGCAGCACTCGCGCGCAGAAGCCGTGGATCGTGGAGATGAACGCAGCCTCGGCCTCGCGCGCCGCCCCCGCCGCGCCCAGCTCGCGCAGTCGAGCCCGGATCCGCTCGCGCAGCTCGGCCGCCGCCTTCTCGGTGAACGTGATGGTGAGGATCGCGCTGACGTCGACGTCGTCCTGGAGCACGGCGAGCACGAACCGCTCCACCAGCACTGACGTCTTGCCGCTGCCGGCACTGGCGTCGAGCAGCAGATCGCCCTGCCGGCGCTCGATCGCCGCCAGCTGTTCGGCGGTGAAGCTCATCGCCTGGGCCGCGATCATCCGGACCGGCAGATCCCGGGATACATGCAGCCGTCCCGTGAGCAGGTCGAGGGGCATGGCTCGAGCTCTCCGGCTCGCAAGGCGGCGGCTATCTCGACCGCGCGGTCCCGGGCCTCGTCGAGCACCGCCTCCAGCTCCTCGGGACTTCGGCTGTCGTTGGGCACAAGACGACCCCCGAGCTCGAGCCCCTCCTCGAATACCCCGCGCGGGCGCAGGTCGCCCCCGCTGAGCGGCTGATACAGCCCGGCCACCGGCTGGAGCCCGAGGAGCTCGCGCACGGCCAGCATGTAGAGCGCCACCTGCAGCCGGCGGTCGAGCGCCCAGCGGGCGCCGGCCTGCTCGGGCCGGGGGCCACCGCTCTTGTAATCGCGCACGATCGCCCGCCGTCCGCCATCCGGCTCGACATCGACGCGGTCGATCACGCCGCGCAGGAGAATGCGACCGCTGCCCTCGCCGAGGCTGACCGGCGGGAGTGCTCCCTCCTCGCCTTCGAAGCCGAAGCGCAGCTCCAGGCCGTCCGGCTGCCAGCGCGAGTTCTCGCGGGCTTCGTGCTCGAGGTAGCGCCGCAGGTCGGCCTCGATCGCACGCAAGGCCGCCGATCGCACAGCCTCGCTGCGGCCCGGCGCGACCGTGGCCGGGAGTTCGGCCAGCACGTCGTCGAGGATCCGCAGCGCTTCCGGAAGTGCGGCAACCGTAACCGGTCCCTCCAGGCGCCCGATCACCTCCTCCAGGGCCAGATGCATGAAGCTCCCGCGGGCCAATGCCTCGGGCTCGGGCGCGAAGCGCTCGGGCGAGAGCTCGCGTTCGACCAGCCACTTGACCGGGCAGTCGGCGAAGTTCTCGAGGGCACCCCCGGAGACGATCTCGCTGTGGCGCACGTGGCGCAGCGCGGTTTCGCCGAGGCGGCGCGTCGCCGGGCCAGGCGCGATCCGCGGACCGTCCGCGGCCGCCGCCCGCGCCCGCTCGCGCGGCGTGGGAGCCTCATCGGCCGGCCACACCACATCTGCGAGCAGCCGGCGGCGCCGCCGCTCGAACCACTCGGGCACGAACAGCTCGGCGAGGTCGGCGATGAACGGCGAGGGCAGCACCAGGTTGCCCTCCTCGTCCGAGCTGCGGTAGCTGAAGACAATCCGCTCGGTGGCGCGCGAGACGCAGGCATAGAGCAGGTAGCGCTCGCGCTCGAGGGCATCCTCGGCTGCAGGCAGCACAAGGCCCGAGGCGGCGGCCAGCTCACGACGTCGCTCATCGGACAGGAACGGCTCGCCGGCAGCGAGCTGCGGGAACTCGCCCTCGCTGAGCCCGTAGACACACACTGCGCGGAAGCGCCGAGCCCGGATCGCCAGCGGGTCGGCGAGCAGCACGGCCCCGAGCTGGGGACGGGACGGCGGCCGGAGCTCCAGCCGCTCGAGCAGGGCCAGAACGTCCTGACCGTCCAGCGTCTGGCCCAGCTGAACGAGCTCCTCCTCTGCGGCCAGCAACGCGGCCAGCGCTCGTGCATCGAGCTCCTCCGCACTGCTGAGCACGCTCGCCTGCCCGCGGTGGGGCAGCGTGAGCAGCCGTCGGGCCTGGCGAGCCAGCTCGCCCAGCGGATCATCGGCGCGGCGAAGCGAATCGATCTCCTCGAGCTGCCAACCCAACCGCTCGCGCGCCTCCGCCGCGGCGCCGACGCCGTCGCGCCGAAGGTCGAACTCGAGCCCGTCGGCGAGTTCCGGGCGATCGAGGAGGCCGGGCGTGCGGAGGTAGTCGAGCAGGTCCTCCGCCCGCTCGCCACCGTCGAGCAGCGCGCAGCGAGCCAGCGCGCGCACGGCGTGGCCGAGCGGCGTGTGCGTGAAAGCCAGCCGCCGCCGGCTGGCCAGCGGGATGCCGTAGCGCGCGAACACCCGCTCAAGCACGGGCGCGCTCCGCGCGAGCGACCGGCACACGATGACGATCTCCTCCGGCGGCACGCCGCCGCGCACGAGGGCGCTCACCTCGCCGGCCACGAGCTCGGCCTCGGCCCGCTCGCCGCCGGCCTCGAGCAGGCGCACCGCCGCCCCCGGATCGATCCGCTCCGGATCGGGCTCGAACAACGAGCGCTCGAGGTGATGCAGCGCCGCTCGGCCGTCCAGGGCGTAGTGCTCATCGAGCGCCGGCAGCTCGATCACGCCTTCGGCGATCGCCCGCAGCTCCTCCACGACCTCCGCGCGTGCGCTCAGCGCTGCCCGCCCTGGTTCGTAGGTCAGCGACACGGTCACCTCCGCGCCGGCGATGCGGCTGAGCGTCTCGACGGCGTCGCGCTCCAGCGCCAGCAGATCGTCGAAGCCATAGAAGAACACCGCCGTCTCGCCCCAACGGCCGGGCTCGGCGCGCAGCGCGTCGAGCGCGCGCCAGCTGTAGCGCTCGGCGTCATCGCGGCCGAGCCGGTCCAGTTCACGGGCGTACGCCAGACAAATCGAGGCGAGGTCCTCGGCGTACCGCTCGCGTCGCGGATCCTCCGCCGCCCAGGCCCGGATGGCCTGCGCGAAGCGTTGCGGCGTGACGAGGGCGCGCTGCAGCTCGGCCAGCAGCGCGCCGGCAGCCGGCGCGAAGCCGGGCGCGGCCGCCGAGCGCGCCAGCACGCTCAGCTGAAGTCCGGCGATGGCCCGCTTGACGATTTGATCGCGCTGAAGCTCCGAGAGCCGAGGGCCGCTGTATCCGGTGCGCCGGGCGATCTCTCGCGTCAGGCCGCCGAAGGTCAGTACGGAGCCGATTACCGCTCCCTGTTCGGCCAGCTCGCGGCTGTAGTGCTCGGCGTCGAGTGTGGTCGGAACGACGAGCAGGGCGCCGCGACGGGCGGCGGCGGCATAGGCGCCGAGGACCTCGCCGGCCTTGGCCGAGTTGGCGGGTCCGAGGATGAGCGTCAGCGGCATCCCGCCTATGGTGGCGCGTGGCCCCGACGGTTCCTACGAGCGCCGCAGAACCCGCGCCGGATTGCCGACGACGGTGTCGCCGGCCGCCACGTCGCGGATCACGACGGCGCCGGCGCCCACCACGGCGCCTTCGCCGACCGACACCCGCGGCGCGACCACCGCCCCGGCGCCGACGAACGCGCCGGCGGCGATCCGGCACTCGCCGGCCATCACGGCCGCCGGTCCGGTGGAGGCGTACTCACCGATCGATACGTGATGCGCGACCGAGCACAAGCGGTTGATCAGGACGCCCTCGCCGAGCTCGGCGCCTGCGCCGATGACGGCTCCAGGAGCCACGTAGCAGCCGCTTCCGAGCCGCGCCGTGGAGGCCACGCTGGCCTCGGGGTCGATCAGTGTGGCGGCTCGAGTGAACCCGCGGCGCCGGGCGTCGGCGATCGCCTCACGTCTCAGGCTCGGGGTCGTCTGCGGGACGGCGAACTCCAGCTCAAGCAGGCTCGGATCGAGCGCGCCGACGTCGACGATGCTGTCGATCTCGGCGGGGACCGGGACGTCGGGCACGTTGCGGACTGCCGCCGCCACCTCCCCGCCCAGCCGGCGGACCGTCTCGAGCAGCTCGCTGGCGTTACCCGTCGAGACCGCGTAGAGGACGACTCTCACGGAAACGCGATGGCCTCCATGGGCAACCCCATCGCCGCGTACTCGGCGGCCAGCTCGTCCCGGCGCGGATACACGCGCAGCGTGGCTGTTTCGCGGTCGACGAAATGGAAGCGCACGCCGGCCTCCCAGGCGCGGCGAGCCAGGTTCCAGTCGTTCGGCTCGGACGCCAGCGCGCAGACGCGGTCGAGCTTCAGGAATCGGAGCAGGCCGTGAATTAGCGACGCCTGGCAGTTGAACTCGCCCAGCTGCGGGGGCCAGGCGCCGCAGGAGCGCAGTCGCGGCTCGCCTGGCGCCGAGGCATCGACCATCTCCATGCGCGAGTAGATCCACTCGGCGTTGGTTTGCCGTGCGGCGAGCAAAGTGGCCAGATGCTCTGGGTGCCATGCGTCGTCGTGGCTGAGCGGAGCGATCCAGCGCCCACGCGCCCGATCCATCGCGACGCTGCGTGGGACGCTGCCCTTGACCGCCCAGCGCTCGAACGGGTCGCTCGAGTCGTTCTCCCGGGCGGGCAGGTTGTGGAAGCGGATGCGGGGATCACCGATCTCCTGCACCCGCTGGACGGTGTCGTCGGTGCAGTGATCGCCGACGACCATCGCCTCCCAGTTCTCATAGGTCTGCGCGCGCACGGAGGCCAGCGCGATGTCGACCAGCGTCTCGGGCGAGTGATAAGTCGAAATCGCCACGCTGATCAGCGGCTCGGCTTCGCTGTAGGCGAGCTCGTACTCCGGATGCTGCCGCGCCACGGTCAGCTTGTCCGGCCAGCCATGGAGCGCCTCGTAGGTCCGTGCAGTCAGCGCCTGCGTGCGGCGAAGTCGCGTGCGCAGCTCCGCCTGCCACAGGAAGATGTGATGCTGGCGCGCGGAGATCTCCTCGATCGACTGGCGAAGTGCCGCGATTTCCGCGGGCAACTGGCGCGCTGAGAGCTCCTCGATCGACTGACGAAGCGCGGAGATCTCCCGGCTCAACTCGCTATTGCGGTGCTCGTAGAGTCTCCGCGTCGGCCACAGCTTGGCGCGCAGGAGCTCCAGCCCGGGGCGCGGCATCAAGCAGCGGCGGGCTGCTCGGCCCCCTCGGTACCCGCGGCAACCTCGGCCGCATCCTCGGACTCGGGCGGCTTCGCACCCTCCTTCGCCCAGGGCTCATCGAACTCGACCCGCCACTTGCCGTCCTCGCTCTGCTGAAGGGCCAGCCGGGCGCGGAAGCTCTTGCCCGAGCGGCCCTTGAAGCCGGTCACGGCGCGGGCCGTCCGTCCCGTCTTGATCAGCTCGCGCGCCACCGCCACCGGCAGCTGCTTGCCCGCCTTTGACTTCCAGATCACGAAGCCGCAGCCGGGGTCCTCGCGCGACCAGCACGAATAGCCCTTGCGGTTCTCGTTTATGTCGCGGCCGCAGACCGGGCACGGCCCGAGGTTGGCGCGGGGGATGCGCACGTCCTTGAGCTTGGTGTCAAGCTCGCCGACGGTGTCAGAGGTGAACTTGACGATGTCGTTCATGAACGCCTCGCGCGAGTCCTCGCGCGTCTCGATCTTGGCCAGCCGGTGCTCCCAGTCGCCGGTCAGCCCGGGGCTGGTGAGCGGATGCTCGCCGAGCAGCCGGATCACGTTGAGGCCCTTCTCGGTGACGACCAATGCGCGCGCGTCCCGTTCGATGTAGCCGACCTGGAGGAGCCGCTCGATGATCGCCGCGCGGGTGGCCGGCGTCCCGATCCCGGACTCCTTCATCGCCTCGCGCAGCTCATCGTCGTCGACGAGCTTGCCGGCAGTCTCCATCGTGCGCAGCAGCGAGCCTTCCGTGTAGCGCCGCGGCGGCTTGGTCTCCTTCTCCTCCGAGGCGATCTCGGTGACGTCGGATTTCTCGCCCTGTTCGAGCCGCGGGAGCTGCTGCTCGCGACCCTCATCGTCGTCCTGGCGCGCGCCGCCGTCGGGGTCGGCCGTCTCTCCGTACACGCCGCGCCAGCCCGGGACCAGCATGACCTTGCCGCGCGTGCGGAACACGTGGCCGGCCACGGTGGTCTCAACGCGCGTGTTCTCGAAGACGGCCTCGGGATGGAAGATGGCCAGGAAGCGCTTGACGACGAGGTCGTAGATGCGGCGGTCGTCGTCGTTCATCTTGTCCACCGGATGATGCTCGGCGCGGGTGGGGATGATCGCGTGGTGATCGGTCACCTTGGCGTCGTTGACGACCCGCCCGAGCGGCAGCACGTCGAGCCCGAGCACGTACTTGGCTGCAGCGGCATATTCGCGCTGATCGCCCACGAGCCGGGCGATCGGCTTGATCTCCGGGACCATGTCCCCAGTCAGAAAGCGCGAGTTCGTGCGCGGATAGGTGAGCGCCTTGTGCTCCTCATACAGGCGCTGGGCGGCGGCCAGCGTGCGGCGAGCGGTGAAGCCGAACCGGCTGTTGGCCTCGCTCTGCAGCGAGGTCAGGTCGTAGAGCAGCGGCGAGCGCTCCTTGCGCTCGGTCTTCTCGAGCTTGGTGATCTCGCCCGTTTGGCCCTGGGACTCCGCAACGACGCGCTTCGCTTCCTCGGCCGTCTTGAGCCGAGGATTCGCGCCGGCGTGGAAGCGGCCCTCGTACGTGCGCGGCCGCGGCTCGGCCACCGGGTCGAACGTGGCGTCGACGACCCAATAGGGCTCGGGCTTGAAGTCACGGATCTCCTGCTCGCGCCGGGCCAGGATGGCCAGGGTCGGTGTCTGCACGCGGCCCAGCGACACAGCGCCGTCGAAGGATGAGCGGAGCCGGATCGTGGCCGCGCGGGTCGCGTTCATGCCGACGATCCAATCCGCCTCGCTGCGCGATCGCGCCGCGGCTTCGAGCGTGGCGAGATCGGCCGCATCGCGCAGGGAGGCGAACGCGTCCTTGATCGCCTCTGTGGTCATCGAGTTCAGCCACAGCCGCTTGACCGGCTTGCGCGAGCCGGCCTTCTCGTACAGATAGGCGAAGATCAGCTCGCCCTCGCGCCCGGCGTCGCAGGCGTTGACCACGAGCTCGACCTCCTCGCGGCCGAGCAGGCGCTTGACCACGTTCATCTGCTTCTTGGAGCGCTCGTCGCGCACGACCAGCTTGAAGCGCTCGGGGACGATCGGCAGGTCAGCCATCCGCCACTTCTTGAAGCGCTCGTCGTATTCATCCGGATCGGCGAGCTGCACCAGGTGCCCGACGGCCCAGGTGACGATGTGCTGATCGCTCTCCAGGTAGCCCTCGGCCTTGGTGAACGCGCCGGGCAGCACACGTGCCAGATCGCGTCCCACGGACGGCTTCTCGGCGATGATCAGCGTTTTGGTCGTAGCGGCCATGAGTTCGCGGAGGGTAGCGCTCGCTGCAACCCTCTCCCCGACGGCGAGGGTCAGGCGAGCTCGGCGGCCCGCCGCGCCACTGCCGGCAGCGCGCGCTCCTCGGCCGCCCGTGCGGCCTCTTCGATGAGCGCCCTGGCCCGGGGATCGTCGCTTCCCAACAGGCGCGCGTAATCCAGCTGCGTATGGGCCAGGAACACGGGGGCGTGCAGCGCGGCGTTGCCCTCGAGCGCGCGCTCGAAGTGCTCGGCCGCCTCCGCCCGGCGCCCCATGGCGGTGGCCAGCCGGCCGAGAAAGCGCGCGGCTGAGCCCAGGCAGACCGCAGCGAGCCCGATGACCACGTTGAGATCGCGATAGGGCAAGAGCAGCTCGTAGAGCTTCTCGGAGCGCCGCGCGTCATGCAGTTCGGCCGCCGTGTCGGCCAGCAGCGTCATCGCGATCAGCCAGTCGCCGTCGCGCGGGATGTCGTCGAAGTCGTGCTCTGCCACTCCCTCGAAGACCGTCTTGGCCTCATCGACTCGCCCGGTCTCCCAAAGCAGCGTGGACAGCGCCGCCGGCCAGGCCGCGATCAACGGGCTGCGCCTGATCATCTCGCGAGCGGGCGCTTCGAGCTCGATGATCCGGCCCTGCTCCCGGCGCAGCGCCAGCAGCTGGATCGCGTAGTACTGGGGCGCGGTGACCGCCTCGCCCTTGGACCCCGCCTCGAGCGCCTGGGCGGCCAGCACGTCTGCCCGCTCGAGCTCGCCGGCCAGCAACGCCCGCATCGCGCGCCACACCGCGGCCTGCCAGAGGAACAACGGCTGGCGGAGCAGGTCGGCGCCGTCGCAAAAGGCATCGATCTGGGCGTCGACGGCGTCCGGGTTGCCCTGCTCGAGCAGGTCGACGACGAGCCAGGCGTGACCCTGCAGCGTCAGCTCCAGGTCGCCGGCCTCCCGGCCGCGCGTCAGCAGCTCGGTGGCGTCGGACAGGCGCTGCTCGAGCTGCGAGGGATGCCAGTAGGCGCGCCGCCGCGCCGCCGCGGCCAGCCCTTTGGCCTGTGGATCGTCGAGCTCGTCGGCCAGGGTTGTCGCCTCGGCGGCCAGGTCGGTCATGCGCTCGCGCATGTCGGAGTAGTACAGCGCGCCACACAGGCGGGAGAGCAGCGCCACACGGGTCACCGTTCGGTCCCCGGTGGTGAGCTCGAGCGCCCGCTCGAGCAGCGCGATCAGCTCGTGATCGACCACGCCGGGCGCCTGGATGTAGCGGCGGGAGGCGCCGATCGCCGACCGCGCCAGGCTGGCGGTGTCCCCGAGCCGGATGGCCAGCGCGGCAGCCTCGCGGAGCGTCTCCCACGCGTGCGGGCGCTCGCCGGCGCGCACCGTGGCCTCGCCCAGCCGGATCAACAGCTCCAGGCGCTGGGCGTCCTCGTCGGGAGCGAAGCGCTCGAGCACCTCGAGTGCGCGCGCATAGTGCTCGGCCGCCTCCTCGTGGGCCAGCATCGCGGTTGCCTGCTCGCCGGCGCGGGTGGCGTACTGGATCGCCTTGTCGGCATCCTGCGTCGAGGCCGCGCGCGTGAAGTGCAGGGCAAGCGCGGTCAGGTATCGGTCCTGGCGGCGGTCGGCCTCGAGCGCCTCGCCGACGCGACGGTGGGTGCGGGCGCGCCGCGGCGCGGACATCCCCTCGTACAGCGTCTCCCGGATCAGCGCGTGCGAGAAGCTGTAGCGGCCCGGCCGGGCCGGCGACTCGACCACGAGACCCGCCGCGATCGCCTCGTCGAGCGCATTGAGGAACTCGTCCTCGTCGAGCGAGACAACGTTCTCGAGCAGTGTGGCGTCGAAGTCGCGCCCGATCACCGCGGCTACTCGCAGCCACTCGAGCGCATCGCCTCCCAGGCGGGTGAGCCGCCGGGCGATCACGTCCTTGACACCCTCCGGCAACCCGAAGTGCTGAAGCACGGCGGCGCCGGCCTGGTCGGTCTGGACGCCCGCTTCGGCCAGGTGGCGGACGATCTCCTCGACGAAGAACGGATTGCCCTCGGTCTCCTCGTAGAGCGCGCGCGAGAAGGCCGGAGTCGGCGTCACTCCGGCGCGCAGCCGGACGAGCTCGGCCGTCTCGGCCTGGGTGAGACCGGTCACCTCGATCTGGGTAACGAGCCGCTCGCGCCGCAGCTCGACCAGCGCGCTGGCGAACCCGTTGATGTGGGCCTCGGTGGCCCGATAGGCGCCGAGCACGAGCACGCGGCCCTGGTCCGGCGCACGTGCAATGTGGCGGAGCAGCAGCAGCGTCGGCCGGTCGGCCCACTGGAGGTCGTCGAGCACGAGCAGTACCGGCGCCGTGGACGAGATCTCGGTCAGCAGGCCGGCCACGGCCTCGAACAGCCGGTAGCGCTCGGTCTCAGGCTCGCCCTCGACCGGCGCCGGGAGCTCGGGCGCGCGCCGGCGCAGCTCGGGAACGAGCCGAGCCAGCTCGGAGCCGTACTCGCGCGCGCTGGCCCGCAGCTGACGCGCCGAGGCGCTCAGGAAGTAGTGGCGCAGCGCCTCGACGAAAGGCTGGTAGGGGACGAGCGCCTCCTCGGGCGAACGGCCCGCGAGCACGAAAGCACCGTCGTCGTGGGCGCGCCGGGCAATCTCGGCCACGAGCCGGGTCTTGCCGATACCCGGGTCGCCGGTCAGCAGCACGACGCGGCGGCCGTCGCTCTGGGTGGCGTAGGAGGACGTCGAGGACTTCGCCCCGGCCTGCTGCCAGAGCCGCTCCAGGTGCTCGAGCTCCACGATCCGGCCCACCATGGCCGGGGCGCCGCGCGCCATCAGCTCGGCCGGGAGCGGGATCCCGGGCGCGGACTGGGCGTCCTCGGCGCCGTGGTCACCCCCCGCCCCGGCGCCAGTGCCGCCGGCCCCTCCCGCGCCCGCCCCGGCTCCGGCGCGGCCCCCGGCACCCCGGGCTCCCGGGTGCAGCAGCCGCTCGTGCGCGGCGATCGTCTCCGGCGAGGGAGTGGTGCCCAGCTCATCACGCAGCAGCGTGCGGACACGCTCGAACACGCGCAGGCCCTCGCCCACGTTGCCCTCGGCGGCCAGCGCCTCCATCAGCAGGACATAGCCGGATTCCCGGTAGGGCTCTGATTCGATCAGCGTCCGCGCCGCGCGTTCCACCGAGGACAGTTGCGAACCGCCCAGCCGCAGGCCGGCGCGACCGATCACCTCGAGCGCCTGCAGGCGCACCTCTTCGAGCTCACGGCGGCGTGCCTCGAGCCACATCGCCTGGGCGCCCGGGAGCAAACCACGGCTGGCGATGTTGAGCGGCACCTGCGCCAAGGCCCAGGCGCCGCGGGCGTCGCCGGTGTCGAGCGCCTGCTCGGCGCGCTCCACCTCCAGCGCCGCCGCTTCGAGGTCGATCCACACCGGACTTGGGAGCTCCAGCGCCAGCTCGTCCCGGCCGGACAACCGCCCGGCGCCGAGCGTCGAGCGGAGCCGCGAGAGCAGCGTCCGCAGCGCCGCATCCTGCGACACCGGCGCCTGGTCGGGCCACAGCGCGCCGATCAGCTCCTCTCGCCCGATCGGCCGGGCCCGGTTCAGCAGCAGATAAGCCAGCAGCAACGGCACCTGCTTGCCGCGGAGACCCCCAGCCAACTGAACCCCGTCGATTTCAACGGACAAGCGTCCGCAGAGTTGGATACGGGTTCGTTCGCTTACGGATCCGACGGTTCCTGCCACCGGCAACGATCTGGAAACGTATCGACAACGGCCACGCGCCATCTTCCTGACCGTGGACACCGGGGTCTCACACACCGACGCGCTCGGTGGGGCGCACGAGGTGAAGCTAGACCGAATCGACCAAGGCCAAGTGACCAGGATCGCGAACAGACACCGTCGGATCGCTTACTGTGAGTGCGGGGCGCAACTCGCAGGAGAGTCCGAGCAGGAGCTGTTCGAGTCGGTTCAGCGACATCTCGCTCATCATCACCCCCAGCTCCTCGGGGCATTGGAGCTGGACACGGTGCATCAGATGGCCGAGGACGTCGGGGGGCACTAAAAACGCTCATAGGGCGGGCGATGTGCAGACCATCGCCCGCCCTCGCGTTTCTCGTCTGAGCGGTCGTGGGGGCCGCCCGGACGTTTGGATGGCTACGGGCGTCACACGCGTGGAGAGGGCACGGCGCGTGTGACGTCCGCCGCTGTCGTTTGACGTGCGAGCCCCGTGACCTCAGCGCGCCCGCGCGAGGTGGCGCCGGCATTAAAATGAACGTTCAATCCGGTCGGGTTCGGGCGGCGCCGCGGCCGCACCCGGGCGGCGCCACGCAGAGAACCTTCCGCTATTCGAAAGGAACTCTGCGTGAGCGAGGCACGCCTACTAGCTGGCGCACGGGCCCGTGCTGACCACCGTCTGACGCGTCTCGGCGAGACGCAGCTGCGCGGCCACCAGCGAGTTGGGAACGGCGAACCCGCCGCGTCCGGCCTCGCTGCTGCCGCCGGTGATGGCGGCGAACACGGTGGCGAGCACGTGGCCGCCCGCGTCGACCATCGGGCCGCCGCTGTTGCCGGGCCGCACCCGGCCCAGCAGCGAGGTGATCTCGCGCACGATCGGGCCGTTGCCGTAGGCGTCCTCGGTGTTGACGCGCTGCGTGTGACCGAGCCGGCCCGGCTCCTCGTCGAACGGCCCATCGAGCGGGTAGCCGAGGATCGCCGCCGAGGTCCCCGGGCGCGGGTTGGCGGCCAGCTGCAAGCCGCGCGCACCCAGGTCGGGCACGAGCAGCACGGCGACGTCATCGTGGGGATCGAAGGCCAGCGCGCGGGCGCGCAGCCCCGGTGAGCGGCCGCCGATTTGCACAGTCGTGTCGGTCTCCCCGGCGACGACGTGCGCGTTGGTGACGACGAGGTTGTGCCCGGCCGCCCAGCCGGTGCCTTCGATTCCCAGCCCGCACGCGGTCCCGAGCACGCGGACGATCGAGCCGCGAGCCGCCCGCACACCGGACGTGGCGAGGATGCCGCGGGTCGGCGGCGGCACGTCGGCGGCCGGTCCCCGCACGGATGGAAGTGGGTCGAAGCGGGCCAGCGCGTTGAGAATCGCCCCCGACGGCGGCAGCAGCTGATTCAGTCCGCGCAGGATGGCCGAGCGCTGGATGTCCTGGCGCAGTGGCTGCGAGCCGCTCGACTGAAGCGCAACGGCACCGATGATCCAGGCGATCCCCAGTCCCACGCATGCCGTCAGCGCGGCACCGAGAACGCCGTCGACCGTGCGCAGGCCGGGCAGACGAACAGCGGCACGTGCGCGCAGGCCGAGGCCCTCGAAGCCGCTGGCCAGCACGCCGCCCGCCAGCAGCGCGCCGACGAGGCCAAACAGCGGCGCGTATTGCGAATGCGACCCGCCGGACAGGATCAGCGGGCCAACCCGTGTCCCAACGAACGCCCCGAGCGCGAAGCCGATCAGAGACAGCGCGCCGACGATGAAGCCCTGCATGTAGCCGTAGAAGGCGAACAGGATGGTGAAGGCGACTATCACCCAGTCGACCGCGGTCACCGAAGGGAGGTTACGACCGCGGTAAGAAACGTCCGCCGGGCCGCCCCCGGCGGGCAGAGGACCACCGCATCTTCTACCGTTCCGAGTTGAGGTGGCACAAGGTGTATTGGTGGGCGAGCGGCCGCGTCCCCGCAGGCGGACGACGCGGCGCAGGCGCGTTCTGACGCGGATGGCTCCGCTTGCCGTGATCGCGGTCGCGGCCTTCGTCGTCGGTCTGGTCGTGGCCGGGGCTCCCGGTCGGGCCGAGCGCAAGCTCGTGCAGCGCTACGTGGCCGCCTGGGAGCACGGCGACTTCGCACGCATGTACTCGCTGCTGGATTCGCGCTCGCGGGCCCGGCTGAGCGAAACCGCCTTCGCGGCCGCCTACGCCAACGCGGCGGCGACGGCCACGCTGACCAAGCTCGTGCCCTTGCGGGTCGGAAACCGCACCGGCGATTACTTCCTCGTCCGGGTGCACGCCCACACACGCATCTGGGGCACGCTGTCCGAAGTCCTGCGCGTCCCGATCGCCGGGGATGGCTCCAGCGCGAGCGTGCGCTACTCGGACACGTTGCTGTTCCCGGGCCTGCGTCCCGGCGAGCAGCTCACCCGCCGTGTGGCGCTGCCGCCGCGCGGCGACCTGCTGGCCAGCGACGGCACCCCGCTCGCGCGCGGGCCGAACCGGGCCTCGCCGATTCCCGACGTGGCCGGCCAGATCGTCGGGACGCTCGGGCGAATCCCGGCTGCCGAGCTCAGCAGCTTCCGCGCCCAGGGCTACCCGCCCGACGCCAGCGTCGGCATGGATGGGCTGGAGCGGATCTTCCAGGACCGCCTGGCCGGCACCCCGGGCGGGACGCTGCACGCGGGCCGGCGCGTACTGGCCCGATCACATCCGGTCCCGGGAACGACCGTCACGACGACGATCAACCCGGCGCTCGAGCGGGCCGAGATCGCCGCGATCGCCGGACGCTCCGCCGGCATGGCGGCGATGGACCCGCGCAGCGGAGCGGTCCTGGCGCTCGCCGGCGTCGCGTTCTCTGCGCTCCAGCCGCCCGGCTCCACGATGAAGATCATCACCGCCACGGCGGCCCTCGACGCCAAGATGGTGAAGCTCTCCGACACCTTCCCCGAGGCCTCTGAGGCCAACGTCGGCGGGTTCATCCTGCACAACGCGAACGGCGAGGTGTGCGGCGGCACGTTCCTGAACGCATTCGCGGTGTCCTGCAACTCGGTGTTCGCGCCGCTCGGCGTCCGGATCGGCGGCAAGCGGCTCGTGGCCATGGCCGAGAAGTTCGGCTTCAACCAGCCGCCCTCGATCCTCGGCGCCGCCGAAAGCACGATTCCCAGCGCCGAGAAGATCGGTACCGATACCGACGTCGGATCTTCCGCCATCGGCCAGGGCCAGGTGCAGGCCACCGCGCTCGAGATGACCGACGTCGGGGCGACGATCGCGATGCGCGGCCGCCGGCCGATTCCGACCCTGCTGGCGCACCAGCCGGTCCACTTCGTCCGCGTCACCAGCGGACACGTGGCGCGGCTAGTGCAGCGGATGATGATCGCCGTCGTCAACTACGGCACCGGCACCTCGGCCCAGATCCCCGGCGTCGTGGTGGCCGGCAAAACGGGGACAGCCGAGCTCGGCGACACCTCGGGCCCGACCGGCAACACGCCGCAGAACACCGATGCCTGGTTCGTCGGTTATGCGCCGGCCGGCTCG